>NZ_CP028844.1:205000-525000 GCF_003058325.1 Methylobacterium currus
GGGGCGCGGCCGTCGGATCGCCGCGGTCGCGCTCCGGTCGAGTCGGGACAGTCGAACCGCCCCACGTCAAGGGACGAAACGGGACGGCGTCCCCCGGTAACCCGGCGAGAGATCGGGCGATCGGGGTCGTCGCTGCGAAACCCGTTGATTTCCCGCCTGCGATCGCAACACACTCCGCCAGCCGGCACCGGCCAAGAAGACGAGCGGATCGCCGCCATGTCCCCTCCTACCCTGAAGCAGATCCGCTTCTTCGTCGCCGCGGTGGATTGGGGCAGCCTGTCGCGGGCGGCAGCGCATCTCAACGTGGCGCAGCCGGCCCTGAGCCAGCAGATCGCCCAGCTCGAAGCCATCCTGCGCAACGAACTCCTGATCCGGACAGCCCGGGGCGTGCGGCCGACCGAGGCGGGCCAGCGCTTCTACCGCCACGCCCGCACGATCCTGCGGCAAGTGGACGGGGCAGTCGCCGATCTCACCCGGCCGGGACCCATCATCGGGCGCGTGGCGATCGGCCTGCCGACCAGCGTCGCCACCATCCTGGCGCATCCGCTGCTGAGCACGATCCTGCGCGATTATCCGGGCATCCGGCCGGAACTGTTCGAGAGCCTGTCGGGCTACCTGCACGAGCTGATCGCCCAGCATCGTCTCGAACTCGCAATCCTCTACCGCGACCGCTCCGGTCCCGGGCTTTCCGTGCAGCCGATCCTGCGCGAGGAGCTGTTTCTGGTCACCAAGGCCGGCGCCGATATCCCCGCCACCATCACCATGCGGGAGGTCGCAGGCTTGCCGCTGGTGATGCCGAGCCCGACCCACACCCTGCGCACGATGGTGGAAGCGGCCTTTTCGCGAGAGGGCCTGTCCCTCACGGTGATCGCCGACGTCGACAGCCTGCCGACCATGCGCCGCATCGCGGCCTCGGGGCTCGCCGCCGCCATCCTGCCGATCTCAGGGCTCTCGGGACTCGACGAGGCGGCGCGACCGGCGATGATCCGCATCGTCGAGCCGACCATCACCCGCCCTCTCGGCCTCTGCTACGCCGCCGACCAGCCCCTGGCCGGCCCCGCCGCCCTGGTGGCCGACCTGATGGTGGCGGAGGTGCGCCGCCTGGTCGAGAGCGGCGCCTGGGGCAACGCGGTCCTGGCCGACCCGTAAGACCTCCGGCCATAGGATTTTCCGATAGCCACCCCGGAAAATCCGTCTCGATCGTGGCCACTCCCTCGGACAGGATGGATCCCCAAGCAAGACAGGCCGGGGAGGCACGGATGGTACGCAAGTGGCGAGACGCCGTTCTCGACCGGGGCCGCCAGTGAGCGCCGCGAGCGCGGCCGACGGGCCGCTCGGCGGAATCCGGGTGCTCGACCTCTCGCGCCTCGTCGCCGGCAACATGCTGAGCCTGCAACTGGCCGATTTCGGCGCCGACGTGATCAAGCTCGAGCCCGACCGGGGTGATCCGCTCCGGCACTGGCAGGAGAACGGCATCCCGGCCTGGTGGACGGTCTATGGCCGCAACAAGCGCTCGATCCGCCTCGACCTGCGCGAGCCTGAGGGCAAGGCCGCCTTGCGCCGGCTCGTGCCGACGGCCCAGGTGCTGATCGAGGGGTTCCGGCCCGGCGTGATGGAGGCGGCAGGCTTCTCGCCGGAGGTGCTGCTCGGGCTCAACCCGAAGCTGGTGATCGTCCGGGTCAGCGGGTTCGGGCAGACCGGGCCTTACGCCCAGCGCCCGGGCTTCGGCTCGCTCATCGAGGCGATGAGCGGGTTCGCGGCCAAGAACGGGTTCGCCGACAAGCCCCCGGCCCTGCCGAACCTGGCGCTGGCCGACATGGTGGCGGGCCTGTCGGGGGCCTTCGCCACCCTGGCGGCCCTGCGCGTGGCCGAAAAGCCGGACGGCGCCGGGCAGGTGGTGGACCTGTCGCTGCTCGAGCCGCTGCACGCGACTCTCGGGCCCGACGCCGCGATCCACCGGCTCACCGGACGGGTGCCGTCGCGCATCGGCAACCGCGTCAGCATCACCGCGCCGCGCAACGTCTATCGCACCCGGGACGGCGAGTGGCTCGCGCTCTCGGCCTCGACGCAAGCCATGGCGGCCCGGCTGTTCTCCGCCATCGGCCGGCCCGAGATGATGGCGGATCCGCGCTTCGCCACCAACTCCGCCCGGCTCGACAATGTCGACGAGGTCGATGCGATCGTCGGCGGCTTCATCGCCGAGCGCGACCTCGCCGACAACCTCGCGTATTTCGAGGCCGCAGAAGTCACGGTCGGCCCGGTCTACGACCCGGCGGGCTTCGCGGAGGATCCGCACGTGAAGGGCCGCGGCGTCCTCGTCGAGGTCGAGGATCCCGAGCATGGCGCGGTGCCGATGCATGCCCCCTTCCCTCGCCTGTCGCGCACGCCCGGCCGGATCCGGCGCCTCGCTCCCTCCCTCGGGCAGGACGAGGCCGCCATCGCCGCAGAGCTCGACGGGACGGAGGCCACGAGATGAGGCTGCGCTCCCTGCTCTTCGCCCCGGCCGACGCGCCCCGCAAGGTCGAGAAGGCGGTCGGATCGGGCGCCGACGGCGTCATCCTCGACCTCGAGGACAGCGTCGCGCCCGGCGCCAAGGAGGCGGCGCGGGACGAGGCCGTCACCGTGCTCCGCGCCCGGCCGGGCGCGTTGATCGTACGGATCAATTCCCGCGGAACCGGCTGGTACCTCGGCGACCTCGCCGCCCTCGTTCCGGCGCGGCCCGCCGCGATTCTCCTGCCGAAATGCACCTCGCCGGCCGATCTGCTGATGCTCTCCGGCCAGATCGACGTGCTGGAGGCGGCCGGCGGCGTGCCGGCCGGCTCCGTCGGGGTGCTGCTGCTCGCGACCGAGACGGCGGAGTCGCTCAAGACCATGGATTATGCCGGCGTGTCGCCGCGCCTGCGCGCGCTCTGCTTCGGGGCCGAGGACCTGTCGGCGGATCTCGGCATCAGCCCGCGCCGTCCCGACGGCCGCCTGGCGGCGCCGGTGGCGGCGGCCCGCGACCGGCTGCTGATCGCGGCGGCCGCGGCCGGCGTCGCGGCGATCGACACTCCCTTCCCCGATCCGCGCGATCCCGCCGGCCTCGAAGACGAGACCGCGGCCGCCGCGGCAGACGGCTTCTCCGGCAAGCTCTGCATCCATCCGGGCCAGCTGGAGACGGTCACGGCCGCCTTCACGCCGCCGCCGGAGCGCGTCGCCTGGGCGCGGGAGGTGGTGCGGCTGCTCGAGGGTAGCGGCGCCGGCGTCGCAATCCTCGACGGAAAGATGATCGACATCGCCCACCTCAAGCTCGCGCGCCGCGTGCTCGCGATGGCGCCCGAGGGGCGGTCGGAGGAAAGGTCATGATGCGCTTCCCGAAGACCAGCCGCGCCGCCGTAGTGCGCGAGTTCAAGGCTCCGGTCTGCATCGAGGAGGTGCCGGTCCCGCAGGAGCTGGAGCCCGGAACGATCCTGACGAAGATCGAGACCTGCTCGATCTGCGGCACCGACGTCCATCTCTGGCAGGGCTCGCTCGCCCTCAAGGTCGATCTGCCGGTCATCATCGGCCACGAGATGGTCGGCCGGATCGTCGCCATGGGGGCCGGAACCGAACGCGATTCGGTCGGCCAGCCGTTGCGCGTCGGCGACCGCATCACTTGGACCCACACGGCCTGCGGGCGCTGCTACTTCTGCACCGTCGCCCGCGAGCCGACCCTGTGCCAGTACAGCCGCAAGTACATGTACGAGCGGATGGACGTCGCGCCCTACCTGCTCGGCGGCTTCTCCGAATACGGCTACGTGCTGCCCGATTCCGGGCGCGTGAGGGTGCCGGATTCCGTGCCGAACGAGCTCGCCAGCATGGCAAGCTGCGCCTTCCGCTCGGTGATGAACGCGTTCGACGTCCTCGGCCGCGTCGACCCGACCGACACGGTGGTGGTGCAGGGCGCCGGCCCCCTCGGGCTGCTGGCCACGGCGGTGGCCAAGATCTCGGGCGCGCGCCGGGTCGTCACCCTCGGCGCACCGGAGGCGCGGCTGGCGCTCGCCCGGGACTTCGGGGCCGACGAGGTGATCTCGATCGAGGCGACGAGCCACGCGGAGCGCCTCGACCGGGTCCGGGCCCTCACCGACGGGCGCGGCGCCGACGTGGTGATGGAGTTCACCGGCCACCCCGCCGCGTTCGGCGAGGGCCTCGACCTCGCCCGCCGCGGCGCCGCCTACGTCGTCGTCGGCCAGCTCGGCCAGGGCACGACGACGATCGCGCCCTCCACCATCGTGGCGAAGAACCTGCGGGTGCTCGGCTCGTTCTCCGGCCAGGCCAAGGCCTATTGGAAGGCGCTGCAATTCGTGGCGAACCACCAGCACGAGGTGCCGTTCCACACGATGGTGACCAACCGCTACAGCCTCGACGAGGTCGATACGGCGCTCAACCGGATGAAGAACTTCGAGGAGATCAAGCCGATCATCGCGTTGTGAGGAAGACGATGCCGGCGGTGATCCGCGTGACCGCCCCCATCGACACGTCTCGTCGTCATCTCGGGCTCCGCTGCGCGGCCCCAGGATGACGACGGGGCGTCACGGACGACGTTTGCGATCACGATCAAAGACGAGAACACCCGCCTCGCGGCCCCGCCGCCAACCAAAAAACCTCAGGAGGAACGATGTCGAGCGCCCCCCTCTCGCGCCGCGCCCTGGTCGCCGGCACGCTCAGCGCCGGCCTGGTCGGCTCGGCCTTTCCGCTGCGCCGCGCCCGCGCGGCGGAGTTCGTGTTCAAGCTCGGTACCGACGTGCCCGAGACCCACCCGATCAACATCCACGCCCGCAAGGCCGCGGACGCCATCCGGGCGCAGACCGATGGGCGGGTGGATCTGCAGATCTTCTCCAACAACCAGCTCGGCGGCCAGAGCGACATGCTCTCGCAGCTGCGCTCAGGCGCGCTCGAATGCTTCGCCCTCTCGGGCGTCAACGTGCTCTCGACGATCATCCCGACCTCGTCGATCTACGGCCTCGGCTTCGCCTTCCCGGATTACGACGCAGTCTGGCGCGGCATGGACGGGCCGTTCGGCCAGCACCTGCGCGGCCAGATCGAGAAGGCCGGCTTCGTCGTCATGGAGAAGATCTGGGACAACGGCTTCCGCCAGATCACCAACAGCGTACGGCCGATCAGGGAGCCGAAGGACCTCCAGGGCCTCAAGATCCGGGTGCCGGTGAGCGCGCTGTGGACCTCGCTGTTCCGCTCGCTCGGTGCCGCACCGACCAGCCTCAACTTCGCCGAAGTGTATTCCTCGCTGCAGACCAAGGTGGTCGACGGGCAGGAGAACCCGCCGGTCATCATCAACACCGCGAAGATCTACGAGGTGCAGAAATACTGCTCGGTGACGAACCACATGTGGGACGGCTGGTGGTTCCTGATCAACCGGCGCGCCTGGAACCAGCTGCCGGCCGACCTCAAGGACGTGTTTGCCCGCAACGTCGATGCGGCCTGCCTGGAGGAGCGCAAGGACGTCGCCCGGCTCAACGCGTCGTTGCGCGAGGAGCTGGTGGGCAAGGGGCTCGCCTTCAACGATGTCGACACCGCGCCCTTCAAGGAGGAGCTGCGCAAGAGCGGCTTCTATGCGGAATGGCGCAAGAAGTTCGGCGACGAGGCGATGGGCCTGCTCGAAGCGGCGGCCGGCAAGCTCGGCTGAGACGCCGCCCCCGTACTCATGCGCCGTGCCGCCGGCTCCAGAACGGCCGGTCGGCCCACCGGGTCTCCAGGCTTACCCGGTGCGTGGCCCTCGGCCAGGAATCCCTCCCACAGGCCCATGTCGCGCAAGAGCCGGCGCGCCGCCGCCGGCAGCGCCTCGCCGATGCGGGCGGCTCCCGGCGTGCGGGGATCCACCCGGTCCAGCACCAGCGTGCGGCAGGAGGGGGCCAGCAGCGACGCTGCGGCGGCGCCGGCCGGGCCGGCCCCGATCACCACGATGTCGGCGGCGAGGTCCGTCGTCGG
Source organism: Methylobacterium currus (assembly GCF_003058325.1). NCBI lineage: Bacteria > Pseudomonadati > Pseudomonadota > Alphaproteobacteria > Hyphomicrobiales > Methylobacteriaceae > Methylobacterium > Methylobacterium currus. The sequence continues at coordinate 210,965 of NZ_CP028844.1, forward strand.
CACGGCGGCTCCCGACCCGGTCAGCGGTGCCGGTGCGGCGGCAGGCGCCGCACCGTGTCGATGTCGGACAGGTCGGTCACCTTCGAATCGGGGGCGGCATTCCGCTTCAGGAGCTGGATGCCGGGCTTTGCCGGGACGGTGAGGTCCTGGACCTCCATGACCGTCGGGAAGGCGCCATCCGCGGGGCCCGGACGGCTTTCCACCACGCCCATCTTGTCGCAATGCGCGATCATCGTGTTGATCTGCGACGTGTAGCTTGCCGCGAGGTCGAGCGGGGCGTCCCAGTCGGCCCGGCGGGCGAAGGCGGCCGTCCGCTCCGCCAGCGGCCGGCGTTCGTCCCGGACGATGTCGTAATCCTCGCGCGTCAGGACCTGGTTCGGCACCCGGGCGGGCCAGAAGGTCGGCACCTAGGGATCGTAGGCCTTGGCGTAGCCGGAGCGGCAGCTCGCCGTGTCGCATTGCCAGGGCACGGCCATCAAGCAGGTCAAGCCGCCCGCGATCTGGGGTCCCAGGCAGCCATCCGGAGCGAGCGCCCGCGCACAGGTCAGGGTCATGCCGAAATCCGGCTCGACCCAGCCGTCCGGTGCGTGGGCGAACCGGAACGGCGCGCGGCACATCCCGATGTGGCGCACCGGCCAGGTCATCTCGCAGCCCGGATGGAAGGCGTCGGCGAGGCAGAAATCCAGCGCGGCCTTGGTAGGAGCCGGGCGGCAGCGGCAGCGGGTCTGGCACCTCCGGTCCGAGATACCACTCGGTCTCGCTGTTGCCGACGCGGGCGATCCCGATCGACGGGCAGATCGCGGCCGAGGTGACGATGTCGTCGCCGTGGGCAGAGGAACCGGGAACCACTGTGATGTTCGTCGACCCTGCTGGGCTGACCCTTGCGTCCCTTCGGGACGAATCGACGCCGTCCGAGTCATAGACGTTGCGCGCCGTCCTTGCATGAATCCGATCCGAATTTCGATCTCCGACTTCTTCTTCGTCGGAAAAGTTTTTCTTGATATTAAAATATTTCTTGCGTCGATTTGATTCGACAGCAACGTCATCGCCTGCCGTTGACGCCGTGGGCTCGACACGGAACGTCACAATCCGGATCTTATGCCTGTCTTGAAAATCCCCCGATCATCCAATGACATGAATACCCCGCGTGGCATCGGCCGCGCTGCGGCGCGTCGCAGCGCGGACCGGCCGGTGACGCGGACGGATCGGGCGCGGGGTCACACGACCACGGCGACCTTCGCTCCGTCCATGGTGAGCGTCACGCCCGTGACGTAGCTGGCCTTCGCGGAGGCGAGGAAGAGAATAGCGGAGGCGATCTCCTCCGGCTCGGCCATGCGCCCGAGCGGGATGCCCGCCTCCGCCCGCGCCTGGGCCTCGTCGACCGTGATGCCCTGCAAGGCCGCCTCGGCCTGCATGCCCTCCGCCACCCGGTCGGTCCGGGTGAGGCCCGGGCTGACGCCGACGACCCGCACGCCGCTGCCCGCATAGGCCTGCGCGAGCCCGGCCGTCGCCAGCATCAGGGCCGCGTTGGCGGCGCCGCCAGCGATGTGGGTCGGGGCCGCCACCTTGCCGCCATTGCCGATGACGTTGACGATCACGCCGGTGCCGCGGGCGGCCATCCGCTTCACCGCCGGATCGAAGACGTTGACGTAGGTGAAGAGCTTGGCGTCGAAGGCGGCCCGCCAGCGGTCGGGCGTGAGGTCGCCCGGCGGCACGCGCCTCGCCGCGCCGGCGCTGTTCACCAGCACGTCGACCGGACCGAGTTCCGCCTCCAGGGCGTCGAGGGCGGCGAGCGCCTGGGCCGGGTCGACGAGGTCGGCGGTGGTGCCCGCGACGGGACCGAGCGCGGCGCGGGCGCGGTCGAGGTTGTCTCGCGAGCGCGAGACGATCCCGACCTTCGCGCCCTCGTCGAGGAAGGCGCGGGCGCAGGCGAGGCCGATCCCCTTCGAGCCGCCGGTGATCAGCACCACCTTGCCGTCGAGTCCGAGCTGCATCGTGTGTCCTCCCGATGTTGTTCGTCAATCCGCAGCGGGTCGCCCGCCGCCGTCAATAGGTGTCGGCCAGGTAGGCTGCGATGGCCTTCGCCTGGGCCTCGTCGATCGGGGCGCGGTAGACCTTGATCATCTTGGTCACCTCGGCATCCCAGAACGCCTGGCCTTTGCCGGGCGGCTGCATCGCGATGTAGTCGACCGAGTGGCAGGCCGCGCAGTTCCCCTGCGCCGCCGCGAAACCGTCAGCATGGGTGCCGGCCTTCGGCGCCCGCAGCTCTGCCGTCGGCTCCGGCAGGTCGTAGCTCCGGGGTGCCGCGAGCGCGGTGCCGGCGAGGACGAGGGCCGCGGCGGTAAGAGGCAGGTGCTTCATCATCGTCGAGCCTCCCGGTCAGGCAGCCTGGATGCGGGTCGTCTCGACCCCGTTGCGCAGGTAGCCGGCCGGGTTCCAGCGCGATTCCATCGGCTGGGTCGCGCCGTCATGGCCGGTCGCCCGCACCCGGATCGCGTGTGCGCCCGGCGCCAGGTCGAGGCTCAGGGTCCAGGGCCGGAAGGCGAAGCGGCCGAGATCCTCGCCAAGCCGCGCCTCGGTCCAGCTCCGCCCGTCATCGGCCGAGACCGCGACCGAGCGGATGCCCGACCCACCGTCGAAGGCGATGCCGCGCAACTCCGTGCGGCCGGCCGTCACGCGGGCGCCGTCCGTCAGGTTGGTCAGGAAGGAGCGGATGGTGAAGCGGTTGATCGGCACGGTCTTGTCCGGCGCCTTGCCGGGCTCGGTGCAGGCGCAGTCGTTGTCCGGGATGCGGTAGGCTGACGTCATCCAGAACCCGTCGAAGGGCTTGTCGAGGACCGTGATGCTGTCGAGGTGCTTGACCCAGTAGGTGCCGTAACGGCCCGGCACCACGAGGCGCAGGGGATAGCCGTTGAGCCAGGGCAGGTCCTCGCCGTTCATCGCGAAGGCGAGCATCACCGTGCCGTCGCGGGCGTGTTCGAGGGGGAGCGACTTGGCGAAATCCGGCGTCTCCGGAATGACCGGGCCGTCGAGCCCCGAGAAGGCGACCTCGACCGCACCGGCCTTCACCCCGGCCCGGTCGAGCACGGCCTTCAGCGGCACGCCGGTCCATCGAGCGCAGCCCATGGCGCCGTTGGCGAGCTGGCCGCCGGCCACGCGGGGGACGAAGAAGCCGCGCGAGTTGCCCGAGCACTGGTTGACGGCGACGATCTCGGTCGTGGGCATCGCCTTGAGCGCGGCGAGCGACAGCGAGAGCGGCGTCGCGACATGGCCCGTGAGGGTGAGCCGGAAGGTGTCCGGATCGATCGTCGTCGGGATGTCGGCGAGGTGGTAGCGGACGAAGAAGGCGTCGTTCGGCGTGATCGGGCCCTCGTCGAAGACCCGGAACGGCGTCTCCAGCTGCGGCGGCCGGGCGGTGGTCTGCAAGAGCGGGCGCTTGCCCGGATAGGCGACCAGCGGCCGCTCGCCGTTGCCGAACGGCAGCGTGACCATCTCGCCGGCCATGGCCCGCCACGGCCCGAGACCGGCGCCCCCGAGGCTCGCCAACCCGCCGAGGCCGATCCGGCCGATGAGGCTGCGTCTGTCGAGCATGTCGTTCTCTCCCGTCGCGATCCGATCTGCCAGCGTCGCGCCGGGACGATACTCCCGATGCGGCCGATTCATCCGCCCCGGATGAAAAAACGTCGCGCGCGGAGCTGTCGGCGACGCTTCGCGCCCGGAGCCCGGTCGACCCGGACCGCTTTCGCCATCGCTGGACATCGGGAGTTCCCTGGGAATCGACGGGCCGGTGATCGAGGCCGCGCGACCGGCGCGCCCTCGCCGTCCCTGCCGGCGAGAGCCGGGCTTCGCTGGCCACCAAGCCCGATGGCGGGGTCCGGACAGGGCCTCGCCGACCTTGCGATACCTCGTGACGTGGCGATACCTCGTGACTTGCCGGCGCCACCCTGAGACAAAGAGGAATAAGCACCAAGACACGAGGGAGAGACGACCATGGACCGCGACGGCACCTTCGCCGGATCCGAGGCCGCGCGCGCCCGGCGCGACACGATTTCCGACGCCTTGCGCCGCACGGCCCGGCGCTACCGCGATCGGACCGCGCTGTCCTTCGGCGAGCGGCGTTGGAGCTTCGCTGACCTCGACCGCGCCGTCGACCGGGTCGCCCGCGGCCTGATCGAGGCGGGGCTGATCCGCGGCGACCGGGTCGGGGCGCTCGGGCGCAACTCGGATGCCTACCTGATCCTGTGGCTCGCCTGCGCCCGGGCCGGCCTGATCCACGTCCCGGTCAATTACGCGCTCACCGGGCGCGAGCTGCGCTACATCGTCGAGCAATCGGGCGCCCGCGCGCTGATCGTCGATCCGGCGCTGGCGGGGAATGCCCGGGAGGCTCTGGACGAGGGGACGGGCCCTTGGTTCGGCACCCTGTTCGGCGGCACCGGCCTCGACGTGCTGCGGCTCGCGCAGGGCGAGAGCGAGGCCGAGCCGGTGGACGTGCCGGTCGCCGACGAGGACGTGGTGCAGCTCCTCTACACATCGGGCACCACCGCGGCGCCGAAGGGCGCCATGATGACGAGCCGCGGCCTCCTCGCCGAGTATCTGAGCTGCGTCATCGCCCTCGATTTCGGCCCCGGCGACCGGGCCCTCGCCGCTCTGCCGCTCTATCACACGGCGCAGATGCACGCCTTCACCATGCCCCAGCTCCTCGCCGGGGCCGAGACGGTGCTGATCGAGGCGCCCGCGCCGGAGACCTGCCTGCGCCTGATCGAGGAGCACCGCCTCACCTCGTTCTTCGCGCCCCCGACCGTGTGGATCAGTCTCCTGCGCTCGCCCGACTTCGCGCGGCGGGACCTCTCGTCCCTGCGCCACGTCTATTACGGCGCCTCGATCATGCCGGTACCGGTGCTCGAGGAGCTGCGCACCCGCCTGCCCGGGGCGCGGCCCTACAATTGCTACGGCCAGAGCGAGATCGCGCCGCTCGCCACCGTCCTGCGTCCCGAGGAGCACGATGCCCGCCCGGCCTCCTGCGGCCGCCCGGTCTTCAACGTCGAGACCCGGATCGTCGACGACGCCATGCGCGACGTGGCCCCGGGCGAGCGCGGCGAGATCGTCCACCGCTCGGCCCAGCTGATGGCCGGCTACTGGGACAAGCCGGAGGAGACGGAAGAGGCCTTCCGCGGCGGCTGGTTCCATTCGGGCGATGTCGGGATCATGGACGAGGACGGCTACATCACCGTGGTCGACCGGGTGAAGGACGTGATCAAGACCGGCGGCACCATCGTGGCGAGCCGCGAGGTCGAGGAGGTGCTGTTCACCCATCCGAGCGTCTCGGAGGTGGCGGTGATCGCCCTGCCGCACCCGAAATGGATCGAGGCCGTGACGGCGGTCGTGGTGCTGCGGCCGGGCGCGGCGGCCGGGGCCGAGGAGCTGATCGCCCATTGCCGCACCGGGCTGGCTCCGTACAAGGTGCCGAAGCGCATCCTGTTCCAGGACGACCTGCCCCGGAACACCGCCGGCAAGCTGCTCAAGCGCGAGCTGCGGACGCATTATGCGACGCTGGACTGGGCGGGTGAGGACATGCGGGGCGCGTGAGCGCGTCTCAGCCGGCCACACCGCGCCCAGGGTCACCGGGTGCTCGCCCCAGGATACCCCGACGGCCATCCATCCACGCGCACGGGGCCCGCTCCGGTGCGCGTGACGGGCAGCCGGCTCGCCGTAGCCCTCCGAGCACGTCCGAGCATCCCTCTTCATCCACACCAGAGACGAAACGACGCGCGTTGCCATCCTGTTCTCGTGCGTTGACGGGAGCGGCCAAGGTAGCGTGTCGGCCGTGCTCGCGTAGGTGATGGAATGCCCGAGACCCGTAGCTTCGGCCCGCAAGACCGTGCGGCCGTCCTGGAACGTCAGCGCACCCTGAAGATGGCACGATCGGCCCACGCCTACGTGCGCGGCAACACCCTGAAGTTCTACGAGTGGCTGGACGGGCTTCCCCGCGGCACCCTGCCGGAGGGGCCGCCGGTCTGGATCTGCGGCGATTGCCATCTCGGCAATCTCGGGCCGCTCGCCGATGCCGAGGGGCGGGTCGAGATCCAGATCCGCGACCTCGACCAGACGGTGATCGGCAACCCGACCCACGATCTCGTCCGCCTCGGCCTGTCGCTGGCGAGTGCAGCGCGCGGCTCGGACCTGCCCGGCGTCGTCACGGCCCGGATGCTGGAGGAGATGGTCCGCGGCTACGCGCAGGGACTCGGCGTGAACGGGGTCGGCGAACAGGGCGTCGACGAGACCCCGCCGGAGCCGGAGGTGGTCCGCACGGTGCGCCGCCGCGCCCTCGGCCGGCGCTGGAAGCAGCTCGCCCGCGAGCGCCTGAGGGATGTCGAGCCGCGGATCCCCCTCGGCCGCAAGTTCTGGGCCCTCGACGCGGCGGAGCGCGACGCCCTGCACGACCTGTTCGGGGAGGAAGCGGTGCGCCGCCTCGTTCTCGCCCTCGACGGGCGCGACGCGGCGGATCTTCGCCTGGTCGATGCGGCCTACTGGATGAAGGGCTGCAGCTCGCTCGGCTTCCTGCGCTACGCCGCTTTGGTGCGGATCGAGGAGCCGGAGGGCAAGGGAGACGGCAAGGGAGACGGTAAGGGAGAGGCGAAGCGGCAAGACAGGAGCCGGCTGGCCCTGGTCGACCTGAAGGAGGCGGTCGCGCCCGCGGCCCCCCCGGCGCCCGGTGTCCGGATGCCCGGGGACGCCGCCGAGCGCATCGTCGCCGGAGCGCGGGCGCTGTCGCCGAATCTCGGCGAGCGGATGCTGCCCGTGCATCTCCTCGGCAAGCCGGTGGTGATGCGCGAGCTCGCCCCACAGGACCTGAAGCTCGACGTCGACCAGTTCAGCCGCGAGGAGGCGGTTCGGGCCGCCCATTACCTCGCCTATGTGGTCGGCCGGGCGCATGGCCGGCAGATGGACGAGGCGGCCCGCCGGGAGTGGCGGGCGGAGGTGACGAGCGGCTGCGACGCGCAGGCCCCGTCCTGGCTGTGGTCGAGCGTGGTCGAGCTCGCCGGGCGCCACGAGGTCGGCTACCTGCAGCATTGCCGCCTCTACGCCGAGAGACGCGCCGCCTGAAGGCCGGCTCCCCGCCTGCCGTGAGGGCGCTACTGCACCAGCGCGCCGTAGAGGAGGTTCTTGAACAGGAAGCGGGTGTGCTGGCGCGTGCTCGGGCCGGCCGCCAGGAAGATCCCGACGATCCCCTCCTTGCGGTCGACCGTGAAGCTGGTGCCGCCTGCGCCCGCCCACATCGCGTCGCCCTTCGAGCCTGGGGCCCAGGCTCCGCCCTCGTCGAGGCGCACGCCCCAGCCGAGACCGAAGCCGTAGCCGGGCCCGGTGGTCGGGGTCGGCGCGCCTTCGAGGCCCTGGATGTGGTTCGACAGCATGAACTCGACCGATTCGCGCGACAGGATGCGTACGCCGTCCAGCTCGCCGCCATTCGCCACCATCTGGGCGAAGCGGAAGTAATCCTCGGCCGTGATGAGCGCGCCGGCCCCGCCATGGACGTAGCGCTTGCCCGGATCCTGCTCGCTGCGCGCGAGCTTCCACAGGTCGGTCTTGAGCGGATCGGAATCGTAGGCGTCGGCGAAGCGGGCGGCCTGGTCCGGCCGGAGCTGGAAGCTCGTCTGCGTCATGCGCAGGGGCCGGAAGAGCACCTCGTCGAGGACGCGGTCGAGGCGCTGGCCCGACACCTTCTCGACGACGAGACCGAGCACGTCGGTGGCCACCGAGTATTCCCAGCGCGTGCCCGGCTCGTAGGCGAGCGGGATCGCGGCGAGCCGCTTGACGAACTCGTCGTTCGAGAGGTCGCCGTTCAGGCTCTCGACGTCGGCTTTCTCGTAGGCCTCCCTCATCTCCGGGAAGGGCGCGGAGCCTCCGTAGGTGAAGCCCGCGGTGTGGCGAAACAGGTCCCAGACCAGGATCGGGCGCTTGGCCGGAACAGCGACGCGGCTCGTGCGCCCGCGCTCGTCGCGGACCTCCGCGTAGACCTTCATGTCCTTGAACTCGGGAAAATACTGCGCGAGCGGATCTCGCAGGCCGAGCCGGCCCTGCTCCATCAGCGCCATGGCGGCCACGGCGGTGAACGGCTTCGTCATCGAGAAGCCGCGAAACACCGCGTCGCGGGTCATCGGCTTCGTCTTCGCGGAATCGAGGAAGCCGTGGGCCTCGAAGTGGACGATCTTGCCGTTGCGGGCGATCAGCGTCACCGCGCCGGGCACCGTCCCCTTCTCGATCTCCCGGCTCATCGCCGGCGCGATGCGGGCCAGGCGCTCGGTCGAAAAGCCCTCCTGCACCGGCGGCCCGTCCGCGGCGAGCGAGGCGCCCGCCAAGAACGCACCCTTCAAGACCACACCCGTCACGACCACGGTCGCCATCGACCAAGACAGAGCGCGTTTCGCGGTCCGGCCCATCCCGTCCTCCCGATTTTTTGGCAGCATAGACCGTGGACGGCCGAGGGACCAGCAGCTGAGCCTGGACGACCCACGAGGACGATCGCATGCCCATCCTGTCTGTCGAACGGGGCGCGGTGCGACGTGACGAGAGCGACAGCGGGAGACGTGCAGACCATGCAGGACGACGTGACCGGCCGGACCCTCATGATCCACGAGCCTCGGGCGGTGCCGCGGCTCGGCGTCGCCCTGGGCTTCGGACCGATGCCGCCCTTCGTGGCCGGCTCGGCCGCGTCCTGGACGCTGGGGGGCGAGCCCGGCCAGGCGGCGGTCACGGTGACGCTGCTGTGGGGGTGCGCGATCCTGCTGTTCTTCTCCGGCGTCCGCCGCGGGGTCAGCTTCCGCACCGAGGGCGGCGCGACGGTGACGCAGATCGCCACCATGATGGGCTTGTTCGTTCTCGGCTTCGGGGCCCTGCTGGCGGTCGCCCTGGGCCGCGCCGCCTTCGCCGCCGCCCTCCTGATCGCCGGCTACAGCGCGGTCGCCGTGCTCGATCCCATCGCCGCCCGGCGCGGCGAGGCGCCTCTGTTCTTCGCGCGGCTGCGCCCGATCCAGATGCCGCTCGCGATCGTGAGCCTCGCGGCGATCCTGGTCCTGGTCGCGCGGGGGTGAGGCCGCGTCACTCGACCGTGTTGGGCGCCACGACGTTGCCGGTGCCGTTGTCGGCATTGTCGATGCTGCTGCCGAACGGGTAGCCGGCATCCTCGCCGCAGGTCAGCCGCCAGCCGTTGCGGGAATTCACCACGACCGGCGCGGCCTGGAAGAAGCCGCTGGTGCGGAAGGTGTTGCCGGTGATCACGTTGTCGGAGGGAGTCTGGTGGCGCACCGTGCCGCCCTCGCCGCAATTGCGGTAGAGGCGCACGCCGCCCTGGCCGCGCAGGGTGAAGCGGTTGCCGGTGATGCGGTTGCGGGCCGAGCCGTCCACCGCGATGGTCTCGCGTCCCGTCTCGGTCTCGAAGTCGTTGTCCTCGATGCGGTTCTCGGCGCTCTCGGCATCGAGGTAGAGCGCCGTCGAGACCGAGCGGCCGGCGAGCCGCGAGCCCCGCAAGGCGACCTGGGTGACGCCGGGGCCGAGATAGAGCGGGATCGGCCCGGCGGCGACGATGGTCGTGCCGGCGATCGTCACGTCGGTCGGCGCGGCGTCCTGGGCCCGCCCGGTGTGGCCGAGGCTGTGCGAGGAGTCGCGCAGGAGCGGGCCCTGCCCGTTCTCGCCCATGCCCCAGATCCGGACATGGCCGTAGATCGTGCAGTCGCGGATGCGGATGTCGGCCGGACGGTCCCATGTACCGCCCGGGCGGGCAGGAGGCCGGGAGCGGATCGCGATCGTGTAGGCGCCGAGATGCGCCGGCTCGCCCGCACGGCCGAGGGTGGCGCCGGCGCAGTCGAGCGTGAGGCCGGACGCCGCCGCGCCCTCGATCACGAGGCGCTTGAGTACCCGGTCGCCCGGCGACAGGCGCAGGGAGCAGGTGAGCCGAACGTCGTCGTCCTCCGCCGTCGGCGGCGCGAGGAGGCGCGCGCGGGTCCCCGCGTCGCAGGGCGCGGCGGCGGCGGGGCGCACCAGGGCGGGCGGGTCGGGCGGCGTCGGGAGCGTGAACGGCATCGAATCGCCCATCCCCGTCGGACGCTCATGCGGAAACGGGCGGGACGTCAGGCGTCCCGCCCGTTTCCGGACTCATGAGAGATGTGCGGCGGCGCCGGCGCTTACCAGCGCCCGCTGCCCGCGGAGTGCATGCTGCGCTCGACGGCGGCCAGCGCGCTGGCCTCGGCCTTCGCTTCCGTCGGATGCGGGCGGTCGGACCGCTCGACCAGCTTGCCGTTCCGGCGGATGGCCCACTGGAACTGGCCGGCCGGCTTCGTGATGGGGGAAACTTCGATGGTGTAGGGAGTGGAAGTGCTGTCTGCCATGACCCCCATATAAGGGCGGTGCGGGCACTTTTCCACCCCATCCCGGCCAACTGTCATCCCGGCCGGTTCCGTACCGGCCAAATGATGCGCGCGCGCCTTGCACGGCGCTATATCCTTGCACCGCCGCAAGGCGGGGAAGCGCAGGGCGAGACCTGCTATTCTCGGCTGAGCGAGGCGCGAGTGAGGAGCCATGACGTCGTCTTCACCCGTGACGCCCGCTGAGGCGTCGGCCCGGCCGCTGGGCCAGGGCGGGGCCGTGATTCCTTTCCGCGCCCGGTTCTGGATCGTGGCGCCGCTCATCGGGGCGCTGGCGGGCCTGCTCTACGGCCACGCCGTCGGCGTCGACCCGTTCGTCGCCGCGGTCCGGGGCGTCTTCATCGGCGCGCCGCTGATGCTCTACGAGCGCGGCCTCCTCCTCCGGCGCTGGCGCGAGGCGACGCGCCGGGCCGCGACCCCGGTCTTCGCGGTCGCGACGCTGGCGACCTACATCGCGATGATCGTCCTCGGCAACGCGGTCGCCGGCACGATCCTCCATCGCGGCTTCGGCGTCATGGCCGATGCCCGCAGCGCGATGATGATGTCGCAGACGGGCTTCGCCTACGCCCTTGGGATCTCGGCGCTCGCGACCTTCGTCTTCCGCGTCCGCGAGCTGATGGGACCGCGGGTCTTCGCGAGCCTGCTGGTCGGCCGCTATCACCGCCCGATCACCGAGGAGCGCATCTTCCTGTTCCTCGACGTGGCGGGCTCGACGCGCTTCGCCGAGGAGCACGGCGACCTCGCGGCCCAGAGCTGGCTCGGGGCGATCTTCGCATCCATCGCCCTGCCGGTGCACCGCGCCCGCGGCTCCATCGACGACTATGTCGGCGACATGGCCCTGGTGAGCTGGTCGATCGACCGCGGCACCCGGGACGCCGCCTGCCTGCGCTGCGTGTTCGATGTCGTCCGCACGATCGAGGCCGAATCCGAGCGCTGGGTCGCCCGGTTCGGCGCGATGCCGGCCTTCCGCGCCGCGCTCCATTGCGGCCCGGTGGTGACCGCCGAGATCGGCCTGGAGCGGCGCAAGATCGCGTATTTCGGCGACGCGCTGAACACGACGAGCCGGCTCGAAGGACTGGCCAAGGAACTCGACGTCCCGCTCATCGTCTCGGGCGACCTCCTCGACCGTCTCGGTCCCCTGCCCGGCGATCTCCGCGCGGCGGATCTCGGCCTGCGCCCGGTGCGCGGCCGCAAGGAGCCGTTGCGGATCGCGACGGTGCGGGAGACGGCTGCATCCCACGATCGGTAGCCTGCGAAGGATGGATCATGAGCCTCGACGTCGCCGCGCTCCGGTCGGACACTCCGGGGGTCGCGCACCGCGTCCACCTGAACAATGCCGGCGCCGGGCTGATGCCGCGGCCGGTGCTCGACGCGATGCTCGGCTATCTCACCCGCGAGGCCGAGATCGGCGGATACGAGGCGGCGGCTGAAGCGGCCGGAACGCTCGACGGCGTCTACGACAGCATCGCGCGCCTCCTCGGCGCAGAGCGGGACGAGATCGCCCTGACCGAGAACGCCACCATTGCCTGGCAGCTCGCCTTCTACGCCCTCGCCTTCCGCCCAGGCGACCGGATCCTCACGGCGCGGGCCGAGTACGCCGCCAACTACGTCGCCTTCCTCCAGGTGGCGCGGCGAACCGGCGCGGTCATCGAGGTCATTCCCGACGATCCCAATGGGGTGCTCGATCCGGAGGCTCTCGCGGCCATGATCGACGAGCGCGTGAAGCTGATCGCGATCACCTGGGTCCCGACGAATGGCGGCCTGCGCAACCCTGCCGCGGCGGTCGGCCGGATCGCGCGCGCCCATGGCGTGACCTACCTTCTCGATGCCTGCCAAGCGGTCGGGCAGATGCCGGCCCGGGTCGACGAACTCGGCTGCGACATCCTCTCGGCGACCGGCCGCAAGTTCCTCCGCGGTCCCCGCGGCACGGGATTCCTCTATGTCCGGCGCGACCTCCTGCGCGATCTGGAGCCGCCGATGATCGACCATTTCGCGGCGCCCTGGATCGCGCCGGACCGATACGAGTTGCGCCGGGACGCCCGCCGCTTCGAGACGTGGGAGAACAACTACGCGGCCCGGCTCGGGCTCGGCCGAGCGGTCGACTATGCCCTCGCCCTCGGTCTCGATGCGATCGAGACGCGCTGCCGCGCCCTCTCGGCCCGCCTGCGCGACGGTCTCCGCGGCGTTCCCAGCGTTGCCGTCCACGACCTCGGGCCCGATCCGGCCGCCATCGTCACGATCTCGGTCGGGGACCACGATCCGGACGCGGTGAAGGCGGATCTGGCCCGGTCCGGCTACAATGTCAGCGTATCCCGCCCCTCGAGCACCCTGCTCGACGCGCAGGCGAGGCGGCTTCCCGCCCTGCTGCGGGCTTCCCCGCACTATTACAACACGGAGGACGAGATCGACCGATTCGTCGCGGCGCTCGCCACGCTGCTCTCCGGGCGCGATTGAGTCGGAAGCGGGGGGTCAGGTTCGGCTTTGGCGCTCGGCGGACGCCACCACGGCCATCGCCAGCGTGACGGCAGCCGCATCCTCGGCGAATCCCCGGGCGCGTCCGGCGGAGGTGCGGGATTCCGCGCCGCGCGCGGCCCGGCCGAGGAGCGTGCCGGCGACGGCGCCGATGGCGAGCCGTGCCGCGAAGGACGGGGGGATGCGCCGGTCTGGCGCGAACGGCATCTTGTCGCCGGCGATCTCGGCCAGGGCGGCCGCGGTGGCGAGGCCCCGGGCGCCGGGGCCGGAGGGGATGAACGCGCCGCGGGTCCGATGCTCCGCCGCGGCGAAAGCCAGCGCGGCGCAGGCCGTCATGCTGCGCAGGCCCGCCACGAACCCGATGCCGAACGAGCCGCCGTCATCCCGCATGATGCCGCCCTCTTGCCCTGATGCGAGGGACAAGGCGCGGGCGCCGCGGCACGTTCCTGCCAGAGGCCGGAGGGTCCTGGCCCGCCGATCGTTGCAATCCTGCACCATGACGGGGATTTTCATGCCCCGGTGCGCATCGGGAAGGCCGGCGAGGCAGGCATGGTCGCCAATTATTTCCGCCAGACACACAACGGCTTGCGCCGGCGCACCCCGCCTAGTTTAGAACTAGACGTACTACGATGAAGATCTCGCGTTGCGACAAGCGCTTGTGCAAGCGTATCCAAGATGGTTGATTGATCAAGGGCAGTTTAGATCAGTTCGGAGTTGGGGCATGCCGGCAGTCTCGATCGATGCTCTGCATCGGGACGACGGGGTGAGGCTGCGGCGCTTCCTGACGCGCCGGCTCGGCAACCCGACGGATGCGGCCGACGCGCATCAGGAAACCTATCTCCTGATGCTGGCGGCGCTCACCCGGACGCAGATCGAGCAGCCCTCCGCCTTCCTGTTCCAGATCGCCAGCAACGTGGCGCGCCGGATGCGCAACCGGCAGCGGCTGGAAGGCCGGATCTTCCAGCCCGTCAGCGACGAGGATTGGGCCGGCCTCGCCGACGGGCATGCCAGGCCGGAGCAGCAGGCGATGGCCCGCCAGGACCTTCGGCGGCTCGCCGCCGCCATCGACGACTTGCCGCCGCGCTGCCGTGAGGCCTTCCTGCTCGCGCGCATCGAGGGATTGCCGAACGGCGAGGTCGCGGCACGGCTCGGCATCAGCCGGAACATGGTCGAGAAGCACCTGATCAAGGCGCTGCTGCATTGCCGCCGCCGCTGCGGCGATCTTTTCTAAGCAGCGGAGGTCAGGAGTCCGGCGTCTCGTCGATCATACGGGACAGGGCTTGCATCCCCGGACCGTCCGGGCTTGGGTAAGGCCCCGTGAGGGTACCCTTGGCCATCGACCAGACCGACGCGCGGGACCGGGACGACGATTCCGACGAGGATCCGATCGACGAGGCGGCGGCCGGCTGGGTCGTGCGCCTCGCCTCCTCCGACGCGACCGCGGCCGACCGGGCGGCATTCGACGTCTGGCTCGCGGCCGGTCCGGCCCATGCGGCGGCCTATGCCGAGATGGACGCCCTGTGGCGCCAGCTCGGCCATCTGCCCGACCGGGCGCCCCCTCCCGCCAAGCGCCGGAGCCGGACGGGACCGGCCTGCCTCGCCGCGGCTGTCGTGCTGGGCTCGTTCCTGGCCTCCCAGGCGGGCCTCGTCGACTGGCTGCGCTCCGACCTCTGGAGCGGGGTCGGCGACATCACGCACGCGACCCTGCCCGACGGCAGTCGCGTCGACCTGAATACCGGCACCGCGCTTGCCCTGCACTTCTCCGGGACCGAGCGCCGGATCGCCTTGCTGCGCGGCGAAGCCGTGTTCGACGTGGCCCGCGATCCCGGCCGGCCCTTCGTCGTCGAGGGCGGCGGGCTCCGCGTCCGGGCCGTGGGCACGGTCTTCTACGTCCGCGCCGACGGCGCCGGGCAACCGGTCGGCGTCGCCGAGGGCAGGGTCGAGGTCACGGCAGCAGGCCGGCCTCTCGCCGTTTCGGCCGGCGAAGCGTTTCGCGAGGGCCCCGCACATGCCGTCGTCAAGGCGGATGTCGCCCGGGCGATGGCGTGGCGCGACGGGCGCCTGATCGTCTCCGGCGAGCGCCTGTCCGACGTGCTGGCCGAGCTCGCGCGCTATCGCCGCGGGCGCATCCTCCTGCTCGACCGCCGAGCCGGCGAGCGGCGAGTCACCGGTGCCTTCGATCCGCGCCACACGGACGAGGCGCTCGACGCCCTCGCCGCCAGCCTGTCCCTCCGCGTCGCCCGGCTCACCCCCCTGCTGGTCCTGGTCGGCTCCCCGCTCTGAAAAAAATTTCAGGAGATCGTGCGGTCCGACGTCAGGAGATCGCGGCCCCGTTGATCTCAAGCCGGTAAGGGGCTGAGGGCGCGTGGCAGTGCCGCCCCTTCGCAAGACGGACGGGGTGGTCGGACATGGTGGCGCGCAGGCGTGGGGTTGGGTGCGGACGGTTGGCCGGGATGGCGCTCGCCGGCGTGTCGCTGCTGGCGCTGGTGCCGGCGGCGCACGGTCAGACGATGTCGCGCGCGGCGTCCGGGGTGACCGAGGCCGCCGACGATGCCGTCGCCCTGTCGATCCCGAACGGACCACTCGAACCAGCGCTCGTCCGTTTCACCGAGCAGGCCAAGGTCAAGCTGGTCTACGGGACCGACCTGACGCAGTCCCTGACGACGACCGGCATCGAGGGCACGTTCCAGCCCCTCGACGCCCTGGGCAAGCTCCTCGACGGGACCGGCCTGAGCTATCGCCGGGTGAGCCCGTCCACCCTCACCCTGGTCAATCCGCGTTACGCCCAGCTCGGGGGCAAGCCGGAGGCGACCGTGCCCCTCGACGAGATCGTCGTCGAGGGCCGCCGCGCCCCCGGCCCCGCCGCGGGCCTGCCGCCGCCGACCGGGACGGTGGGACAGCCCCCCGTACCGTACGCCGGCGGCCAGGTCGCCACCGGCGCCCGGATCGGCCTCCTCGGCAACCGCTCCGTGCTGACGACGCCGTTCAACGTCACCGGCTACACCGAGAAGCTGATCGCCGACCAGCAGGCGCGGTCCCTCGCCGACGTGGTGCTGAACGACTCGTCGGTGCGCAACGACGCGCCGCCCTTCAGCGAGCGCGACTCGTTCTTCATCCGCGGCTTCTCGGTCGTGAACCTCGATGTCGGGTTCGACGGCCTGTTCTATCTCGCCAACCCGCGGCGGGTGTTCACGGAGGGCATCGAGCGGGTCGAGATCCTGAAAGGCCCGTCGGCCTTCCTCAACGGCGGCACCGGCCGCGTCGGCGGCACGATCAACCTGATCCCGAAGCGCGCCTATGACGAGCCGCTGACGCGGCTCACCACCACGTATCTGAGCGACTCGCAGGTCTGGACCCACGCCGATCTCGGCCGCCGCTTCGGCCCCTCGAAGGAATGGGGCGTTCGCACCAACCTCTCCTACCGCAACGGCGATACGCCGCTCGACAAGAACGCCATCGAGGTCGGCGTCGCGACCCTCGGCCTCGATTATCGCGGCGAGCGCCTGCGCGCCTCGCTCGATCTTGTCCACAACACCCAGAACATCACCGCGCCGACCTCGCTGTTCAACTCGGTCGCCCCGACCATCCCGGTGCCGCGGGCGCCGAACAACCGCCTCAACACCGCCAGCTCGCTCGAATATATCGACACCCGCCAGAACATGGCGGCGGGCCGGGTCGAGTACGACATCCTGCCCGACACGACGCTCTACGCGGCCGGCGGCGTGAGCCGCTACAACGAGGACTTCCTGACCTCGTTCTATCGGGTGACGAGCCTGACCGGCCAGGCGACCAACACCCTGTCGATCCAGCCCCAGGAAATCGAGGGTCTCACCGGTGAGGTCGGCCTGCGCACCAAGTTCCAGACCGGCCTGCTCGGCCATACCCTGACCGTCTCGGCGGTCGAGGCGAACAACCGGAACTACCGTGGCGGCTTCCTCACGCCGACCCTGCCGGTCTTCCAGACCAACATCTACGATCCGGTCCACTTGGCGCGCGGCTCGGTCAACACCGCCCTGCTGCCGCGCTCCAACAACCGGCCCCTGTTCACGGAGCTGAGCGCCCGCAGCGTCGGCATCGCCGACACCCTGTCGCTGGGCGAGGACCGCTTTCTCCTGACCCTGGGCGGGCGGTTCCAGGAGATCGACCAGCAGAGCTACGTCACCACCCCCGGACGGACCCTCGGCAACCTGGCCTCGAACTACCAGCGCGGCCGGTTCAGCCCGGCGCTCGCGGCGGTGTTCCGCCCGACCGACAACCTGTCCTTCTACGGCAACTACATCGAGGCGCTGGAGCCGACGCAGATCGCGCCGATCGCGGCGATCAACGCCAACGAGGTCTTCGCGCCCGCGGTCAGCCGGCAGCAGGAGATCGGCGCCAAGTACGATTTCGGCACCGTCGCGGTCTCGGCGTCGCTGTTCGAGATCGAGCAGCCCAACGCCTTCACCGACCCCGCCACGCGGCGGTTCTCGGTCAGCGGCCTTCAGCGCAACCGCGGCGCCGAGCTGTCGGTATTCGGCGAGCCGGTGCCGGGGGTGAGGCTCGTCGGCGGCGTCACCTTTCTCGACGGGCGGCTGGTCAACACCGCCGGCCGCCAGTTCGACGGCAAGGTCGCCCCCGGCGTGCCGGACGTGGCGTTCAACCTCTATGGCGAGGTCGACCTGCCGCCGTGGCTCGCCCCCGGCCTGACCCTCACCGGCCGCGCCATCTACACCAGCGGCCAGTTCTACAACCAGGCCAACACGCAGCGCGTGCCCGACTGGACGCGGTTCGATGCCGGCCTGCGCTACACCTTCGAGGGCGCGTCCGGAAAGCCCGTGACGGTCCGGGCCATCGTCGAGAACGTGTTCGACAATTCCTACTGGGCCTCGGCCGCCCGCGGCTTCCTGGCCGTCGGCGCGCCGCGCACGGTCATCGTCTCGGCGACGATGGATTTCTGAGGGCCGAGAGAGGAGCAGGATGTGACCCCGTCCCGCTCCCCGTCCGCGGCAAGGCTGTCCGGCGAAAGAAGGAGCGCGGAATCTCTCCTCTCTCCGCCCGCGGGGAGAGGCGGATACCCGCGCCTTGTTCTGTCCCCGGACAACACTGCCGCCCGGGGGGAGACGACATTCTTCCGCTCTCGCTGGATGTCCGCGCCATTTCTGCCGTCCGGGCTGATCGATGTCGCTCAGCCCGCCACGGCCTATGCGACGCGCCAGGCGAAGCAAGTGTATCTCACGGCAGGTAGTGCGCTATGATCCTGATGATCATTAGAAATATCGCATATATGTTTTCATAATAGTTCAAATCTACGCATCTCTGCACGAGAGATCGGCATAATTTCTTGACTCGTGCCTGATGCGCAGGCGATAGACCCGATCGTGGCGCGGGCCCGAAACGATCCCCCCGCGGTCCTGCGGCGGCCCCGCCGATCGCCGGGTGATGGCCGGGCGACGACGCCTCGCCGACGCGCGAAGTCCCCACCGGAGGCCAGAACGAGGTTTGGTCGTCATGCCGCAACCGTCTGAAGCCGTCGCCGAGGCGGCGGCGTTCCGCAGCTTCGCCAACGGCTACCTGCGCGAGATCGATCCCGGCATCCCGGTGCGCCACGCCCTGGCCGACGGGCCGCCCGCGCGTTGCGTGGAGTGGAACCTGCGCGGTCCGCGCGTCGCGATCCGGGCCGAGATCGTGGCGCCCTCGCTCTGCGGCGCGCAAGGCTTCGGCCGGCTCTGGACCCGCCACCTGTACGAGCCGCGCTGGCGCCCGGTCGCGCCGATGCGGGCGCTCCAGGACCTGCTCGGCGAGGCCTATGCGCGCTGCGACGATCAGGGCGACACGGCCCGCGGGCGGGAGCTGGAGCTGCTGGGGCGGGTGCTCGACAGCTACCGCGAGACTGCCCGCCAGCTCGACCTCGCCGCGCCGGCCCCCGGCGCGGGGACGGACTTCATCGAGGCCGAGCGGGCGCTCGTCTTCGGCCATTGGCTGCACCCGACGCCGAAGAGCCGGCAGGGCCTGACCCCGTGGCAGGCGCGCGTTTACGCGCCCGAGGAGGACGGGACGTTCCGCCTCGCGGTCTTCGCCGCCGATGCCGCCCGGGTGCGGCACGATTCGGCGATCGCCCGCTCCGCCCCGGAGATCGCCCGGGACCTCCTCGGCCCGGATGCCACGGGCCTGAATTTGCTGCCCGGCGAGATCGCCCTGCCGATGCATCCGCTCCAGGCCGAGGCGCTGCTGCTCACGCCCTCCATCGCCGCGATGGTGGAGGCGGGGACATTGAGGCCGCTCGGCGCCTTCGGCCCGCTCTTCACCGCGACCTCGTCGCTGCGCACCGTCTACGCACCGGACAGCGCCTGGATGGCGAAGTTCTCGCTCCCCGTCACCCTGACCAACTCGCTGCGGGTGAACCGGAGGCCAGAGCTGGAGGCCGGGGTCGCGGTGGCGCGGCTGCTGGCGCGCAGCGGCGGTGCCGGGCATCCCGCCTTCCGGATCATCGCCGATCCGGCCTGGCTGACGCTGGACTGCCCCGGCCAGCCGGAGAGCGGCTTCGAGACGGTGTTTCGCGAGAACCCGTTCCGCGGCGGGGCGGAGCGCGGCATCGCGACCGTCGCAGCCCTGACCGCCGAGCCGGTGCCGGGCCGTCCCTCGCGGCTCGAAGCCCTGCTGCGCCGGGTCGGCGGCACCGACCTCGCCCATGCCGGCCGGACCTGGTTCAGCCTCTACCTCGACTGCATGCTGGAGCCGGTCGTCGCCCTCTATGACCGGCACGGCATCGCGCTCGAGGCGCACCAGCAGAATGCGCTCGTCGACGTCGCCGAGGGCTGGCCGCGCCGCGGCTTCTACCGCGACAACCAGGGCTTCTACCTGTCGGAGGCCGCCCGGCCGCGGATCCAGCGCCTGGTGCCCGAGACCGGCACCATCGCGTCGCTCTACTACGACGACGGCGAGATCCGCCGCCGCCTCGCCTATTATCTGATCGTGAACCAGGTCTTCTCCGTGGTGGCCCGGATGGGCCATGACGGGATCGTCCGGGAGGAGGTGCTCCTCGACGACCTCGCCCGCCGGTTGGAGACGATCGCGCGGCGGATGACGGGTCTGGGGAGGGCCTTCGCCCGCTCGGTCCTCGACGGTCCGACGCTCTGCACCAAGGCCAACCTGCGCGTGCGCCTGGCCGACCGCGACGAGCTGGCCTCGGCCGACGGCGCCGGCACCTATATCGACATGCCGAACCCGCTCCGGCGGCAGGCTCACCGGAGCGCCTCCGGCCGTGTCCTGGCATCCTGACATGGCGGAGCCGCCGGCAACCCGTGTCCTGCGGCAGCTCGCGGAAGCGGTGCTGTTCGAGGGGCTGGCCGAGATCGAGGCCGCGCCCGGCGATCACCGGCTGTCCTGGCGGCTCGGCGGGCGGCGCTTTCGCGCCGTCGGCACGCGCGGACCCTTCGGGCGTCCCCGCCTCTCCGCACCGGTGGAGATGGCGACGGAGGGCGGGTGGCACGAAGCCCGGCTCGCCGATCTGGTCGACGCCCTGCCGGCCGCTCCGGAGCACCGGGAGCGTCTGGGGGTGGAGCTTCGGCAGACGGTCGCGCTCTGCCGCTGGAATGCCGGGACCCTGCCCGCGCCGGAGCGCCGCGCGCTGCCCTTCCACGTGCTCGACGCCGCCCTCTGGGAGGGTCACCCCTACCACCCCTGCTTCAAGACCCGCACCGGCTTCACCCTCGACGACCATGCCGAATACGGGCCGGAAGCCGCGCGGGCCTTCCGCCTCGACTGGCTCGCCCTGCCGCGGGACGGGGTCGCCGCCTCGCTGCCGTGCGCCGAGGACGCGTTCTGGCGCGCCACGCTCGGATCGGACTGGGACGGGCTGCTGGAGCGCCTGCGCGAGGCCGGCCATTCCCCCGCCTCGCACGCGGTGATCCCGGTCCATCCCTGGCAGATGCGCCACCTCGCGGAGATGGAGCCGTGGCGCTCCCGGCTGGCGGATGGCATCGCCGTCGTGCTCGGGCCGGCCGGGCCGCCCTACCGGGCGAGCCAGTCCCTGCGCACGCTGCACGATGGCGACGACCCGAGCGCCCCGAGCGTGAAGCTCGCCCTGAGCGTCGTCAGCACGTCGAGCCTGCGGATCCTCGATCCCGCCTTCGTCCTGACCGCGCCGGCGCTCTCGGGCTGGATCGCCGCGATCGTCGCCGGCGACCCGTTCCTCGCCCGGATGGCGGTCCTGCGCGAATACGCCGCCATGATCGCCGACCGGGATGGACGGCTCGCCGCGATCTGGCGCGAGAGCCCGGCCCTGGCGCCCGGCGAGGCGGCGGTGCCGTTCAACGCGCTCTACGCGTGCGAGCCGGACGGACGCAGCTTCGTGGCGCCGTGGCTGGCGCGGTACGGCCTCGCGTCCTGGCTCGACCGGCTGGTGGAGGTCGCGGTGCTGCCGATCTGGCACCTCCTGGTGGCGCATGGCGTCGCCCTGGAGGCGCATGGCCAGAACATGATCCTGGTGCACCGCGACGGCTGGCCCGAGCGGGTGATCGTTCGCGATTTCCACGAGAGCGCCGAATACGCGCCGGACTTCCTCCGCGAAGTGCCGCCCGTGCCGGATCTCGGTGCCATCGACCCCGCTCATGCCGGGCCGCCGGACGACCGCTTCCACGCCATGCGGGCGGCCTCGACCCTCGCCGAGCTGGTGACCGACAGCCTGTTCGTCTTCAACCTGAGCGAGGTCACCCACCTCCTGGCCCGCCGGCACGGGCTCGACGAATCCGGGTTCTGGGACGGGCTCGGCCGGCGCCTGCGCCGCCACGCGGCCGAGCACCGGCTGACGGACCGGCTCGCCCGGCTGGGCGTGGAGGCGCCCCGCCTGCGGGTCGAGGCGCTGCTCGCCCGCAAGCTCGGCCTGGCGGAGGCGCGCTTCGGCCACCTCGTCCCGAACGCTCTCTTCCCCTCTCCCCTTGCCCTCTCCCTTGCCCTCCTGCGGACAGGCTCATGATCGAGATCGACGGACGCATTCTCGCGGCGGACGAGATGGAGGCCGCCCTCGCCCACGTCACCGAGCGCGCCCGCCTGCGCAGCGGCAGCGGCGAGCGCGTCGCCGCGCGTTTTCGCGACACCGCGTCGAGCCTCGCCTTCATCCTGGCCGCCCGCCGGGTGGGCGCGACGCTGCTGCCGATCCATCCGGGCCTGCCGGATGACGGCGCGCGCCGGCTCGCCGCCCGCGCCGGCTGCCACCGGATCTTCCTCGACGACCTCGACGGGGAGTTTCTGGAGGACGCCCCGCCCCCGGAACCCGGTGAGGGCCACCTGCTCCAGATGAGCTCCGGCACGACCGGCGAGCCGAAATGCATCGCCCGCCCCTGGAGCGTGGTGGCGCGCGAGATCGAGAGCTACGTCGCGGCCTTCACCCGGCCGGAGGGAATGACGCCCGTCATCGCCTGCCCGATCACCCATTCCTACGGGCTGATCTGCGGCCTCCTCGTGGGCCTGCGGCGCGGCCGGGCGCCGGTGGTGCTCGACACCGGCAATCCCAAGTACCTGCTGCGCCGGCTGCGCGAGGCCGAGCGCCCGCTGCTCTACACCGCGCCCGCGATGCTGCACACGCTCGCCCGGCTGATGCCGGAGGGCGAGCGCATCCATGCGGCGATGACCTCCGGCACGCTTTTGCCCGCGCCCTGGTTCTCCGCCATCCGGGCCCGGGTGGAGCACCTCTTCCAGCAATACGGCTGCTCGGAGACCGGCTGCATCGCGGTGAATCCCGACCTGCGGCGGGCCGACGCGATCGGGTACCCCCTGCCGCATCACCGCGTCACCGCGGGCACGGGTGCCGAGGCGCCGGCGGAGATCGTGGTCGAGGACGGGGGCGGCACGGTGCGCACCGGCGATCTCGGCTACCGGATGCCCGACGGCATGCTGGTCTTCGTGGCGCGGCAGAGCGACACGATCAACGTCTCGGGCCTCAACGTCTATCCGGGCGAGGTAGAGGACGTGGTCATGGCGATGCCGGGCATCACCGATGCGGTGGCTTTCGCCCGGGCCGACGCCTTCGCGGGCGAGCGGGTGACGCTCCTGTTCAGCGCCGAGGCGCCGGTGCCGCCCCGCGCGCTCCAGGACTGGTGCCGCCGCTACCTCGCCGGCCACCAGGTCCCGGTCGAGGCTTTGCAGGTCGCCGCCATTCCGCGCCAGGCGAACGGCAAGATCTCCCGCCGCGAGGCCGCGGCGCGCTACCGCAACGGCGCCCTGGAGGCCGCGCGATGAGCGTGGCCCTGACCCGGGACGACGCCGTCGCGGCCGTCGAGACGATCCTGCGCGAGGAGATGCACCATCCGCATCTCGACCTGTTCGGGCCGCAGGCGCGGCTCAACGAGGATCTCTACCTCGACTCGGTGCAGGTGCTGCAGCTCATCCTGTCGCTGGAGATGAATCTCGGTCTCTCGATCCCCGAGGAATCGATCGCCCGGCAGGACCTGTCCACGGTGGCCGACCTCGCCGGGCTGCTCGCCCGCGAGCCGGCCGCGCTCCCTGCCGCACCGGATATGCCGCCGGAGGGCGTCCACGGCCCGCTGACCTACGACCTGAAGATCCACTGCTTCGTCAGCTGCGTCTGTGACGGGCTGAAGGCGCGGGGGATCGACCACCGCCCGTTCTACGGCCTGATTTGGGACGCCGAATTCGCCATCACCGACGAGTTCCGCCTCGCCTACCACTCGGACGCCCAGGACCACGAGACGTTTCGCTACTGGTTCGAGCGGCTCTACGGCGTGCCGCTCCACGCCTGGTACGACCCCTCGCGGAGCAAGGACGCGAACGTCGCGACCCTGCTCGACCTCCTGGCGCGCCGCCGCCCGGAGGAATGCGTGATGGTGATGCTGGACATGTTCCACCTGCCGGAGCGGGAGAACAAGTTCAACCAGAACCCCTTCCCGCATTACCTGCTGGTGAGCCTCACCGACGATCCCGAGACCTGGCAGGTGCGCGATCCCGATTTCCGCTGGGAGGGCAGGATCGCGCGGGACCGGATGCTGAACGCCATCCGCCAGCCGACCGTTGCGGGCGGCTACGTCTTCGATCCCGCCTGCGCCCGCCCGCCGGCGGATGCCGATCTCGCGGCCTTCTTCGAGGCCTGCTTCATCCTTGAGGCCAACCCGCTGATCGATGCGGTCCGGGCCATCGTGGCGGCCCACGCCGAGGGGCGGGCTGGGCTCCATCTCGCCTCCGTCGGCGAGGCACTGCGGGAATTGCCGGTCATCACCATCCGCAAATGGGCCTACGAGCACGGCTTCGCCTTCTTCTGGCGCGCCCTGCACTGGCCCGATTCCGAGTTCCAGCGAACGTGCGACGAGATCGAGGCCCTGGTGAATGGCCTCACCACCCTGCACTACGCCGTCCTCAAGCTCGCCCGGTCGGCCGACCCGGCGCAAGTCGCCGCGATCATGGCCCGGCTCGACGGTCTCGACGCGGCCGAGTTCGCGCTCAAGCGCCGGCTCGCCGCGGCCTTGTCGGCCTGGCGCGCCTCGCGCCCGGAGCCGGCGCGTCTCCCGGATCACCGCCCCGTCGAGGAAGGATGCCTCCCATGATCCAGTCCCGCGCCGTCGTCGGCACGGCCCATGCGAGCCGCTACCTGCAGCAGCTCGCCAAGCACTGGTCGCACCGGTTCGAGACCGAGTTCGACACCGAGAAGGCCCGGATCGCCCTGCCGCTGGGCGAAGCGCGGCTCGCCGCCAGCCCCGAGGCCCTGACGATCGACCTCTCCGTGGCCGATCCCGCCTCGCTGCCGGACTTCCACGCCGTGATCGTGCGCCACCTCGAGCGGTTCGCCTTCCGCGAGACGCTGCAAATCGACTGGGCGTGACCGGCATGGAAACGATCGTGGAGGCGACCTTGGACGTGACCGTGCGGGCGATGCGCGAGGCCGACGCGGCGGACCTCTTCGAGCTCTACAACCAGCCCGCCTTCCGCTTCGGGACGCTGGCCCTCCCTTACGAATCCTTCGAGGCGGTGAAGGCCTGGGCGACGCCGCGCTCGCCGCGGGACCTGCATCTCGTCGCGGAGGCCGAGGGCCGGGTGGTCGGCGCCGCGGCGTTGCGGCCGTTCTACGGCCGGCGCGCCCATGCGGCGGAGTTCTGGCTCGGCGTGAACGAAGGGCTTTCGGGGCGCGGCATCGGCTCGCGGTTGCTGGCCGCGATCATCGACACCGCCGACAACTGGCTCAACGTCAACCGGATCGAGATGACGGTGTTCGTCGACAACACCCGGGCGATCGCATTGTATGAGCGGTTCGGGTTCGAGATCGAGGGCACCCACCGCGCCGCGAGCTTCCGGAACGGGGCGTTCGTGGACGTGCACTGCATGGCGCGGCTGCGTCCGGGCGGCGTGAGGTGAGGGGCCTTCGTCGCCGGTCCGGCCGGACTCGCGACGACGGCCTGACTGCCAACAGATCCACGAGAGGAAACCCATCTTGCCGTCGCTCAAGACGATCCGGTGCCGAATCGCGGCCCTCCTCCTGACGCTATTATGCACCGGCCCCGCTGCGGCCGAGATCCCCGTGCAGCACACCCGCGGCCAGACGATCCTGCCGGCGACGCCCAAGAAGGTCGTCGTGTTCGATCTCGCCGCCCTCGACACCCTCGATGCCCTCGGCATCCCGGTCTTCGGCGTGCCGGCAGGGGCGAAGCCGCAATCCCTCGTGCAGTACAACGAGCCCCGCTTCCGCCGGATGGGCACGCTGTGGGAGCCCGACTACGAGGCGATCGACGCGGCCGAGCCCGACCTGATCGTCGTCGGAGGCCGCTCGGGGCCGCGCTACGAGGCGCTGGCGAAGATGGCGCCGACGATCGACCTGTCCGGCGACGACGCCGACCCGCTCGGCAGCGAATTGCGCAACATCCGGACGCTCGCCCGCCTGTTCGGCAAGGAGGCGGAGGCCGAGGCGCGCATCGCCCGGATCCAGGCCGGCATCGCGTCCATCCATGAGAAGGCCGGGCAGGCCGGCACCGCCCTGTTCGTCCTCTCGACCGGGGGACGCCTGAGCGCCTTCGGGCCGGGCTCGCGCTTCGGCCTCGTCCACGGCGCCCTCGGCTTCCGGCCGGCCTCGACCGATCTCGGGGCCGGCATCCACGGCCAGCCGATCTCGTTCGAGTTCATCGCCAAGACCGACCCGGATTGGCTGTTCGTGCTCGACCGTGACGCCGCGATCGGCGTGCGCGGCCAGCCGGCGCGCCAGCTCCTCGACAACGAGCTCGTCCGGCAGACGAAGGCCTGGCGCAAAGGACAGGTGGTCTATGTCGAAGCCGGCAGCTGGTACCTCGCCGCCGGAGGCCTGAGGGCGCTCCAGGCCACGGTCGACCAGATCGCCGCCGCCCTGGGCGGCCGACGCTGAGAATGACCCTGCCTCTCCTTCAGAGATTTCTCCCCGCTTGCCTCGTCCTCCTGGTCCTCGCCGCCGCCAGCCTCCTCGTCGGTGTCGGCGATGCGGGCGGATCCGAGATCCTGCTGGCGAGCCGGGTGCCGCGCACCCTCGCGCTGATCCTCGCCGGCGCCGGCATGGCGGTGGCGGGGGTTATCATGCAGCTCGTGGCGCAGAACCGCTTCGTCGAGCCCTCCACCGCCGGCACGGCCGAAGCGGCGACGCTCGGCATGCTGCTCGTCACGCTGCTCGCCCCCGACGCGCCGGTGGCGGTGAAGATGCTGGCGGCGACCGCGACGGCGCTCGCCGGCACCGCCCTGTTCCTGCGGGTCCTGCGCGCCATGCCGCTGCGTGCCCGCCTGACGGTGCCGCTCGTCGGGATCATGCTGGGCGGCGTGGTCGGGGCGGCCTCGACCCTCATCGCCTACCGCACCGACATGCTGCAATTCCTCGGCACCTGGCAGGCGGGCGATTTCTCGACCGTCCTGCGCGGGCGTTACGAGCTGCTCTGGCTCGCCGCCATCCTGACCCTCGTCGCCTACGCGCTGGCCGACCGCATCACCATCGCCGGCCTCGGCCGCGACGCCGCGATCAATCTCGGGCTCGATCACCGCCGCGTCGTCGCAGGCGCCATCGCCATCGTGGCGATGATCACCGCGGTGACCATCGCCACGGTCGGGGCGATCCCGTTCCTCGGCCTCGTCGTGCCGAACCTCGTCGCGACGGTGGCGGGCGACAACCTGCGCCGCTCCCTGCCGCTCGTGGCGGTCTCCGGCGCCGGGCTGCTGCTCGTCTGCGACGTGCTCGGGCGGGTGATCCGCTATCCCTACGAGATCCCGGTCGGCACGGTGATGGGCGTCGTCGGCAGCGCCCTCTTCCTCGTGCTCCTGCTGCGCCGGGACGCCCGCCATGCATGACGGGCTCGCGCGGCCGCGCCTCCGCCCGGGCCACGTGCTGCTGCTGCTCGCGCTCGCCGCCCTGGGGCTCGCCGTCGCCTTCATGACGGTCGGCGCCAACGGCCGCTGGAGCTTCGTGCTGCCGTTCCGCGGCACCAAGCTCGCCTCGCTGCTCCTCGTCGCCTGCGCCGTCGCCACCGCGACCGTGCTGTTCCAGACCGTGTCCGGCAACCGCATCCTGACCCCGGCGATCATGGGCTTCGACGAGCTCTACCGCCTGATCCAGACCGGCACCGTGGTGGCGGCCGGGACGGGCGGCCTCGGCGACCCGCGGCTGCGCTTCCTCGCCGAGACCGGCGCGATGGTGCTGTTCGCGCTCCTGCTGTACCGCTGGCTCCTGAGCCGCGACGAGCGCGGCCTGCATCTCCTGCTGCTCGTCGGCGTGGTCTGCGGCGTGCTCTTCCGCAGCCTGTCGCAATTCCTGCAACGGATGCTCGACCCGAACCAGTTCGTCGTCCTGCAATCGAGCTTCTTCGCCAACTTCAACACCGTCCATCCGGAATTGCTGGCGCTCGCCGCCCTCGGCCTGGTGGCGGCCGGGCTCGGGGTCTGGCGGCTGACGGGCCGGCTCGACGTGCTGCTGCTCGGCCGGGACGAGGCCATCGCGCTCGGGGTCGACCACCGGCGGACGCTGACCCTGGTGCTGGTCCTCGTCGCGGTTCTGGTCTCGGTCTCGACGGCGCTCGTCGGGCCGGTGACCTTCCTCGGCCTCCTCGTCGCCAACCTCGCCTACCGGGTGATGCCGAGCTACCGCCACGCCGTCGTGCTGCCGGCCGCCGCGCTGATCGCGGCGATCACGCTCGTCGGCGGCCAGCTCGTCCTGGAGCGGGTCTTCTCGCTCAACGCCGCCCTGTCGATCGTGATCGAGTTCCTGGGCGGCCTCACCCTCCTGCTCCTCCTCGCGAGACGCGCCCGATGATCGAGACGCACGACCTCACGCGCCGCTACGGCGACACCGTGGTGGTGGACGGCGTCTCGTTGCGCCTGCCGGAGCGCGCCTTCGTCTCGGTGATCGGGGCGAACGGCGCCGGCAAGTCGAGCGTCCTGTCGATGGTCAGCCGGCTCCTGCCCCCGAGCGCCGGCCGTGCCCTCGTCGACGGGCTCGACGTCGGCACGACCCCCGGCGATGTCCTGGCCAAGCGGCTCGGCATCCTGCGCCAGGAGCACGGCGTCACGGCGCGGGTGACGATCCGCGACCTCGTCGCCTTCGGGCGCTACCCGCATTCGAAGGGCCGGCTGACCCCAGCAGACCGCGCCCACATCGCCGATGCGCTCGCCTTCCTCGATCTCGATCCCCTGGCCGACCGCTTCCTCGACGAGGTCTCGGGCGGGCAGCGCCAGCGCGCCTACATCGCCATGGTGCTGGCCCAGGACACCGACTGCATCCTGCTCGACGAGCCCCTGAACAACCTCGACATGCGCCACGCCGCCGCGATGATGAGCCTGCTGCGCCGGGCCGTCGACGAGCGCGGCCGCACGATCGTGGCGGTGCTCCACGACATCAACTTCGCCTCCTGCTACTCGGACTGCATCGTGGCGATGCGCGACGGCAAGGTGGTGGCGATGGGCCCGCCCGAGGAGATCGTGACGCCCGAGGTGCTGCGCGCGGTCTACGGGATCGACGTCGAGGTGGTGACGGTGAAGGGGTACAGGACCGTGTTCTTCTACCGCTGACCCGTTCCCCCGCGGGATAGCCGGGGAGACGGCAGAGGTTACGCGCCTCTCCCCGTCTCGATCGGACCTGACGCCGCCGGAGCCGCCGGGCGCTTCCGGAGGCGTGGCGGGCTCGTCGTCGATCCGTCGAGCCGCCCCCCTCGGAGGGTTCAGGCCGTCGCCCGCCCGCGTCCGGCGGCGCGCCCGCGCTCGGCGGAATCACATGGCGTCGCCGCCGCCAGGGCGACCCGGTCCGGCACGTCCTCCTCCGAGCCCCACCAGACCGTCTCGCCGCTCGCCAACCGGGCGTAGCGGGCCTGACCGCGAATTCCGACCTCGACCACCCGCCCGAGGCGCCCCGACTTCCGTCCGACATCCATGGCTGCTGCTCCCGCACCGCCTCCGTCAGCGAACGCCGCTCGCGGCCCCGGGTTCGAGCGGGGCCGTGACGCGCCGATGCGAGTCCTGCGCCGGCTGGCACACCGGGTCGGGCCGCGCGGCCGTCTTGATACCGTCATTCCTGATATCCCGCCGCCGATCGACCCGGTGGTGCGCGTCCGTTCGCAATCTTGATCGGCGCTAATTCCACCCGCCCGGCAATTTTATATGCTGATTGTTCAATCTTGCCGATTGACCCTGGAACGGCCGACCTCCATCACGAGAGAGGTTAGTTATCTGGAAGAAAAAAATGGACGACGCGGCCACCCACACCTCTCCGTTGATCGAGCTGACGAGCGATATCGTCGGCGCCTACGTGTCGAATAATAATGTTCGGACCGCAGATCTTCCCGGCCTGATTGCATCGATACACGCAACGCTGGTCGGCCTCGGCCAGTCGGCGACCGAGCCGGAGGAGGACCACAAGGTCACCGCCGCCCAGATCCGGAAATCCGTGACGCCGGATCACATCACGAGCTTCCTCGACGGCAAGCCCTACAAGAGCCTGAAGCGCCACCTCACGACGCGCGGCTACACGCCGGACGAGTACCGGCAGAAGTTCGGCCTGCCCTTCGATTACCCCATGGTCGCGGCCAGCTACGCCGCCCAGCGCTCCGAGCTCGCCAAGAGCCTCGGCCTCGGCCAGATCCGGCGCGACCGCGCGGCGGCGCGAAAGGCGCAGGCCGAGCCCGCCGCACCGGCGCGCCGTGGCCGCCCGCGGAAGTCCGGGGCTCCCACCGAAGGGTGAGGATGCCCGCGACACCGTGACGGCCCGGCAGGGCCGGCATGCGGCGTCGCCTCGGAATCGATCGTCCCGAGGTCCGGCTTGCGGCTGCGGCGGACCGGGCGCCATCGCAGGTCCTACCGGACGCTCTCGTGTCACCTGACCTGCGGCCTCGGGACGAGGCCGCATGTGGGATGCCGCACATCCGCCGAGCCGATACCGGCGCGTCGCCTGATCCGCCCCTGCCCGGCGCTCGATCGGCCCTTGGCGCGCCGCCTGCGACCGGTCATCCTCGGTCGATGCGACAGGCTGCGGGAATGACGGATCTCGGGAGGACATGAGGATGCCGGCTCAGGACACCACGCCCTATCGGACGCAACACTGGTCGGTGACGAAGCCGGTCGCGTCGGGTCGGGACGGCATCGTGGTGGCACAGAACCGCGAGGCCGCCGAGGCCGGGGCGGCGATCCTGGCGGCGGGCGGCAACGCCGCCGATGCGGCTGTCGCCACCGCCTTCGCGCTGGCCGCGGTCGAGCCCTGGAACAGCGGACTCGGCGGCATCGGCTTCGCGCTGGTGCTGCCGCCCGGCGCCGAGCGGGCGACCGTCGTCGATTTCGGGCCCGTGTCGAGCCGCAACATACGGGCCTCCGACTATCCCCTCACAGGCCGGGAGAAGCGCGACCTGTTCACCTGGCCGGAGGTGGCGGAGGACCGCAACGTCCACGGGCCGCTCTCGTTCTGCATCCCCTCGGCGGTGGCAGGCTATGCCACGCTGCACGAGGCGTTCGGGACCGGCCGGCCGGTCGCGGACCTGCTCGCCCCGGCGCTCGCGCTGGCGCGCCGGGGCCTCGCCCTGGACTGGTACACCACCCTGAAGATCGCCACCTCGGCCTCGGTGCTGCGGCTCTACGAGGAGAGCGCGCGGATCTACCTGCCGGACGGGCTGCCGCCGGTTCCGCCCTACCAGGGCACGCCCGGCTTCCGGCCGCTCGGATGCCTGCCCGAGACGCTGGAGCGGCTGGCGCAAGCCGGCCTGCGCGACTTCTACGAGGGCGGGATCGCCCGCGACCTCGTCGCCGACATCGCGGCCCTCGGCGGCGTCATCGACGGGCAGGATCTGGCCTCCTGCCGCGCGGTGCTGCGCGACGCGCCCACGATCGCCTGGCGCGACGACCACCTCGTCCATACGGCGGGCGGTCTCACCGCGGCGCCGACCCTCGCCGAGGTCGTGGCCGGCATGGCGGACGCGAACCGGGCCGCCGCTCCGGACGCTGCCTGGTTCGCCGCGCTCTCGACCGTGATGCGGGAGGCCTATGCCAGGCGCCTCGCGGGCCTGGGCGCCGCCCGGGAGCCGGCCGAGACCTGCACGACGCATCTCACCGTCGTCGACCGGGACGGGATGCTGGTGTCGATGACGACGACGCTGCTCTCCTCGATGGGCAGCCGGGTCGTGCTGCCGACGACCGGCGTGCTGATGAACAACGGCGTGATGTGGTTCGATCCGCGCCCCGGCAGCGCCAACCCGATCGCCCCCGGCGCACGCCCGCTCTGCAACATGTGCCCGGTCATCGTGACGCCGCGCACCGGCGACGGCCCCCGCATCGCCGCGGGGTCCTCCGGCGGACGGCGCATCCTGGCGAGCGTCTACCAGACCCTCGCCTTCCTCATCGATTTCGGGATGGATCCGCAGGCGGCGGCCCACGCGCCGCGCATCGACGTCTCGGGTCCGGACGGAACGAGCGCGGATGCCCGGCTCCCGCCAGAGGTGCGTGACGCGCTCGCCGCGTCGGGCCCGCTCGCGGTGGTGGAGCACGGCGTCCTGCCGATCAACTTCGCCTGCCCGAACTTCGTGCGGGTGGCGGGCGGCGAGGCCGCAGGGTGCAGCGACGCTGCCTCGCCGTGGTCGGCCGCCGTGGCGGCGGGGTAGAGTTCCGATCGATCCAACCGCCTGCGGTCGCGTCGGTTCAACCGGATCGGTTCGAAGCGGGCTGGTGATACGATTTCCGTACGATCCGTCCGGAAATCGTATCACCAGCCCGCGACGGCGGAGCTGCGCTCCGCACGCTTGAGCGAAGCCGATCTCCGCATCGCGAAGCGATCGGCCGGAGATCGCATGACGCGTCGTCTCGGCCAGCCGAGCCTGACGACGATGCCGGCCGAGACGGTGCTGGCCGTTCAGACGCCGAGATAGGTCGCGGCACTCTGGACGATCGTGGCCAGGACGACCGTCGTCTTTGACTTGCCCGTGATCGCCACGTCGAGGCGACCGGCGTCGTCGAAGCTCACCATGGTCTTCGCCGCGGTCGCCGGAAGATAGTAGGGCCACGCCCCGGCGGCCTTCACGCCAGCCTCGACGAGGGACTGGCTCACCGCGTCGAAGGGCGCGGTGGAGCCGGCGGAGACGGACAGACCGGAAGCTACGACGAGGCCTGTCGTCATCCATCGGAGCGTCCCGTTCGGGCCGAAGGCCGTGTCCCAGTTGACCGCGGAGGCCGGATTCCAGGGCGCCGCGCCGGGCGTGCGGTAGGCCAGGGACAAGGCCGAGGAGACGTACCAGTCGCCCGGCTGTGGCCTGACGACGGACAGGTGGTTGCAGGCGACGGTCGCCTTCACCGTGCCACTGGCGAAGGTTGCGCTGGGGTCGAGCGGCGGCAGGCCGCCGAACAGGCCGAAATACCCGGCTGGCGGCGTCGGGACGGCGTCGAAGTGGAAGGTCAAGCCGGACGCCGCGGCGAGCAGGCGGTTCAGCCCGGCGGAATCGATGCTCCACGTCGCCGGAGCCGATCCCCACTCCGCGAGCCGTGCCTGCGCCGCCGCAATGGGATCGAGCAAACTGCCGCTGGGAACCAGCGCTCCGATGACGGCGGAATAGGCGGTAAAGAAGTCCGACGCCGAAGGCGCGTAGATCGGGCCCGGCTTCGGGAGCGTGTTGAACCAGCCCCAGAGCGCGGCGTCGTCGCCGGCGGGAAGGGCCATGGCGGGCTGGGTAATCGCCGCGCCTTGGCCACGGAGCCCGAATGCCTGGATTTCCTGGTCCACGAAACGGCTCTGCAGGGTATCGAAGCTGGACATGGGAGGCCTCCGCAGGATCGTCGCCGAGAGGGGTCGGGTCGTCCGCCGGTCGCATGACGGGCGGACGGACGGCTTTCGAAGGGCGCCCCTCGCCCGCAGGCAAGGGACGCCTTCCGCGCGGATCCGCGTCAGGCGGCGAAGAAGAGTTTGGTCAACGTCTTCGCGGCCTGCGCCTCGGCGCCGAGATACTGGCTTGCGGAGAGCACCTTCGCGCCGATCACCACCGGAACGCCGGGCTTGCTCGTGGTCTTCACGACCATATGGCCCGAGTTATCGAAGCTGACATTCGAGGACGAGCCACCGGAGCCGCCGCTGGTGTAGAACGGCCACAGCCCGTTCTGCGAGTTGGAGGTGATCTGGTTCTGCTCGTCCGACGTGTAGACCGCCGACGAGGTGACGACGATCGACATGCCGCTCACGACCACCAGGCTGGACATGAAGCGCTGCATGTTGCCCTGGGGGCCGAAGGTGTTGGTCCAGTTGATCGGCTTGCTCTGATCCCAGGGCGCTCCGCTCTGGTTGTGGAACGCCAGCCCCAAGGCCGACGAGGTGTACCAGTCGCCGGGGGTCGGCGCGAAGCTCAGCACGTGCTCGAACGTCGCATCGAGATTGACGCCGCTCGACGCGAACTTCTCGCTGACCTCCGAGGTCGAGGAGCTGCCGCCCCACAGGCCGAAGAAACCGCTATTGGCGCTTTTCGTCCAGCTCTGCGAGACGTCGGTATTCCAGCTGCTCTCCGCGACCGAGAAGGACCGATTTGGCGCATTCTTCAGAAGCTGTTTCAGCTTGCTGTAGTCTTGCGAGAAGTCGACCGGCTTCTTGCCGACCGGCTTGTAGGCCGTGACGTTCATCTGGGCCGCGAAGACCGGGTCGAGCATGGCGGCGGCGAGCGCCGAGGCCCCCGAGACCGCAACCGGGCTACATGCCCCGTTGGTGAGGGCCCAGTTGCGGAAGTCGATGGCGCTCGTCCCCGCATCTCCGTTCTGCACGGCCTGCGTGTAGGCATTGTTGCATGCCGGGCCGATGGTGCTCTGGAAGCTGTTCGGCGCTGCCAGCAATGCGGACATCACGCCTTGATAGTTGGAAAGGAACTGATTTCCGCCCGATATCGCCGTGTTCTGGGTCAGGGAATAGGGGGGTATATTGTTGAGATATGCCCAAAGATCCTGATCTGCCGTTTCTCCAGCGACAAGTGGCGGCGATGGCTGGATGATCTGAAAAGGATCATTCGGAGAAAAGCCGAGTCCTTGCGAGAGCGCATTATAAAAACCAGCCTGAAGATCTTGGAAATTATGAGGTTGCGACATGGCTTTCCTCCGAGTTGCCGGACAGATGAGTGATTCGTCTGTCCCTGATTCGATACACCCTCAGGTAATTTTCATCAACCTTAGGTCATAAAAAACTCCGCGGCCGGGCTGCGTCCGGGTCGGCGGAGGGGAAAACAGTTTTCCATGACAATCATGACGATAGCGGGAAAGATTTCGATACTCGTACTCGGAGATATTATATTGATTAATTCGATATATCGAGTGCATTTATCAAATATCCGACAATATTAATGTCTATCGACAGTATCGATCTGACATTTCAATAATGCATATTAAATATCGTAATATATTGTAAAAATAAATAATCGCATACTTCGATATAAAATATCAAGAATTATTGAATTTGTTAAACAATCAAGAAATTGAGGATTGCTCCATCCATAATGCTTTTAAATCATGTGAATGTACTGAATTGCTTCTGCATCGCACGGCCGAAGGATCGCCGCGAGGGTCACGGCCCGGCCGCAAGGGCGCCCCACCGGACACCTCGCCGTCCGTGGATGCGGGTCACGCCACGTGTCGACCGCCGGCCGGAGGCCGCAGCAGCTGACCCGTCTCCAGCCGAACCGCTCTGCTCCTTCGATGAAGGGAGCGGCGTCCGTCCTTTCCGCTACGATCCCGTGCAGGATGGTGCTTCGCCCGGAAGAGCGGGCGCACCGGCTGACCGCATCCGGTCCGAAGCCACCCCCAGCAACGGCGGCTCATCCCTGAGCCGACGAGGTCGACAGGCCGGCCCGCACCGCGGCGCGACCGCTCGCCGCCACTCACCCCGCGTCGCGCTCGAACATCAGACCCGCCTCGCGAAACCCCCCATCGACGTTGAGGGTGTGGCCGTGGATGTAGCGGGCCTCGTCGGAGCACAGGAAGACCGCGGCGTCGGCGATCTCCTCCGGCGTGCCGTAGCGGGTCATCGGGATGCGGGCGGCATAGGCGGCCCGCGTCGCCCGGTCGTGCATCGCCTTGGCGATCTCGGTCTCGATCGCACCCGGCGCGATGTTGTTGACGTTGATGTTGTACTGGGCGAGCTCCACCGCCATCACCTTGGTGAGCAGTTCGAGCCCCGCCTTGGCCGAGCCGTAGGCCGCCCGGCCGTTGCCGCCGCGCTGGCCCGACAGCGAGGCGATGTTGATGACCTTGCCGCCGCCGCTGCGCACCATCTCGCGGGCGCAGGCCTGCGCCACCATGAAGGCGCCGGTGAGATTGACCCCGATGATGCGGTTCCAGTCGGCGAGGCTCGTCTCCAGGAACGGTGTGTTGGCGCCGATTCCCGCATTGTTGACCAGGATGTCGACGCGGCCATGGGCGGCGAGGATCGCCGCCATCATCACGGCGACGGAATCCGGGTCCGCGACGTCGACGGTCACGGGCATCGCCTCCGCCCCCAGGCGGGCGGCGGCCTCCGCCGCGCCCGCCCCGTTCAGGTCGGCGATCGCGACCGTCGCGCCCTCGCGCACGAAGGCGGTCGCGACGGCGAGTCCGATGCCCCGCGCCGCCCCGGTCACGAGGGCGACCTTGCCTGCGAGCCGCTGCGTCATCGTCGTCTCCTCACGCGGGGGTGCGGCCGCCCTGCTTGACGGCCAGGAAGAAGTCGGGCCGGCCGACCTGGCCGCCCTTGAGCGCCAGTTCGAGACCGTCGAGCGGCGTGTCGGCGCCATGGGCGCGACAGAGTGGCGAGCCGGGATCGAGGGGAGCGAGCGCCGTGAGCGCGTCGATCCCGAGCTGGAGCGCGGCATGGCCGGACGTGTCGCCACCGGCGATCACCGCCCGGGCCAGGCCTGCACCGAGCACGACCTCCCGCAAGATGCGCCCGAGCCCGGCCCCGAGCCGCTCGCTCGCCAGGACCGGATCGAGGCCCGCATTCGTCACGGCCTCCCGCAAGGCGGCGACCGCCGGGTCGTCCGGGCCGGCGGCGCTGTAGACCAGGGGATCGCGTCCCTCGCCGAGGGCCTCGCGCGCCGCCTCGACTGCCCGCCCGATCTCCTGCGCAAAGGCCCGGTCGTCGACGACGCGCCTCGCATCGAGCCGGATGCCGGCGAAGCCTCGGTCGAGCGCGTGGGCGATCTGGCCGGCCGTCGCCGGGGAGACCGATCCGGAGACGACCGCGATCCGCTCCACGGGTGCGCACCGGGCCGCCGGCGGCTCGGCCGGCAGCAGGCCCGCCCGGCGCCAATGGGCGACGAGGGCGGCCTCGACCCCCTGCGAGCCGACGGCGAAGACGGGCTGTCCGCCGCGCTCCCAGATCAGCCGGCCGGCCTCGGCCAGGGTCTCGGCATCGAGCACGTCGAGGGAGACGATTCTCCCGCCCTCGGCCACGGCCCGATCGAGCGCCGCGTCGCCCTCGCCCCGCTTCATCGCCACGAAGTCGACGAGCCCGACCGGCAAGGCGGTCTGACGGGCGAGGTGGCGGCCGAGATCGGCCTCGTCCATCGGCGTGACCGGGTGGCGGGCCATGGTCGGGTGGCGGTCGAGGCGGTAGCCCCGGCCGCCGGCCGCCGCGAACAGGTGGCCGAAGCTCTGGTAGCGCCCCATCCCCGGATCGGCGACGACCATCGGGGTCCAGGCGCCGGAGAAGATGGATCGGCCGATCTCGACGGCGCGGCCGATCGAGCCGACATGCGGCGCCGAATCGAAGGTCGAGCAGACCTTGTAATGCGCGATCCGAGCGCCGAGGGAGGCGAGGAGCCGGAAGGCGGGGGGCAATTCCCGGTCCATCCAGGCCGGCGGCTGCGAGCGCGCCACCCCGGCGATGCCGATCGCGCGGGCGCCCGCGAAGGCCTTCAGGCGCGCTTCGCTCGGGGCAGAGAGGAACAGCACGGTCTCGAGCCCGGCGAAGGCCAGCACCTCCATCGCCGCCGAGGAGCCGGTGAAGTCGTCGCCGTAGAAGGCGACGAGGGGACCGTCGGGGAGCGGGCGAGAACCCTGGCACCCGGCGGTCACGCCGCTCCCTCCAGCGCCTGGGCCAGAGCCGGATGGGTGCGGGCATGGTCGGGGAGCGGGATGCCCGCGACCGCCGCCTCCCAGGCCTGGCGCAGGGCCGCCACCCCCTCGCCGGGCCCGCCCGGATGGGCGACGATGCCGCCGCCCGCCGTCACGATGAGATCGGTCGAGCCGAGGGCCGCGAAGGTGCCGGGCGCCTGCCGTACCGTCTGTCCCGATGAGAAGACCGGCATGGCGAGGCAGGGCTTGTCGGGAAAGAGCGGGGTCAGGCAGGTGCGGGCCGAGGCGACGACGCTGTCGTCGTCCTCCGAGAACTTGTTGTCGAGGCCGTTGACATGCATGTGGTCGGCGCCGGCGAGCCGCCAGATCTTCTGCCAGGCGACGTAGGACCAGCCGAGCAGCGGGTGGCGGGCGAGATAGCCCCAGCCGTTGCGATGGGCGTGGATCGGCAATTCGCTCATCCG
The DNA here is from genome assembly GCF_003058325.1 of Methylobacterium currus. Taxonomy (NCBI): domain Bacteria; kingdom Pseudomonadati; phylum Pseudomonadota; class Alphaproteobacteria; order Hyphomicrobiales; family Methylobacteriaceae; genus Methylobacterium; species Methylobacterium currus. The sequence continues at coordinate 248,790 of NZ_CP028844.1, forward strand.
CGCCAGCTCGATCATCCCGACGAGGCCGACCGAGTTGAGGCTCGCCATCACGCAGGTGCCGCCGAGGTCGCGCACGAGGTCGTGGCGCCGTCGCATCTGGTCGATCTCGCCGGTGAGGTTGAAGGCGACCATCACCTTCCGGCCGGTGCGCTCGGCATGGTCGTTGACGACCCGCATCACCGCGCGCGCCCGGTCGTCGAACGGGCAATGCGGCCCGTCGGCCTGCAATTCGTCGTCCTTGATGAAGTCGATGCCGCCCTCGCAGAGGGTGCGCACCAGGGCGGCGGTCTCCTCGGGCCCGAAGCCGACGCTCGGCTTGATGATGGTGCCGATGATCGGGCGCCCCTCGATGCCGGCGAGGCGCCGCGTGCCCCCGATTCCGAATCGCGGGCCCGGATAGGCCTCGGCGAAGGCCTGCGGCAGCCGGATGTCGAGGAGGCGCAGGCCCGTGATCGGGCGCAATTCGAACAGGTTGCCGGCGACGGTGGCCAGGAGGTTCGGCAGCGAGGGACCGAGATTCTCGATCGGCCAGGACAGGGTGACGTGCGCGCGGCGCAAGCGGGCCGGATCGACCGCGGCGGTGGTCGGCAGCGACGGGCCGGCAACGGCCTCGTCCAGCACCTCCAGGCGCTCGACCCGGGCGGCGGAGCGGGCCTTGAGCTCCGGTGTCTCCCCCGGCACGGGCACGAAGGTGCCGCTCGATTGCTCGCCGGCCATCGTCTCCGCCACCCGGCCGGGATCGCTCGCGGTCTCGAGCAGGTAGTCGGCCTCGATCCGGATCGGGGGCGCGGCAGGACGCTGGCTCATACACTCGGCTCCGGGGAAGCGCGCCGCCGGCGCGGGCCGTGACCCTAACGACGTCTCGGACGCGCGAGAACTTGAGTTCGGCGCAGCGACCTGTGAGAAAAACTCGTACGTGCCCGGGAGCCCGCATGCCCAGGGGAAAGACATGCCGAAGCCGCGCCTGCCCCTCAACGCGTTGCGCGCCTTCGAGGCCGCGTCCCGCCTCGGCAGCATGAGCGCCGCGGCGATCGAGCTCGGCGTCACCCACGGAGCGGTGAGCCGGCAGGTCCGTGCCCTCGAGGCGCAGCTCGGGCTGCCCCTCCTCGATCGCGGCGCCCGGGCCGTCGCGCCGACGCCGGAGGGGGCGCGGCTCGCCGCCGAGCTGGCGGAGAGCTTCGAGCGGATGCAGGCCGCGGTGGCGCGGGTGCAGCCGGGCCCGCTGACCCTGTCCTCCTCGGCCACCGTGATGATGCGCTGGCTCATCCCGCGGCTGGAGCGCTTCAAGCGGGACCACCCATCGATCGAGCTCAGGCTGACCGTCAGCTACGGCGAGGTCGATTTCATCCGCGACGAGATCGGTCTCGCCATCCGCAACAGCATGGTCCGCGCGCCTCCGAGCGCGCTCGCCGAGACCTTGACCCGCGAGGAGATCGGGCCGGTCTGCCACCCCGACTACGCCCTGCGGGTGACGGCCGGCGGGCCGGACGACCTCGTCGCGCGGGCCCGCATCCTCGGTACCGCGACGCGGCCGGACGCCTGGGCCGAATGGGCCCGGGCGATCGGGCGGCCCGACCTCGCGATCGCGCCCGACGAGGCGTTCGGGCATTTCTACCTGGTGATCCAGGCGGCGGCCTGCGGCCTCGGCTTCGCCCTGGCACCGCGCCTCCTCGTCGAGGACGAGATCGCCGCCGGCCACCTCGTCGCGCCGCTGGGCTTCGTGCCCGGCCCGCACGCGATGCAGCTCTGGACCGCCGAGCACCTGCGCCACCGGCCCGACCTGCGCGTCGTGGCCGACTGGCTGCGGCGGGAGATGGCTGGGACGCGTTGATCCGCAAGCGGGACAGGAGCCTTACGATGGACGCAGCCGCCGACCTGGACGAGCCGATCCCCTATCGGGCGCGCACGCGGGCCTATTACGGCGCCCTCGGCTACCCGCCCTATCGCTGGGCGCGTTTCGACGACGTCCCCTTCGCCCCTCTCCGAAAACCCCTGCCGGAGGCCTGCCTCGCCCTCGTCACGACGGCCGCCCCCTACCAGCCGGACAAGGGCGACCAGGCCCCCGGTGCGCCCTATAACGGCGCGGCCAAGTTCTTCACCGTCTATTCCGGCCCGACCGACAGCGACCCGGACCTGCGCATCGCCCACATCGCCTATGACCGCGACCACACGCGGGCGGACGATCCCGACACCTACTTTCCGCTCGCGGCCCTGCGGGCGGCGGAGGCCGCAGGGCGGATCGGCCGTGTTGCCTCCCGCTTCCACGGCCTGCCGACGAACCGCAGCCAGCGCGTCACGATCGAGACCGACGCGCCGGAGATCGTCCGCCGCGTCCGCGCCGACGGGGCCGATGCGGCGATCCTCGTGGCGAACTGCCCGGTCTGTCACCAATCGCTCGCGCTCGCCGCCCGGGCGCTGGAGGAAGCCGGCCTCGCCACCGTGCTGATGGGCTGCGCCAAGGACGTCGTCGAGCATTGCGGGGTGCCGCGCTTCCTGTTCAGCGATTTTCCTCTCGGCAACGCCGCCGGCCGGCCGCACGACCGGGCCTCGCAGGCGGCGACGCTGGACCTGGCCCTCGCCCTCCTCGAATCGGCAATAGCACCGCGCACGACCGTGCAATCGCCGCAAGCCTGGAGCGCCGACCCGTCCTGGAAGGCGGATTACGCGAGCCTGCACCGCCTCTCGGCCGAGGAGATCGCGCGCCGGCGCGAGGCGTTCGAGTCCGAGAAGCGCAAGGCGCGGCCTGAGCGACGGGCGTGACGGCGGTTCCACACCGGGCCCGTCCTGCGCCGCGTCGGCCACGCTCCCGCCAGGAACGGCTGCTACGGGATCAGCCTCCCGTCCACAGCCAGCCGATCGTCGATGCTCGCCCGTACAGCCGTGCTCCTCCTCCTCGCCGGTCCCGCCCTCGCGCAGGACTACAACCGCAACGACCTGGTGCGCGGCCTCTGCCACAAGGATGGCTGCGACGAGTTCCAGGTCCTGCGGGTCGAGCCGATGCTGACCGGCACCACCGGCAGCCTCAAGCGCACGCAGGTGAAGACCTTCCACGCGAGCCATGCCGGCCGCAGCGAGCGCGAGGCGGAAGCAGGCTACGTCTATTGCTCGCCGACGAAGCCCGCCGTGATGGCGCAGGGCAAGACCCGCACGGCAGCCTTCATGCTGGCCCCCTTCGCCACCGAGGACAGCAGCGAGACGATCCGCAAGAACGCCAACTTCGTCGCGATGTACTTCGCCATCTGCCACGGCCCGGACGTCGCCCGGCAGGCGGTGCGCGACCTGCGCGGCACGGCCTCCTCCCTCGGCTACCGCGTCGCCGCGACGGCCTCCCGGATGGTCGAGCTGACGGCGCCGGTGGACATCGTCGACCGGGCGCCCGCGCCGCCGGTGGCCCAGGCGCCCCGCCCCGCGCCGACCGCCCCGCCGCGGCGGGAGGCGGCGCCGGCCCTGCTGCCCCCGGGAGAGATCCCGGAGGATTGAGCCGGCTCTCGTCCCGAGAGGGACGGGCCGAGCGGAGAACCTTCCGGGGCGCGACAGGCACGGGATGTCGCCTCGCCGCGGAAGAAGCTGGGCTCGCCCGCCGGCGTTCCCGGGCATCCTCGCCCGCAGACGAGAGAAGCCCCGCCGTGGCGGGGGCCGGGCGGGGCGGGAAGTCGAGGTCCAGATGTCGCAACCTTAGCGTCGGCCCGGTCGCCGGCGCATCCTCCATTTGCAGGAGAGATCAGGCGTGCGGGCGGGCCCGGCGCCGCGGCATCGCCCGCGCCGTCGCGGCCGGCGCGCAACGCTGCCAGCCCCAATGGTCGTAGTCGGTCGTGGCGCGCGACTCGCACCAGCCCTGGCGGCGCAGCGACGCGGCGTAGCGGTCGCGGTCCTCGCAGGCCTGGTTGGCGAGCGGCGAGGCCGGCAGGGCGCAGGCCGCATCGGCCCGCTGCCACCGGGCCACCGCGTCCTCCGCGGCGAGGACGGGGCCGGCACAAGCGGCCAGCAGGGTGAGGACGAGGAGCGAACGCAGGAGCGACATCACGCGGGCCTTCGGTAGAGTGAAGGGTGATCGATGACCGATGATCGTGGCGGGGATCGGACGGATTCGCGCAGTCCCGTCAAGCAGAATCCCGTCCCCGCCATCGGGCTTAATCCTTTTGGATGAGTTTTTCCGCGGGTCTGGACTGTCCCTCTGCGGCTTGGGCGAGGCGGACCGGCCCGGCCCTCCTCGGCCCGCTTCCTGCCGTCGCCGGCCCGGCCGTCCTGCCCGGGCTGTGCCGCCGGCGCCCTCGCCAGCGCCGCAATCCTGTGCTCAAAGGGCCCGGACCTCACCCAGACGGGCACTCCCAGACCCATGCTGCGCCGCCTCTACGAGTGGATCCTCGCCCTCGCCGCGCGCCCTTCGGCTCCCTACGCGCTCGGCGCGGTCTCCTTCGCCGAGAGCTCGTTCTTCCCGATCCCGCCGGACGTGATGCTGGTGCCGATGGCGGTGACCCGGCCGGAGAAGGCCTGGACCTACGCGCTGATCGCGACGTTGACCTCGGTCGTCGGCGGGATTGCCGGCTACGCCATCGGCGCGCTGCTCTACGATTCGCTCGGCGCCTGGCTCTTCCATCTCTACGGGCTCGACAAGGGGGCCGACGCCTTCCGGGAGGCCTATGCGCATTACGGCCACTGGGTGATCCTGCTCAAAGGCCTCACCCCGATCCCCTACAAGCTCGTCACCATCACGTCGGGCTTCGCCGGCTACGACCTGTTCTGGTTCATCGTGCTGTCGCTGATCACCCGGGGTGCGCGGTTCTTCATCCTGGCGGGGCTCGTCGGCCGCTACGGCGTCGGTATCCGGACCGTCCTCGACCGGCACCTGAACGCGGTGGCGGCCGTGTTCGTGGCGGTCGGCGTGCTCGGCTTCGTCGGCTTCCGCTACCTGTTCTGAAGGCATCACGCCCATGGCCCAGGCCTCGATGGCTCACGCCCTCACCGCTCCCCGGCCGGCGGCCCTGCTGGTGCTCGTCGGCGCCGCCGCCACGGTGGGCGGCGCGCTGATCTTCCAGCACGTCCTCGGCTACGTGCCGTGCAAGCTCTGCCTGACCGAACGCCAGCCCTACTACCTCGCCGTGCCGCTCCTTGCCGCCGCCCTGCTGCTGCCGCGCCGTCCCGCGTCCTGGCTGCTGGCGCTGGTGGCGGTGATCTTCCTGGTCGGGGCCGGGCTCGGCGCCTACCATGCCGGGGCCGAGTGGGGCTTCTGGCCGGGACCGAGCGATTGCGGCGGCGGGGCCGGCCCGGCACCGGCCGGCGTCAACGACTTCCTCAAGGCCCTCGAGAGCACCCGCCCGGTGGATTGCACCGCGGCGGCCTGGCGCTTCCTCGGGATCTCGCTCGCCGGCTACAACGCCCTGATCGCCGTCGTCCTGGCGGCTTTCGCCGGCATCGCGGCCCTGCGGGGCCTGCGCCGCGGCTGACCCGTCAGCGCTTCGGTTTCATTACCGTCGGCTCGGCGAGGAGCGCGGCCAGCCGCTCGGAATCGAGGGCAGGCTCCGCCTTCTTCACCTCCTTCTTCGGCGCCGCCTTGGGCTCGACCTTCGCCAGCCGGGCCATCCTGGCGGCGGGCGGCATCGGCACGATCGAGCCGGTGGTGACCGGCTCGTCCAGGGGCGCGGCCTTGACCGCAGCGACCACTTGCGGCGGTTGCGGCGGCTCGCGGTCGAGCTGCGCCGAGCAGACGGCGCACACCGTGGCGAAGCCGAGGCCGGCGATCATCGCGAGGGTGAGATTGGTACGCAGGGACACGGTCGGATACTCAGGAACGGTTGACCATCGGCGAGCCTAGGCGCCGATCCCTTAATGATCTCCTCAGGTCTCCGCGACTCCGTTCAGGATTCGCATACCACACCGGCAGTGCCGGACGAACCTGGCAGAGCTTGACGATTTATTGCCGGGATCCAAAGGAGGACCGATGTTCTTTACCATGACGGCGGCGATCGGCGGTGCGATGGCCGCGGCAGCCTGGTCGATTCAAGACGGGCCGACGATCGTGGCGCTCGCCGCCGGAGCGGCCGGCCTGATCTGCGCGACGGCGGCGGCCTCCCTCGTCGTGCGGCTCGACCGGCGGGTCCGGGCGGCCGACCCCGGGGCCGGCGAAGAACCTGGGCCAGGACAGACGGCGGACGAGTGGCCACGCCTCCCGCGCCGTCGCGCCGCCGGATCCTGCCCGCCCGGCCGCGACCGCCTGTCCGTCCGGCCGGACGCCGCCCGGTTCGCCTCCGTTCCGTGATCCGCCCGGAACCCGGTCCGCAGCGCCCGGTTGTCGGTCGCACGAAGCGAGAGGACCCGGCATCCGCGTCATGGCGCCTTCCCCCCAGGACCGATCCGACGGGTCCGTCGCGTGAGGCCGGCGCTCCTCGCCGCGACGCTCGGCATCGCGCTCGCGGCGTCGGCGCTCCTCGCCGGCGCCGCTGAGGCCGCCGGGATCGGCTCGGGCGGCGGCCCGTCCGAGGTCGTGCTGGTCGTCCAGATCGTGCTGCTCCTCACCGTCGGACGCCTGCTCGGCGAGGCGATGCTGCGGGTCGGGCAGCCGGCGGTGATGGGCCAGCTGCTCGCCGGCATCCTGCTCGGCCCGTCCTTCCTCGGGGCGGTTTGGCCGGAGGCGCAGCACTGGCTGTTTCCGCCGGGCCGCGATCAGAAGGCGCTCCTCGACGGCATCGCCCAGCTCGGCATCCTGCTCCTCCTGCTCATGACCGGGATGGAGACCGACCTCGCCCTGGTGCGCAAGGTCCGGCGCGCGGCGCTCAGCGTCTCGGTCACCGGCGTCGCGGTGCCGTTCGGCTGCGGCTTCCTCCTGGGGCAATTCCTGCCCGAGGCGATGCTGCCGCATCCGGAGCTGCGCCTCGTCACGGCGCTCTTCCTCGGCACCGCGCTGGCTATTTCTTCGGTCAAGATCGTCGCCATGGTGGTGCGCGAGATGGATTTCCTGCGCCGCAACGTCGGCCAGGTCATCGTCGCCTCGGCGATCATCGACGACACGATCGGCTGGGTGATCATCGCGGTCATCTTCAGCCTGGCGCAGGCCGGCACCATCGATCCGTGGGAGGTCGGCCGCAGCCTCGCCGGCACCCTGGTCTTCCTCGGGGTCAGCCTCACGGTCGGGCGCCGCCTCGTCTTCCTGCTGATCCGCTGGGCGAACGACTCCCTGCAGAGCGAGGCCGCCGTCATCACGGCGATCCTGGTGCTGATGGGGGGTCTGGCGCTGATCACGCAAGCCATCGGCGTGCACACGGTGCTCGGCGCCTTCGTGGCCGGCCTCCTTGTCGGACAGTCGCCGATCCTGACGAAGCGTATCGACGAGCAGCTGCGCGGCGTCGTCACCGCCCTGTTCGCACCGATCTTCTTCGGGCTCGCGGGCCTGAGCGCCGACCTCACCATCCTGCGCGACCCGCGCCTGCTCCTCCTCACCCTCGGGCTCATCGCCATCGCGAGCCTCGGCAAGTTCGCCGGCGCCTTCGCGGGCGGGCTGATCGGGGGATTGCGGCGGCGGGAATCCCTGGCGCTCGCCTGCGGCATGAATGCCCGCGGCTCGACCGAGGTGATCGTCGCCTCGATCGGGCTCGGCATGGGGGCGCTGAGCCAGGACCTGTTCACCATGATCGTCGCGATGGCACTGATCACCACCCTGGCCATGCCGCCCACCTTGCGCTGGGCGCTCCACCGCCTGCCGCTGAAGGGCGAGGAGAAGGAGCGGCTGGAGCGCGAGGCGGCGGAGGAGCGCGGCTTCGTTGCCCATCTCGAACGCCTGCTCGTCGCCGCCGATGACGGTCCGAAGGGCCGCTTCGCCGCCCGGGTCGCCGGCCTCGTCGCGGGCTCGCGCGGCATGCCGGTGACGGTGGTGCGGCTCGGCGAACCGACGGAGGAAAACGCCCTGTCCGGCACGGTGGCGGAGGCGGCGAAAGGCGCGCGGCAAGGCGCACGCGACGAGGATACCGGGGTGGTGGAGGTGACCGAGCTCGCCCGGGCCGCACCCGCGGCCGAGGCCGTCGGCGAGGAGGCCGCCAAGGGCTACGACCTTCTGATCGTCGGCATCGACCCGACCGTGGCGCCGGAGGGCGGCCTCGCCGATGCGGTGGCCGGCGCGGCCGAGCGGTTCGACGGGCCGCTCGCCATCGCGGCGGCGCGAGGCGCCCATCGCGCCGATCCGGAGCGGGCCGCCCTCTCGGTCCTCGCGGTGATCGACGGCACCCAGGCCGCCCGGCGTGGCGCCGAGATCGCCGTCACCCTGGCCCGCGGCACGGGCGCGCCGCTGACGGTGCTGTTCCTGTCGGAGGCCGCCGGCACGCGGCGCCGCCTCACCGGCTTAGCCCAGGGGGATTCGGCGGCCCTGCGCGACGTGCTCGACCTCGCCGAGCAGGCCGGCCTGCGGGTGCGGATGCAGGTGCGGGCCACGCGGGCGCCGGAGCGGGAGATCCTGCGCCAGGCCCGGGCCGGCGATCACGACCTGATCGTGATGGGCGTCACGCGCCGGGCGGGCGACGGCGCGGCCTTCGGGCCCCTCGCCGAGACGGTGCTGGAGGCCTCGGACCGGTCGGTGCTTTTTCTGGCGAGTTGAGGAACTGGGCGAGTTGGCGCTCAGTTGCGGTCGTCCGGCAGCGACGGCAGCGGCTGCACGGCGATCCCCTCCTCCAGGAGCGAGCGTGCCTCGGTCAGGCTTGCCTCGCCGTAGATCGCCCGCTGCTCGGTCTCGCCGTAATGCATCCGCCGGGCTTCCGTCGCGAAGTTCTCGCCGACATGGTCGGCGGTGCGGGCGACGTGCTCGTGCAGGGCGCGGATCATCGCGCGCAGCTGTCGCTCGGGCTCGGAGACCAGGCTGACCGGCGCCTCGGCGGGCGCCGGCGCGGCGGGGGCGGTCGGCGCCTCGACGGGAGCCGGCAGGTTCGGCGTGCGGCCGAGCGACGGCGCCATGATCTGCTTGGCCACCTTCGGGCTGTTGCAGAACGGGCAGGTCACGAATCCGGCCCGCGCCTGCTCGTCGTAGGAGTCGCTCGACGGGAACCAGCTCTCGAAGCTGTGGCCGGAATCGCAGGACAGGGCGTAGCGGATCATGACGGAGGATATCGGTGGGCGGGCGCGCGTTTGCGAGGGGCCGCGACCCTTGACGCGGTCCTTGTGGCGGAAATCCGGCCCCGAGGAAACATCGGGGCGAAGAGAACGTCGACGGGTCCGTCAGGCGCGCGCGGCCTCGACGACCACCGGCCGGGCGTGGCGCAGGGCCGGGATGCGGGCGCGGGCGTCGGCGACGAGGGCCATGTCGATCTCGGCCAGGATCACCCCCGGCGCGTTGCCGTCGGCCTCGGCCAGGATGCGGCCCCAGGGATCGACGATGAGCGAGTGGCCGTAGGTCTCGCGCCCGTCCTCGTGCCGGCCCCCCTGCGCGGCCGAGATCATGAACGAGCCGGTCTCGATCGCCCGGGCGCGCTGCAGCACGTGCCAATGCGCCTCGCCGGTCTGGCGGGTGAAGGCGGCCGGCGCCGACAGGATCTCGGCCCCGGCCTCGGCGAGGGCCCGGTAGAGGGCGGGGAAGCGCACGTCGTAGCAGATGGCGACGCCGAGCCGGCCCCAGGGCAGGTCGGTCACGACGGCCCGGGCGCCGCCCGTATAGGTGGCCGATTCGCGGTAGCTCTCGCCGTTCGGCAGGTCGACGTCGTAGAGGTGGAGCTTGTCGTAGGCCGCGACGATCGCGCCCTCGCGGTCGATCACGAAGGCGCGGTTGGCGACCTTGTCGCCGTTCTTCACGGCGAGCGAGCCGACATGGACCACGATTCCGCGCTCGCGGGCGACGTCGCGGAGCGCACCGAGGGTCGGGTCGTCCTCCGGCGCGCGGATCTTCTGGAACAGGCTCAGCCTGTCGCGCTCGAGGAGCGAGGTCATCTCGGGCGTCTGGACGTAATGCGCGCCCTGGTCCGCCGCCTCGCGGATGCCCGCCACCGCGGCGTCGCGGTTCTGCGCGGGGTCGCGTCCGGAGCGCATCTGCACGCAGGCGGCGACGAAGCGGGGAGCGGTCATGGGAGCAACTCCGGAAATGCCCGAGAAGCTTACGCCGGAACGCCGCCGCCCCGCCAGATGCGTGACGTCGGACGCGTGTCGCGTCAGCCGGCGAGCAGCGGGTCGAGGCGGCCGGAGCGGTCGAGGGCGTAGAGGTCGTCGCAGCCGCCGACATGGGTCGTGCCGACGAAGATCTGCGGCACGCTGGTGCGGCCGCCGGCCTTGTCGATCATCTCGCGCCGGGCGCCCGCCTTGGCCTCGACGTCGATCTCGGTGAAGGCCGCGCCCTTCTCCTGCAGCAGCGACTTCGCCGCCGCGCAATAGGGGCACCAGCTGGTGGTGTAGATCGTGACCGGCTGCATCCGTCGGCTCGTGCGCTGCTGGGGGGTGACCCGATATAGGCGCGCGGGAGCGAACGCGCCATCGGCGTCGCGACCCGAGGCGGTCCTCAGGCCGCCATCAGCTTCTCGACTTCCGTGACGAGCTCGCGCAGGTGGAACGGCTTCGACAGGACCTTGGCGTCCTTCGGAGCCTTCGAATCCGGGTTGAGCGCCACCGCGGCGAAGCCGGTGATGAACATCACCTTGATGTCGGGGTCGAGCTCGGTGGCGCGCCGCGCCAGCTCGATGCCGTCCATCTCGGGCATCACGATGTCGGTGAGCAGGAGCTCGAAGGGCTCCTCGCGCAGGCGGTTATAGGCCGACAAGCCGTTGTCGAACGAGGCCACGTCGTAGCCCGCGTTCTGGAGCGCCTTGGCGAGGAAGCGACGCATGTCGTTGTCGTCTTCCGCGAGGAGGATCTTCATGAACGAAAGTCCCGGATACCGATTCGGTTCGTTCATTCCATAAAGCGGCCGCGTGGTAAACAGAGTGTTGACGCGGGGCCCGCCGGCGCGGTTTCCCCCAGCGGATTCTTAACGGGGCGCTAAGACCCTCGCGGCAGTGGACAGGCTGGATCAGGGGCGCCAGATTAGCCGGATGAAGGTGCGATCGCGTCCCTCCCTCACTCCCCTCTCCCGGACGACCGGATGAGCCGGGTCCCCCCCGCCAGCCTGTTTGCGCCGCCCTTCCGGGTGGACGAGCCGGAGCGGCAGACCCTGCCGTTCGTCTACAACACCGGCCATTCGGGGGCGGTCTACCCGACCTCCTTCGTGGCCGCCTCGCGGCTCGACGCGGTGGCGTTGCGCCGCTCGGAGGATGCCTTCGTCGATCGGCTCTACGCCCCGGTCGTCGGCCTCGGCGCCCCCCTGTTGCAGGCCGCCTTCCCGCGAGCCTATCTCGACGTCAACCGCGAACCCTACGAGCTCGACCCGCGGATGTTCGAGGGGCGGCTGCCGCCCTTCGTCAACGTGCGCTCGATGCGGGTGGCGGGCGGCCTCGGCACGGTGCCGCGCGTGGTGGCGGACGGCCAGGAGATCTATCGCGGCCGCCTGCCGGTCGAGGAGGCGCTGGCGCGGATCGAGGACCTGTACAAGCCGTATCACCGCACCCTCAAGGAGCTGGTGGCGCGCACCGCCCGCACCTTCGGCCACGCGGTCCTGATCGACTGCCACTCGATGCCCTCGACCAGCCTCGCGCGCGACGAGGGGCCGGCGGTCGACGTGGTGCTCGGCGACCGCTTCGGCACCTCCTGCGCGCCGGACCTGATCGACTGCGCCGAAGCGGCCTTCCGCGGCCACGGCCTCCGGGTGGTGCGCAACAAGCCCTATGCGGGCGGCTTCATCACCGAGCATTACGGCGAGCCGGCGCTCGGCCGCCACGCCCTGCAGATCGAGGTCAACCGCGCGCTCTACATGGACGAGCGCAAGCTCCTGCCCCGTCCCGGCTTCGACGCCCTGTCGCGGATCCTGACGGCGGTGGCGGAGACGCTCGGCCACGCCTCCCTCGATCTCGGCCCCCGGCGGATCGCCGCCGAGTAGGGCCGGACGGCACCTCGCGCTCCCGGACCGTCGCCCCGCGGACGGGGACTGGTCGGACACGGCCCGGCGGCGCGCAGACCCCTCTAGCAGGCTGCTGAAAAAGGGGCTTGTCGCTTTGATGCCTGGCTTGGCGCCGTTTGGTTTGCTGGTTTTCGCCTTGCACCGGCGTTGCGGTGGCTCGTCGTGCCGGGCTCAACCGCTGCGCTGGGGCAGGGTTCGGCTGCGTTGAGCAAGAGGCGGCACCGTTCTGTCGTCAGGCGGTCGCTTACGCTCCGAGGAGTTTTGGCAGCCGCACGAGGTTGAAGGCTGCGGCTGTGAAGGTGAAGGCCATGTCGATCCGCTCCCGCCCGCGGACCCGGATGCGGCCGATCAGGCCGATCTCCTTGCTCCAGCCGAAGCTTTCCTCGATCCGCTTGCGGATCGTCTGGCTGATCGCATAGCCGGGCTGGCGTGTGGTGCGTCCGTCGATGGCGGAGCGGCGTCCCGCCGTGTTGCAGGCCACGTGCGGCGTCACCGCCATGGCGCGCAGTTCGTTCACGAAGTCCGCGGCGTCGTAACCTTTGTCGGCGCCCAGGGTGACGCGGGTGGGACGGTTGGCCCGTTTCTCGATCATCGCCAGGGCCGCGACGCGCTCGGCCTGCCCCGTCGCCTGGGTCACGCAGCCATCGACGATCAGCCCATTGCGGTTCTCCATGAGCGCATGACCCATGAAGCAGAGCTTGGCTTCCTTGCCCTGACCCTTGCGGTAGAGCCGCGCCTGGGGGTCAGTGCTGCTCTGATGAGTGTCGTTGGACAGGCTCTTGCCGCGAAAGTCGACGTCGGGATTGCGCCCGCCTGCCGGGGGATCAGGCGGGTCGGAGGGCGCAATGTCCTTGGGCTTGAGGCTCTTCATCGAGGCCCAAGCCTGGATCAAGGTGCCATCGACGGTGAAATGATCCTGCGACAGCAGCCGCTTGACGCGCGGGATCGCCAGCACGGCGCTCAGGAAGGCGGCGGCCACGCTGCCGCCCAGCAGCCGATCGCGGTTCTTGGAGAAGGTGGAGGCATCCCAGACGGGATCGTCGATGCCGAGGCCGACGAACCAGCGGAACAGCAGGTCGAAGTCGAGGCGCTCCATCAACTGTCGCTCGGAGCGCACGGAGTAGAATGCCTGGAGCAGCATGGCGCGCAGGAGTTGCTCGGGTGGGATCGAGGGGCGGCCAATCTGCGAGTAGATCTCCGAGAACTGCCCGTCGAGCGTCGTGAGCGCCTCGTCGACCAAAGTTCGGATCGTTCTCAGGGGATGGTCAGGCCGAATGCGGCGCTCGAGATCCACGTAGGAGAACAGCGAGCTGCTTCGGAGATCCTGACCACGCACTGAAAACTCTCCCGATGATCCCAGAAGAGTGAATCACGCTTCTGCCGACAGGCGAAGCCCTTTTTCAGCAGCCTGCTAGTACCCTCGCGCCGTGGCATCGATTCGTCGATGCCACGGCGTCCGGCGCATCAGCGCCGACGCCCGTTCGGGCTTAGCCAGCGCCTTCGAACGGGTCCGTTCAGGGCGCGGCGGTACAAGCCCACTGGCCCACCGCCCGGTTGCGCACCATGTTGCAACGCAATCGGACGCTGCCGTAATCAGGGGGGCGACCGCAAGGGAACCCCGCGATGATCGATCTCCGCCTCCGCCGCAGCGTGCTCTACATGCCGGGCTCCAACCCGCGCGCCTTGGAGAAGGCGCGCACGCTCGCGGCCGATGCCCTGATCCTGGACCTCGAGGACGCGGTGGCGCCCGACGCCAAGGACCTCGCCCGCGAGCAAGTCTGCGCCGCGGTCCGCCAGGGCGGCTACGGCGAGCGCGAGCTGATCATCCGGGTCAACGCCCCTCAGACCCCCTGGGGCGAGGCCGACCTGCGCGCCGCGATCGAGGCGAAGCCCGACGCGATCCTGATGCCGAAGGTCTCCTCCCCGGCGGTGCTCGAGAACATCGCCGACCGGCTGGAGGCCCTCGACGCGCCGGCGGAGATCAAGATCTGGGCGATGATCGAGACCCCGGCCTCGATCCTCAACATCCAGGCGATCGCCGCGGCCCGGCGCAACCCGGGCACCCGGCTCACCTGCTTCGTGCTCGGCACCAACGACCTCGCCAAGGACACCTGGACGCAGATCGTGCCCGGCCGGGCCCCGATGATGCCCTGGCTGATGACGGCGCTCGCCGGCGCCCGCGCCGAGGGCCTGACCATCCTGGACGGCGTCTACAACAACTTCTCCGATCTCGACGGCTGCCGCCAGGAATGCGAGCAGGCCCGCATCCTCGGCTTCGACGGCAAGACGCTGATCCATCCGAGCCAGATCCCGCTCGCCAACGCCGCCTTCGCGCCGACGGAGGAGGAGGTCGCGGTGGCCCGCACCGTGATCGAGACCTACGAGCGTCCCGAGAACGCCAAGCGCGGCGCGATCCAGATCAACGGCCGGATGTTCGAGCGCCAGCACATCCCGATGGCCCGCCGCTCGGTGGCCTGGGCCGAGGCGATCGCTGCGAAGGGTCAGTAATCCGCGGCTGTGCCGCGCGAATCATCCGGGCTTGACGCCCGGATGGTTGCAGCGCACAAATTGCTGAGAAATAATTTACGCGCGATCTCCGGGGGCGCTCCCGAAGCCGCGACGCCCGGCTCCGCCGGGTCATCCTTTGGCGCTCCCTCTCTGCCGGCGCCGCTCCGCGACAGACACGCGACGGAGATGCCCATGCGCTGCGCGCCTCCCGCCTTCGAGACCATCTTCCGCATTCCGGGCGGGCACCGGCTGGAGAGCGCCGGCATGCTCGGCCGCGGCGGACGGGTGTTCGGGATCTGCTGGTTCCACCGGGAATACGACCGGCACGACCGCCTGGTGGCACGCTACGAGACCTATGACGAGGTCGGGGCGGACGGCGCGCCGCGCTGCGGCTGGCGCCGCTACGACGAGACCGGCCGCCTCACCCTCGGGCACGAGGTCGGCATGCGCTGGGCCGCCCTGGTCGAGAGCCTGTCGCGCCGCGAGGCCGAGACGGCGCTGCAATCTCCGCGGCAAAGCGCAGAACTCGACTGCCTCCCGGCCTGACGGGCCGGGCGACGCGCCGGCTTCCTGACCGTGACGGATCGTTGCCGCGCCGGCTACCTTACCGCGCCGGCTACCTTACCGCCGGCTTCTTGGCCTCGGCGGCCGGGGTGATGCTGCCGGTCTGGGTCACCTTGTCCTTCGCCTGATCGAGGCGCTTGGTCAGCGAGGCGAGGTCGCGCTGCGTCGCGGCGAGCTGGGCCTTGGCCTTGTCGCGGGTCGCGCCGAGCTGGGCGATCTCGTCCCGCGCTGCGGCGATCTTGGCCTGACGGTCGCGCAGCTCGGCCTCGACGTCCTGGAACTGCTTGACGCGTGCGGCGAACGCGTCGCGCTGGCTCTCGGCCTCCGCGAGCTGGGCCCGGAGCGCGCTCTTGCCCGACGAGGAGACGCCGTAGGCGCCCCAGCCCGACAGGGTGCCGAGACCGAGAATACCGGCCGCGAGGACGGCGGGATGGGGGCGGAACCGCAGGGCACGCATCGGCAGTCCTCGTCAGATACTCGTAGGGCTGCCTTCGGCAGCTGAGGATGTCCCGAACCCGGGAACACGACTGTCCCTGATTATGATGCGGCTTCGTTAACACGAGCTTGCCGCGATTCGTGGCCGGAAACCTTAACGAAGCATGATGGACACGGCCTCATGCTCCAGGACCTCGTCACCGAACCCTTAACATTCGCATTGTTAGATCTTGCTCGTAACGGCAACGAGCGGCACCGGGAGGGCGTCCCATCGATGAGGCGGCTGTTCGATGGTTTCCGGCGCGACCGCAGCGGCGGCGTCGCGGTGATCATGGCCCTGACGATGATTCCCCTCGCCTTCCTGGCCGGGGCCGGCATCGATTACGCCCGCGGCGCCGGGATCCGGGCGAAGCTCCAGACCGCCACCGACGCGGCGGTGCTGGCGGTCATCCGCGAGGCGCCGGTCCTGACGACCGACGCCGATTTCCGGTCCCGCGCCCGGGCCCTCTTCGACGCGAGCTTCCCGGCCCAGGCCGGTGTGACCGTGACCCGCTTCACGCCGGTCCGCGCCGGCACGCAGGTGACGGTGAGCGCCACCGCTCAGGTGGACATGACGCTCGGACGGTTGATGCGGACCGGGCCGCTCGAGGTCAGCGGCACGTCGCAGGCGATGTCGGGTGGAAAGTCCGTCGAGATCGCACTGGTGCTCGACAATACCGGCTCGATGAACAGTTCCGGCAAGCTTCCCGCCCTGAAGCAGGCGGCGAAGGATTTCCTGAGCTACCTCGACAAGGTCGTGTTGACCCGCGACAGTGCCAAGGTCGCCCTGGTGCCGTTCTCGACCCAGGTGAATCTCGGCACCGCAGTCACTGACGCGGCCTGGCTGAACTACACGAAGGTCGGCTCCGTCAGCGAGGGGACCTGGAAGGGCTGCGTCACCGACCGCGACCAGCCCTACGACGTGCAGGTGCCGAACGCCGAACCCGGCCGTGCCGACGCCTATCCGGCGGACAAATGCGCATCGATGTCTTACGGCAAGCCGACCCTGACGGCGGTCCGCCCGCTCAGCACCGACTATCCCGGGCTAGCCGCCGCCATCGACAGCATGAGCGCGGGCGGCGACACCAACGTCACCATCGGCGTGGCCTGGGGCATGGAGGCCCTCACGCCCTACGGCCCGCTCAACACCGCGACGAGCCTCACCGACGACCGCGTCAGCAAGATCATGATCGTGCTGACCGACGGACTGAACACCGACAATCGCTGGGACGGCGTCTGCGCGGGCAAATGGTGGTACGGTCGCAGCTCCGACTGCATCGATACCCGCACGCTCGCGGCCTGCGCGGCGGCGAAGGAGGCCGGCATCACCATCTACACGGTGCGGGTGATCGACGGGAACACCAATATGCTGAAGTCGTGCGCCTCCAAGGACGGCTTCTTCTACAACGTCGTCACGGCGAACGATCTGAGGCCGGCGTTCCAGAGCATCGGCAGCTCGATCGCGCAGTTTCGGCTCACGCAGTAGCGCGGCGTCGCGCCTGCGCAAGGGCAGGCTGCACGCGACCCGTTGACTTGCGCGCTGCATTGCAGCATCGTGTTTGCTGCGTCGCACAAATCCTCACGGGCGGCGCGCGTAGCGAGAGCCAGAGGCCACGCCCATGAGCAGCACCCAGAAGCCCTTCGAGATCCCGACCGAGATGCGCGACTTCGCCGAGAAGGGCGTCCAGAACGCCCGTACGGCGTTCGGCACGTTCCTCGGCTCCGCCCGCAAGCTCGCCGAGACCGTGCAGTCCTCGACCCAGACCTCGCAGACCGGCATGGGCGCCGCCGTGGCCCGCGGCTTCGACTACACCGAGCAGCACGCCACCGCGACCTTCGACCTCGCCGAGAAGCTCGTGCGCAGCCGCGACGTCAAGGAGGCGCTTGAGCTGCAGGGCGAGTACATGCGCAATCAGATGAGCGCGCTGCAGAACCAGGCGAAGGAATTCGCCACCCTGTCCGAGTCGATCAAGGCCGACCTGACCAAGACCCAGGCCAAGGCGTAAGCGAGGTCCGATCAGGCCGAGGATGGGGGCCGAGGGACCCGGCGGGGCGTGGCGTCGCCGCGCGTCGACGAGCGCGTCCGGGCCGGACACCGTCTTCCGGCCTGGCGACATCGGCCCTGCCGCTCGGCCGGGATGAGACCGGCGGCGCGTCACGGCGCGCCGTCGATGGCCGCGCGGCCTCGTCCGCGCCCACCTGCCGGTGCCCCGGACGAGCCTGCCGGCGCTCCGGCTCCGCGCGTCCGCCCCCGCATCGGGTGAGGGCGGCCGCCCGCCGGGTGACGCGCCAGGGACGCGGCGCCCGCTACTCCGAGGAGGCCGAGCCATGACCACGACGCGCCGCACCGACAGAACCCGCAAGCCGCCCCGCCGCCCTCCCGTCCGGGCAGCCGCGCGGGCGGACGATCCTGCCAAAACCAGCGAGACGACCTCCGGCGAGACGGCGTCCGACGAGGTGATCGTGGCCGAGGCCGAGACCTCGACCGAGCTGGAACAGGCCGAGACCGAGCAGCCCGGCACCGCGCCGGCTGCCGAGGCCGAGGACGCGCCGGAGGAGGCCTCCGTCACCGAGCCGGAGCAGGAAGCCGCGGCTGAGGAGCCCATCGAGCCGAGGGCCGACGAAGGCGAGTCCAAGACCGACGAGGCACCGGAGAAGTCCTCGACCGAGACGCCCGTCGTCCCGGAGCTGGCTGACCAGGAGCCGGTAGCCCAAGAGCCTGTGGCCGAAGTCGCTGCGGCCGGGAGCGAGCAGGCCCCGGCGCAGAATCCGGACGCCCCTGACGCCGCTCCGCCGGTGGCCGAGATCCCCCTGGCCGAGCCCCCCCTGGCCGAGCCGGTCGCGGACGAGGCTCCCGCCGTCGCGACCGCCGATGATTCGGCCCCGGCGCCGGAGCAGCCCGGTCCGACGGGCCGGGAGGAGATTCCGCTCGCCGCCATGCAGGGCTTCGTCGAGATCAACGGTCGGCTCGTGGCCTTCTTCCAGGGCGAGAGCCAGGCCGCCCTCGCCTTCTGGAAGGCCGCGCTCGCGGTCCGCAGCCCGGGCGACCTCGCGCAGCTTCAGGCCGCCGAGATGAGCCGGGCCGTCGATGCGGCCATCGCCTGCTGGACGGACCTCGCCCGCCGGATGGGGCGTCTCCCGGCCTTCGCGGCGCCCCGCGCCCGCGCCGCTTGATCCCGCTTGGGCCGGCACCACCATGGTGCCGGCCTCCGCCTGCGATTTGCAAAATGCGAAGGAGCCCAGGATGTTGGACGCTTGGTACGCGACCGCGATGCTCGCCATGGAATCCCAGAGGGTCATCGAGCTGCGCATGGTCAAGCTCGCCTGGGGTGGCCTCGCCGGTCAGGTCGAGGCGCAGCGGATGGTCAGCGAGAAGATCGGCGCGGCCCTCGAGGCGACGGGCACCCTGCTCGGCGGCGGCACACCGGAGGCGGTGATCGACCGCTATCGCGAACATGTCCGCAACAACGTCGAGCGCCTCTCCGCGCCGACCCACCCCAACGGTCACTGAGAGACCGCCGATCTCTCCTGCGCGACTGGTCGCGCGGGCCATCGGATCGGCATCGGAGCCTCGCCGACCGCACCCGACCTCGTCGCGATACTCTGGATCCCCGGCGCCGCAGGCTGCGGCGGGCCGGGCGCGCGAAGGGTCTTCGTCACGCTAGTTGATCGCGCAGAAGCCTGCGCCGGATCCGAACACCCGGCCGGTGCACCAGGGCCGTGCCTGCGCCGGAGCGGGTGCCGGGATTGCCTCGCGCCGCCCGACCCGCACGGTCGTACCCGTGGTCATCGGCTCGGGCCCGCCGGCATCGGCCGCCGCCGTCTGCATCCGGGGCTCCTGCGCGGGAGCCTGCGCCGCTGCGGGCGCCACCGTCGCCAGGATGCTCAAGGTGATGAGCCCGACCGTCAGACCTGCACGCATCGCCTTAACCCCCTCGCGGCCGCAGGATGCGGCCGGGTGCGGGGCCAGGATGGCCTGGCGGCGTTAATCCCTCATCGCCATCGATCGGCGGCATTCGATCGATCGGCGTGAAAATCTCATGCCTTGCGCAGCCACAGGCTGGTCTCGAAGGCACCCCGTGGCAGGGGCAGCCGCGAGAGGACGCCGTCGAGCGGCCAGCCCGTCCCGACCGCGACGTAGCGGCTGGCGAAGAGCGGGGCATAGGCGCCGCCCTGGAGCAGCGTCCCGACCATCAATTGCTCGTTGTAGCCGCGCCAGGCCCATTCCTCGGGATAGGCGTCCGGCAGGAAGATGTCGTGCAGATGCACGATCACGCCGGCGCGCAAGCGCGGAAGGACATCGAGGAGGAGCCGGTCGACATCGGTGCCCGGCATCGCGACGTGGCTCGAATCGATGAACAGGACATCGCCGGGTTCGAGGGCGGCCGCCTCTTCGGCATCCGCGGGGCCGAACAGCCGCGCCGCGTGGCGCAGGCCGAGGCCGGTGAGGGGCGCGCGGGGCGCCGGGTCGATGCAGGTGATCGCGGTCGGAAGGCCGGCGTCGCGGACGGCTTGCGCGAGGAAGCGGGTCGAGTGGCCCGAGCCGATCTCGACGATGCGGCGGGGCCGCTCGCGCCGCACCAGGGCGTAGGCGGCGGCCGCGTCGAGGCGCGGGAACCAGTCCTGCGTGAACCGCGCCGGCCGCTCGCCGACGAGGTCGGGGCCGCCGGCCATGATGCGGTCGAGATCGGGGGCGCAGGCCTCGATCGCCGCCAGCACTGCCCGAAAGGTGGGCTCGGCCTCCGAAAAGATCGGGCGGAGGGCCGGGTAGCCCTCCGCCCGCGCCTCACCGGCATGCCGGTACGGGATCAGGAAGCCGCCCGGCCGGAGGCCAAGCAGGGTGCTGAGACCGAGCCCGGCGCGGCGCAGACGAGGGCGGCTCATACGGCCTTGCGCACCTTGACGTCATGCAGGTCCGGGGTGATGCCGGGCCCGTCGACCGGCGGCGGCGGCACGGTGTCGGGAGACTTCGCCTTGTTGCGCAGCGCATCGGCGAGCCGGCCGCGCTCGAACAGCAGCACCACGCCGATCGCCAGGGCGAAGGGCAGGAGCAGGTAGAACAGGCGGAAGATCAGGACGGCGGCGAGCACGTCGGTCTTCGGCAGGTCCGGCATCGCCGTGATGAAGACGAGCTCGAACACCCCGATGCCGCCCGGCGCGTTGGAGACCAGCGCCACCGAGAACGAGGCCAGGAACACTGCGAGCACGACCAGGAAGCCCGGATTCCCGACTTCCGGCAGGGCGAAGTAGATGATGCCGGCGGCACCGAGCAGTTCGAGCGGCGCGGCGATCAGCTGGCGGCCCATGATGTTGGGGCGCGGATACTCGATCTTGAACGAGCGGATGTGCAGCGGCCGGAAATGCAGGATCGAGCCGATGACGTAGAGGGCGACGAAGCCGAGGAGGCCGAAGCCGACGAGGCGGGCGGTGGTCGGGCTCGCGAGCACCGGCGGCAGCAGGCTCGCCACGCGCTGCAGCAGCTCGGGCTCCAGCACCAGGACCAGGCCGCCGAGGAAGGCCGTGCCGAGGCCGAAGGTGAAGGAGCAGAGCGCCACCAGCACCGCCACCTGCGCCGGCGAGAGGCCCTTCGACGTGTAGGCGCGGTAGCGCACCACCGCGCCGGAGAACACCGAGGCGCCGATATTGTGCGACAGCGCGTAGGTGGTGAAGGAGCAGACCGAGACGAAGAGCCACGAAATGCCCTTCACGCCCAGGTGCAGGAGCGCGATCCGGTCGTACCAGGCCAATGCGCCGTAGGCGACCAGGGTCGAGGCGACGGCCAGCGCGTAGCGGTGCGGCGGGATCGCCGCCAGGCTCGCCTTCACGTCCGCGAAGGACAGGCCCTTCAGCAGGTGCCACAGCAGATAGACCGAGACCACGACGGCCCCGAGGCCGATGACCGGCCAGATGAACTCCTTGATCTTCTTCATCGCGGTCCCGTCACGTCCCCTTCTCGCGCGCGCTTCTGCCCGACCCTGCGGGCGACCGCAAGGACGGCCCCACGCCGGCGGGGCCGTCCTTTCATGGGATCGTGACGGTTTCGTGCCGGCCGCGAGGTGGCGCCTCTCTCAGGCGCCCCTGGCGTCGAGCCAGTCGAGGAGCAGGCGGGCGACGCCCTCCGAGCCGAGATCGAGCTGCAGGAAATGCGCGATGCCCGGCACGGTGCGGTGCTCGGCGCCGTGATAGAGCGCCGTGCGCCACGTCGTCGCCGGCCAGATCATGCGGTCGTCGGCGCCGCCGAGCACCAGGGCCGGCACGCCCGCGAAGGCCGCCGAGAGCGGCAGGCTCGGCCAATGCGCCTCGGCGAGGGCCATCGGGCTCTCGGCCGACATCCGGGCGGCGTAGTTCTGGGCCCGCTCCAGCGGCAGCCCTTCCGAGAAGAGCCAGTGCCGGGCGAGCGCCACCGCCGGCTCGCGGCCCGGGAGCAGCGAGCCCGCCAGCGCCTCGACCCAGAACCCCGCATCGGTCATCGCGATGCGCGGGCCGACGACGCCGAGGCCCTCCGGCGGCAAGGAGGCCATCAGGACGAGTCCGCGCAAGGGCACGCGGCCGAGGACCCGCTGCGCCAGCAGCCCGCCGAGCGAATGCCCGACCAGCACCGGCGGCTCGCGCCATTGCGAGAGGGCCAGCGTCAGGTCGGCGAGGTAATCGGTCAGCGAGGCGGATCGCAGGTCGCGTCCGCCCTGGCTGCGGCCGTGGCCGCGCAGGCTCACCGCGGCGGCGCGGCGGCCGCGCCGGGCGAGGTGGGGAAGGAAGATCTCCTCGAACATCCACGCGCCCCCGAAGGCGCCGTGCACGAACAGGAGCGGCGCGCCGCGGGGCTCGCCGGCGGGCTCCGCCTCGATCCATTCGAGGGCCGGGCCGTCGCGGCGCTCGATCATGCGGCGCGACACCTGAGCGCGCGGCTCGGTGACGACCGTGAAGCGGCGCCGGTCCCGCGCCTGTGCGTCGTGCATGATCGTGCCTCTCAACGGTCCGGCGAGCGGCCCGGCTCATATCTAACGGTCAAGCCCCGTTCGCCCAGTCGTCCGGACGGCGCGGAGCCCGCATCCGGACAGCGTGGCACGAGAAAGCTTGACATAGGGGAAACGGGCCGGCCCCCTCGTCCCGCCACCCCGACAGGAGACCTTGCCGCCGTGAGCGAACACCCGACCGACCCACCGCGCCTGGCCCTCGACGGATATACCCCGGTGCCGCCGACCCATGTCGCGGCCGTGGTGACCTATCTGGAGATGCGGGAGCCCCCTCCCCCTCTGTCGCGGGAGCCTGAACCTGAGCCTCTTCGGCTCGCGGAGATCGGGGCGGATCTCGCCCGTTACCGGGCGCTCTACGCCGCGATCGGGGAACCCTGGCTGTGGTTCGGCCGCGCCCGATTGACCGACGACGCGCTCCTGACGATCTTGAGCGATCCTGACGTCGAGGCCCTCGCCCTCATCGAGGACGGGCGCGACATCGGCCTCCTCGAACTCGACTGGCGGCAAACCGGCGAGGCGGAGCTCGCCTATTTCGGCCTCGTGCCGGAAGCGGTCGGCCAGGGCCGGGGACGCCGGCTGATGGAGGCGGCCGTGGCCCGCGCCTTCGCTCGCCCGATCGGGCGGTTCTGGGTGCATACCTGCACCCTCGATCATCCGGGGGCCGTCGCGTTCTACCGGCGCTCGGGCTTCCGCCCCTACGCCCGGGCGATCGAGGTGACGCCGGACCCGCGGCTCACCGGCGACCTGCCCCGCGACGCGGCCGGGCAGATCCCGTTGCTGGCAGAGTAATGCGTCAGGCCCGGGCGCGGCCGAGGCCGATCGCGTCCATGCTGGCCTGGTCGCGGGCGTTCTCGGCGGCGCGCTCGCCCGAGCGCTCGCGGTCGTCGAGGATCTCGACCTTCTTCAGCTCCTCGAAGGCTTCGGCGAGGGCCGCCTTGGCCGCGGCGAGCTGGACGTCGAGGTCCTCGGCCGAGCGGCGGATGTTGTCGCGGCGCTGCGCCGCCGCGCGGGCATAGGTCGGATAGGCGAAATGGGCCGGATCGGAGATCCCGGCCCGCTGCTCCTCCTGGCCGATCTCGCGATCGAGGTCGGCGGCCATACGGGCGAAATCGGCGATCATCGCCTCGATTTGCGCGACTTTGCGGCGCTTCTCGTCGGCCTGGAAGCGGCGCAGCCGGATGAGCGTGTCCCGCGACTTCATTGTTACTCCACTCCCGCCAGCGGCTTGCGGCCGAGCTGTGAGCCCGCCACGCGCCGTCATGCGGCCGCGTCGGCGGACCGCGCGACCGGCCCTCACGGCTCGCCGACGATCGCGGCGAGGCGTTCGTAACCCTCGCGGATGGAGGTTGCTTCTTCCTTACCCTGCCCCAGAAAAGCCTCCAGATCCGGCATCAGGCCGATCGCTTCGTCCACCTCCGGCGAGCTGCCGGGGCGATAGGCGCCGAGCCGGATCAGCTCCTCCATGTCGGCATAGGTCGAGAGCACCCGGCGGGCGCGGCGCACCACGGGCAGGAAATCCGGGTCGCAGGAGCGCGGCATGGTGCGGGAGACCGAGCGCAGCACGTTGATCGCCGGGTAGCGCCCGCGCTCGGCGATCGCCCGCTCCATCACGATATGCCCGTCGAGGATGCCCCGCACCGCATCGGCCACCGGCTCGTTGTGGTCGTCGCCCTCGACCAGCACGGTGAACAGGCCGGTGATCGCCCCCTCGCCCGTCCCGGGCCCGGCCCGCTCGAGCAGGCGCGGCAATTCGGAGAAGACGGTGGGCGTGTAGCCCTTCGCGGTCGGCGGCTCGCCGGCGGCCAGCCCGATGTCGCGCTGGGCCATGGCGAAGCGGGTGATCGAATCGACCATGCACAGGACCTGCGCGCCGGAATCGCGAAAGTGCTCGGCCAGCGCGAAGGTGACGTAGGCGGCGTTGCGGCGCATCAGGGCCGGCTCGTCGGACGTGGCGACCACCACGACCGAGCGGGCGAGTCCCTCCTCCCCGAGATCGTCCTGGAGGAATTCCTGCACCTCGCGGCCGCGCTCGCCGACGAGGCCGATCACCGCGACGTCGGCGGCGGTGTAGCGCGCCAGCATCGACAGCAGCACCGACTTGCCGACGCCGGAGCCGGCGAAGATGCCCATGCGCTGGCCGGCGCACATCGTCAGGAAGGTGTTGATGCAGCGCACCCCGAGATCGAGGGGCGGGCCGACCCGGCGCCGCGCATGGGCGGGCGGCGGATCGGCCTGGAGGCCGTAAGCGGCCGGCCCGGGCGGCAGCGGTCCCTTCCCGTCGATCGGGCGCCCCAGCGCGTCGACGACGCGGCCGAGCCAGGCGTGGCTCGGCCGGATCGCACCCGCGCCCTCCGCCCGCACCCGGGCCGGGCAGCCCCGGCGCACCCCCTGGAGCGAGCCGAACGGCATCGCCAGCGCGTGGGGGCCGGAGAAGCCGATGATCTCGCAGGGCACGGCGGTGCCGGCGGCCTCGTTCACCACGACGTCGAGCCGGCCGCCCAGCCGCATCGCCGCCACCGGGCCGGCCACCTCGATCAGGAGGCCGCGCACCGCCGCCACCCGGCCGAAGGTCTCGACCTCCTCGATGCCCGCCAGCGCCGCGTGCGCGGCGTCGAAGCGCCCTCCTCCGGGCCGGGACCCGCCCGTGAACCCGCTCATGGCACCATCCTGTTGATACGAGGCCGTTTCCCGGACCGTGATGCTGCCATTGCCGGATTCCATCAACGATCCATTTACCCCTCTCCTTAACACTGAGGCAGATGGGATCCGCGGCAGGTCCCCGGAGGTTCTCCGGGGCGTGGCGCGGGCGCAACATCAGGGCAGGCCTCAATGATGCGAGTCATTTAGGCCGCCCGACAGGGGCGGATGCAGGTATGCTAACGCGATTCGGCCGGAACGGAACGCCAACCCGCAAGGGGCCGGCCCGTCAGGCGGTTTCCTAACCGCTTGCGGGACCGGAGCAGGGTTTGTTAACCGTTCAGGCATAGCGTCGCGGTTCGGAAGATAACGGGCGTCCCCCACGGGCCGGTGGGAGACGGGCGGCGGGGGCTTGCCTTAACCCTTGAGGGCCAGGGCTTGGGGACCTGAGATGCGGGTACTTCTGATCGAGGACGACAGCGCGACAGCGCAGAGCATCGAACTGATGCTCAAGTCCGAGAATTTTAACACCTACACGACCGACCTCGGCGAGGAAGGTGTCGATCTCGGCAAGCTGTACGACTACGACATCATCCTTTTGGACCTGAACCTGCCTGACATGTCGGGCTACGAGGTTCTGCGTTCGCTGCGGGTGGCGAAGGTGAAGACCCCGATCCTGATCCTCTCCGGCATGGCCGGGATCGAGGACAAGGTGAAGGGCCTCGGCTTCGGAGCCGATGACTACCTCACCAAACCTTTCCACAAAGATGAACTGGTCGCGAGAATCCACGCGATCGTGCGCCGGTCGAAGGGCCACGCGCAGTCGGTGATCACCACCGGCGACCTGATCGTGAACCTCGACCAGAAGACCGTCGAGGTATCGGGCGCCCGGGTGCACCTCACCGGCAAGGAGTACCAGATGCTGGAGCTCCTCAGCCTGCGCAAGGGCACCACGCTCACCAAGGAGATGTTCCTGAACCATCTCTACGGCGGGATGGACGAGCCCGAGCTGAAGATCATCGACGTGTTCATCTGCAAGCTCCGCAAGAAGCTCGCGAATGCCAGCCAGGGCAAGAACTACATCGAGACGGTCTGGGGCCGCGGCTACGTGCTGCGCGAGCCGACCGAGGACGAGGACCGCATCGCGGTCTGACGACCGGCCCCATCCGGGTCGGACGGCGAAAGAACCCCGCTCCGGCGGGGTTTTTTCGTTGGTGGCTGAAACGATGTCGGGCTGTGCTGCCGGTCCGGGCCCGGCGGGCTACGCGGCGGTTTGCCAGGGACGCGTCCTGGGTCGCATGCGCCGGATCAGCACCCGCATCAGGGGACGATCCCCGTGCGATCGATCCCGGCGGAGCAAGAGTGTCCGCCCGAGGCGATCACCGGAATCGATTCCGAAAATCGGCTTCATACCAGCGCGCCCTCGCATCGACGTGTCGATGCGAGGGCGTCCGGCGCATCAGCGCCGGCGCCCGCTCGGGCTTAGCCGCATCGATCCACGGGCCGCGAAGGCGGAGACCGGGACGATCCGGCGGGTGTCAGATCGGCCAAGACGAATCGCGGAGGGTCTGAACCTTGGAGAGGATGTCAGGTTCCGGGCCTCGGGGCGCCGCCCGGGAACGCCACCATCCTCCTCCGCCCACCTTGCGCAGAGCTGTTGCGATGCAAAGGTCGGGCATGGCCCCGGCTCCTGGCCGGGGTGAGACGCGGGCCATGCCGCCTCCCCGCGACGGCGCCGGGCCGCTCCGGTAAGGCCGAACGCATCCTTGTGCAGAGAGCCGCGCTGCGGCGCCCGCAGCCCGACCGCCGCGAGGGCCGCGCCTCAGCGCGCCGCCCAGCGCAGACCAGCCACGGCGGCCGTCGGTACGGCCGAGGCCCCGAGGCTCGGTGTCAAACCACTCGGGACCACGACGCCTGGGCTCGCGCCGGCCCTGGCGTGGCGGTAGAGGCCGCGATGCTCGGGATCGGGCATCAGCGTCTCGGTGATGCCGATCACCGTCTCGGCGGCGCCGAGCAGCACCGCGCCGTCCGGGGCGAGCTGGTCGGCGATCCGGCGCAGCACGTCGGCCTTGGTCGCCGTGTCGAAGTAGATCAGCACGTTGCGGCAATAGACGATGTCGAAGGTGCCGAGCTGCTCGAACGGCTGCAGCAGGTTGAGCGGCCGGAAATCGATCATCTGGCGCAAGCCGTCCGCGATGCGCCACTGCTCGCCCACCTGCGTGAAGTGCTTGAGCATCAGCTGCACGGGCAGGCCGCGCTGGACCTCGAACTGGTTGTAGAGGCCGATCTTGGCCTTCTCCAGCACCTCGGTCGAGAGGTCGGTGGCGACGATCTCGACCCGCCAGCCGGAGAGCCGGGGTGCCGCTTCCGCCAGCAGCATCGCCAGCGAGTACGGCTCCTGGCCGGTCGAGGCGGCGGCGCACCAGATCCGCAGGCGCCGCTGGCCGGCCCGGGCCGTCAGTGCCCCGGGCAGCAGCACATCGCGAAAAAGGTCGAACGGCGTGCGGTCGCGGAAGAAGAACGTCTCGTTGGTCGTCATCGCCTCGACCACCGCGCGCTCGATGGCGCTGTCGCGGGCGAGCCGCAGGCAGCCGATCAGCTCGGTCAGCCCGGCAAGGTTGAAGCGCCGGCAGACCGGCGAGAGGCGGCTCTCGACCAGGTAGCGCTTCTCCGCCGTCAGGGCGAGGCCGGAGCGCTGCTTGAGGTAGAGGCGGAGGAAATCGAACTCGGTCTCGGTCATCGACGCGGCATCCTCCCCGGGATCCGTGGCAGGATTCGCATCAGTGGCCGCCCGGACCGGCGATGGCGGTCCGCAGGGCCGGGCCGATGGCCGGCAGCGGCAGGATCTCATGGGCGTAGCCGGCCCGCACCAGGCTGCCGGGCATGCCCCAGACGGTCGAGGTGGCCTCGTCCTGGGCGAGCATGACGCCGCCGGCATCCACCAGGGCCTTGGCGCCCTTGGTGCCATCCGAGCCCATGCCGGTGAGCACCACCGACAGGGTCGCGGCGCCGTAGACCTCCGCGGCGTCGCGGAACATCACGTCGACCGCCGGGCGGCAGAAATTGACCGGCGGGCCGTCGTTGAGCTGGATCACCGTCTCGGTTGCGCTGCCGGAGAGGCCCATATGGCGCCCGCCGGGAGCGACGTAGACGGTGCCGGGGCGCACCGGCTCGCCGTGCTTGGCCTCCGCCGCCGGCAGGCCGATCCGGGCGCCGAGATGCTCCGCGAAGACGGCGGTGAAGACCGGCGGCATGTGCTGGACGATCAGGACCGGAACGCGCCGCAGGGTCGCGGCGCCGATGCTCTCGAGCACCTCCCCGACCGCCCGCGGCCCGCCGGTCGACGACCCGATGAGCAGGCAGCGCGGCGGGGTGACGCGCAGGGGGCGCGGGCGCACGCTCACCGGGGCCGCCGCCGCGGCCGGGCGCGGCACCGGCGCCGGCGCGGCGGCCGTGCGCTCGGGCAGACCGACCGGGCCGGGCCGCTCGGGCAGAGCCGCCGGGCGCGCCCGCGGCCGGTTGCGCAGGTCGGCCCCGAGCATCCGGATCTTCTGGACCAGGTCCTCGCGGAAGCTCGCCTGGGTGGTGACCCCGCGATTGCCCTCGGGCTTGGGCAGGTAGTCGATCGCGCCGAGCGCCAGGCAGCGCAGGGAGATCTCCGCATTGCGCTGAGTCAGGGTCGACATCATCACGACCTGGAGCCCGGGGCGCTTGGCAAGCATCCGGGGCAGTGCCTGGGTGCCGTCGAGTTCCGGCATCTCGATGTCGAGGAGCACGATGTCGGGCTGGACCCGGTCGAGGGCATCGAGCGCGATACGGCCGTTCGAGGCGGTGCCGACGATCTCGCAGCCGGCCTCCTCGAGCCAGCGCGAGACCAGGCCGCGGACCACGACGGAATCGTCGGCGACGAGGACGCGGATGCGCGGTCCGGCGCTCGGTGACGGGGTGGAGGGCGCGGCGGATGCAGCCATGGCGTGTCTCGGTGGGCGCGCCGCGGGGCGGGCCGGGGGATCGGGCTCCGGTGCGTAGCCGGGGCGTCTCGGTCGTCTCGTCGTTCGCGCGGGCCGGCCCGTCGGGCTTGGGCTCACGGCGCCGTCGGCCTCTCAGGTGAGGCCGACGGCGCGATCTGTCTCAGGCGAGGCCCATCGTGCGGTCGGTCTCAAGCGAGGCCGACCGCCTGGAGCTTGGCGGTCATGATGTCCTTGTCGAAGGGCTTCATGATGTACTCGTCGGCGCCGGCATGCAGGGCCCGGGCGATCGACGCGACGTCGTTCTCGATGGTGCAGAACAGCACCTTCGGCTGGTCGCCCTCGGGCAGCCGCCGGAGGGCGCGCAGGACCTCGTACCCGTCCATGTGCGGCATGTTCCAGTCGAGCAGGACGGCGTCCGGCATGTGCGCCTGGCACAGCTCGACCGCCTGGCGGCCGTCCTCGGCCTCCGCCACCCGGAAGCCGAGGCCTTCGATGATCCGACGCGCCACCTTGCGGATCACCGCAGAGTCGTCGACGATCAGGCAGGTTCTCATCCGGCTTTTCCCGGGATCACGCCGCGCTGGCCGTCTTGCGCTCGTCGCCGAAGGCGAGGACCGCTTCGACGTCGAGGATGATCAGCAGCCGGCCGTCGAGGCGGTGCACCCCGCGCGAGATCGCGCGCCAGCGGGTGTCGAGATGGACCGGGTTCGGCTCGTAGGTATCGGTGGCAAGCTTCATCACCTCGCCGACCTGGTCGACGAGCAGGCCGTAGGCCTCGCCGCCATGCTCCAGGCCCACCGCCATGTTGCGGCCGTCGCCGGTGCGGTCGGGCAGGCCGAGGCGCCGGCGCAGGCAGAGCGCCGTGACGACCCGGCCGCGCAGGTTGAGCAGGCCCTTGATTTCCGGTGGTGCCAGCGGGACGTCGGTGAGGTTGGTGGCGATGAAGACGTCGTGCACACGGTCGATCGGCAGGCCGAACAGCTCGTCGCCGAGCAGCACGGTCACGTAGTCGGTCGTCTCGCCGGTGGACGGCGCAGGCGTGCCGGCGGTGTTGGTGTTGGCAGCCATCATGGGCGGGACTCGAGGCGGTATGAGGGCGTGGCAGGCGATGTCTGGGGCCCGGATGCCCGAAGGCACCCGGGCTTCGGCGAGCGATCAGGCCGCGGCGTCGAGGGGGGCGCTGGTGATCTCGTTCACGGCCGCCACCAGGCCGGACCGGTCGAACTTCGCCACGCAATCGGCGACGCCGAGCGCCCGGGCGCGGGCGAGCGAATCCGGCGCCATCGTGCCGGCCAAGGCGACCACCGGCATCGTGGCGAGCCGGCCGCCCGCCTTGCGCATCGCCTCGATCAGGTCGAAGCCTGAGCGGCCCGGCATCTCGAGGTCGCAGACCACGAGGTCGAAGCGGGCCTCGCCGCCGAGATGACGCAGGGCCTCCTCGGCGTCGCCGGCCGGGGTGACGCGGAAGCCGGCCGCCTTCAGCACCGGGGTCAGCATCTCGCGGAAGAAGGCCGAGTCGTCGACGAGGAGCAGGCTCGGGGCCTTCGGCACCGCGCGATGCACCGCCTGGCCCCAATCGTCGTGGGCGAGCGGCAGGTAGTGGGCGATGTTGACGATCTCGGTCGCCCGGTTGCGCACCACCGCCGAGCCGATCAGGTCGGAGCGCTCGGTCACCAGTTCGACGTCCAGCACCTCGTCGACGATGTCGACGATCTCGTCGACCACGAGGCCCATCGAGCGCTCGCCGTCCGAGAACACCACCAGGGCCTGGGCGCCCTCGCGCTTCATGCCTTGCGCCGGATCGGCCGGGACGAGCGGCATCAGACGGCCGCGATACTGGATCAGCGGACGCCCGCCGACCCACTCGATCTTCGCCGCGTCGATCTCCTCCAGGCGCGTGACCAGGGAGAGCGGCACGGCCTTCAGCGCGTCGCCGCCGCCCTTGAACACCAGGAGCGTCACCGCCTGATCGGCACCGGTCTCCTCGCCCTCGGCCTCCGCCTCGACCTCGCCGGGCTGGCCGCTCGCCGTGCCGGAGCCGACCATCCGGGCGACGCCGTTCGGATCGATGATCAGCACCACCGCGCCGTCGCCGAGGATCGTGTTGCCCGAGAAGAGCGGGATGTGCCGCAGCTTCGTGGACATCGGCTTCACGACGATCTCTTCCGTGTGGAAGACGCCGTCGACCAGGATGCCGAAGCGCTGGCGCCCGACCTGGCTCACCACCACGAAGCCCTCGTCGCTCGAGGCCGGGGCGTCGGGCGCGTCGAGCCCGAGCATCTTGGCGACCGGCACGATCGGCAGCAGGCGGTCGCGCAGGCGCAGGACCGGCGAGCCGTTGATGCGCTCCACCGCGTGGTCGGTGCCGGGCTGCACCCGCACCAGCTCCAGCACCGAGACCTGCGGGATCGCGAAGCGGTGCTCGCGGGCCGAGACGATCAGGGCGGCCACGATCGCCAGCGTCAGCGGGATCTTGATCGTGAAGGTGGTGCCCCGGCCGAGCTGGGTCTGGATGTCGATCGTGCCGCCGATCAGCTCGATGTTGGTCTTCACCACGTCCATGCCGACGCCGCGGCCGGAGACCGAGGTGACCGCCTTGGCGGTGGAGAAGCCGGCATGGAAGATGAACTTCGCCACCTGGGCGTCGGTCATCCGCTCGACCTCCGCCTCCGTGGCGACGCCGCGCTCGACCGCCTTGCGGCGGATCGCCTGCAGGTCGAGGCCCTTGCCGTCGTCGGCGATCTCGATCGTGATCGTGCCGCCCTCGTGGAACGCGTTGAGGCGGATCGTGCCCTTCTCGGGCTTGCCGGCCGACTTGCGCTCCGCGCCCGACTCGATGCCGTGATCGGCCGAGTTGCGCACCATGTGGGTGAGCGGGTCCTTGATGACCTCGAGGACCTGGCGGTCCAGCTCGGTCTCGGCGCCCTGCATCACCAGGTCGATCTTCTTGCCGAGTTCCGACGAGAGGTCGCGCACCACCCGCGGCAGCTTCTGCCAGGCCGACCCGATCGGCTGCATGCGGGTCTTCATCACCCCTTCCTGCAGCTCGGCGGTAACGTGGGACAGGCGCTGCAGCGGCACCTTGTAGTTGCCGTCCTCGTGACGGCGGGCGATCTCGAGCAGCTGGTTGCGGGTCAGCACCAGCTCCGAGACCATGGTCATCAGGTGCTCGAGGGTGTCGACGTTCACGCGGATCGTCTGCACCTTGCTGACCGGCGAGCTTTCCGTCTCGGCCGCGGGCTGCTCGGCCCGTGCCGCTTCGGGACGCGCCGGCTCGGGCCGGCGGGGCTCCACGGGAGCCGGCGCGGGTGGCGCCGCCTCCTGGCGCACGGGCTCGGATGCCGGCACCGGCGCCGCGGCCGCGACCTCGGGGCCGGGCGTGTCGCGGAAGGCGCGCTCAAGGTCGTCGAGGGAGACCTCGCCGGGCTTCAGGGCTCGCTCGAGCACCTGGAGCACCAGGGTGCCGGAGGTCTCCGGAGGGGCGACGGGAACCGGCTCGGGCGCCGGCACCGGCCCCTCCGACATGCGATCGAGGGCGCCGATCAGGTCCTCGTCGATGCCGGCGGGCTCGGCGGCAGTGCGCTCCAGCTCGGCCACGATCAGCTTGATCCGGTCGAGGGTCTGCAGGATCAGGCTGACGGCCGGGCTCGTCACCGGCATGCCGTCGCGGAACTTGCCCATCAGGGTCTCGGCCGCGTGCGCCAGCGCCTCGAGGCGGGGCAGGCCGAGGAATCCGCAGGTGCCCTTGATGGTGTGCACCAGCCGGAAGATGTTCCGCAGGATCGTCTGGTTGTTCGGATCCTGCTCGAATCGGACGAGTTCGAGGTCGACAGTGTCCAGGTGCTCACCTGTCTCCGTCAGGAACTCACGCAACAAATCGTCCATCGCGGCCACTCGTCGATCCACGCAGGATCTCTGCGCCGTGTCAGGCTGCCATGGGAGCCTTTATGATCCGTTGCCGGAAAACCTCACACTGGCCGGGTCCCGGTCGCAAATCCGACCGGGACCGGAGAAAAGCCCCGGCTGCGGGCGGGGATGAGGCCCGCTCCGGGTTTCGGCCTCGGGGTTAGATGCCGTTACCGTCGGCGCCGGTGTCGGCGTCGGGCTCGGCCGGGGCGGCGGGCTCGGCCCGGATCGTGACCGTGTCGCCGTCGATCGAGAACCGCACGCCCATCTCGGCGGCCCGGGCGACGAGGCCCGCATAGAAGGGCTGGATCGCGTGGGCGTCGACGGTGCCGCTCGCCGGCGTGCCGGCGATCAGCGCCTCGACATGGGGCGGGATGCGCGCGTAGGCGCCCTTGGCGGTGAGCACGAAGACCGGCGCCTCGGCCTCCCCGGTGACCGCGACGTCGATCGCGCCGCCCCGCGGGATCGCCGTGACGGCGATGACCACCAGGTTCAGGAGCAGCTTGACCTTGTTCTTCGGGAACAGCGCCCGGGGCGCGCTCCAGGACAGCTGGGTCTTGTCGTCGCCGAACATGCCGCGGGCGACGTTCTCGGCATCGGCGAGGTCGATGCTGGCGCCCGCCGAGCCCGCGGCCCCGAAGGCGATGCGGGCGAATTGCAGCCGGGCCGAGGCCTGCCTGGCGCTCTTGCGGATCAGGTCGAGGGCGAAGTCGCGCATCTCGGCGCTGTCCTCGTCCTCGAGCACCTCGAGGCCGTTCACGATGGCGCCGACCGGGCTGATGACGTCGTGGCAGACCCGCGAGCAGAGCAGCGCCGAGAGGTCGAGGGCGTCGAGGGTGACGGTGGTCATGGGGGGCTCCGCGGGGCCGGCAGATGGTGTCGAGTCGCGGCGGCGCCCGCCACGGTTTGCCGGCACGGATAGCCGCCGCGGGCCGGTTTGAAAAGGCGATCCCGCACGCTCCGTCTCGCCCGGACCGGTCGACAAACCCGCCGGCGCCGGGCATGACGGGGGCATGACGCCCGCCCCGATGACCTGCGGCCCGACGCCCGTCCTCTCCCTCGACCGCGTGCCCGAGCCTGCCGAGCGCGACGCCGTCGCGGTCCGGCTCGCCGAGATCGCCTGCGCGGCCGGCGTGATCCTGCGGCGCTACGAGCTGGGCGGCTGCCGCCATCACCTCAAGGAGGACGGCTCGCCGACGAGCCAGGCCGACCTCGCCGCCGAAGCGCAGATCGTCGCCGCCTTGGCCGAGACCTGGCCCGGCATCCCGGTCATCGCCGAGGAGACCGCCGCCGAGGCCGCCCCCGCCGCCCTGTTCTTCCTCGTCGACCCGCTCGACGGCACCAAGGACTTCCTGAAGGGCACCGGCGAGTACACGGTCAACATCGCCCTCGTGTCCGGCGAGCGGCCGGTCGCGGCGGCGCTCGCCGCGCCGGCCCTCGGCCGGGTCTGGGCCGCCGGGGATCGCGCCGTCGAGGCGCCGATCGTCGAGGGCGTGCCGGGCGCGTTCACGCCGGTCGCGGCGCGGCCCGTCCCGGCGGAGGGGATGACGGCTCTCGTCAGCCGCAGTCACGGCGAGGCGGCGGACGAGGCCTGCCTCGCGGCGTTGCCGATCGGACGGCGGCGCGGGGTTTCCTCGGCCCTGAAGTTCGGCCTCCTGGCCTGCGGCGAGGGCGACGTCTATGTCCGCTGCGGCCCGACCATGGAATGGGACACGGCCGCGGGCGACCACGTCCTGACCCAGGCCGGCGGCCGCCTGGTCGGCCCGGACGGCGCGCCCTTCGGCTACGGCCGCCGGCCCGGCCAGTACCGCAACGGCCCCTTCGCGGCCTTCGGCGACCCGGCCTATGCCGCCCGCGCGGTGCTGCCGGCGACGAGCCCGAAGCGGGCGTGACGCTCGCCCGGCACGGTCCCGAGCCGGGAGCGCGGGCCCGCCCGGGATCTCAGCCGCCGAGCGCGGCGTCGGACCGCAGGAGCGGCCAGCGCGCCTCCGCCGCGTCGATGACCGTCATGTCGGCCCGCTTGCGGCGGTCCGCATCGCGGAACAGGTAGAGCCTGTCGTCGCGCAGGGCCGCCACCAGGGGATCGGCCTCGACGAGCCGGCCGCCGGCCACGCCCTCCGGATCGAATCCACCGAGGCGCGGCGCATAGGCCTCGGGGGCATGCGCGAAGGCGCCGCGATTCGCCGCGGACGCGAAGCGCCAGACCAGGCCCGACCAGGTGAATTCATGCGTCTCCACGCCCGGCGCGGGCGTGGGTCCGAGCCGGTAGG
Organism: Methylobacterium currus; assembly: GCF_003058325.1. Lineage (NCBI taxonomy): Bacteria > Pseudomonadati > Pseudomonadota > Alphaproteobacteria > Hyphomicrobiales > Methylobacteriaceae > Methylobacterium > Methylobacterium currus. Next base: position 284,047 of record NZ_CP028844.1, read on the forward strand.
AGACCGGATCGAAGCCGCGCAGGGCGAGCGCAGTCAGGGGGTCGGCGACGTAGAGCCCCGGCACCCCGAGCGGCGTCTCGCCGCGGGCCGGCCGGCCCATCAAGGCGGGCAGGAGCGACAGCGCGCCGCGCCGCGTTAACCGGATCTTACCCATATTCGCTGCATCTGTGGCATCCCGCCGCCCGTCCGCGCCGGCTCCCGCGGGCTCCCGCCCGACGGGACCGACAGAGACCTTCTAAAGCCGGGACGCTAACGAATGCTCTCAGCCTCCTCCGCCACTTCAGGTCGGCAGACATCCGGGAATTCGCGCGGGGTCTCGCGCCGGCGCGCCCTCGCGGCCCTCCTCGTCGGTACCCCCGCGATGCTGGCCGCCCTGCCCGGCCCCGCCGCCGCGCAGGGGCCGGGCGATCCGGGCACCTTCCAGCCGCGGGAGATCATCGATTCGGGCCACCAGTTCTTCGGCTCGGTGTCGCGCGGCCTCGCCCTGACGGTGCAGGAGGCGACCCGCCGCTGGGGCGAGCCCAACGGCTACATCCTCGGCCAGGAGGCCTCCGGCGCCATCATCGGCGGCGTGCGCTTCGGCGAGGGCACGCTGTTCACCCGCAATGCCGGCCAGCGCAAGGTGTTCTGGCAGGGGCCGTCCCTCGGCTTCGACGTCGGCGGCGACGGCGCCCGCACGATGATGCTGATCTACAACCTGCCGCGGGTGAACGCGCTCTACCGCCGCTTCGTCGGCATGGACGGCTCGGCCTACGTGGTCGGCGGCTTCGGCATGTCGGCGGTGACCGCCGACAACATCGTGGTGGTGCCGATCCGCGCCGGGGTCGGGGCGCGCTTCGGGATCAATGTCGGCTACCTGAAGTTCACCGATTCGCCGACCTGGAACCCGTTCTGAGGGAACCGGCCGCGTCCGGCCGCGCTGGTCCTGGCGGCCGTCCCGTGGCAGGGTCCGGCCGCGCCGCCCGCGCCTGGCTCCCATGCCCCCGCGCGGGTGCGCCGATCGTATCCACCGTCCGCGCGGGGCTGATCCGCCCGGACGCCGAGAGAGTATCGCCCGGGTGATCGAGTCCCTGATGTTCGCGGCGCTGGGGTTCCTCGCCGCCAGTCTGTGCGCCCTTTTGATCCTGCCGGCGCTCAACGCCCGGGCCGAACGCCTGACGCGGCGCCGGCTGGAGGCGCTCTACCCGATGTCGATCGTCGAGCTGACCGCCGAGAAGGACCACCTGCGGGCCGAGTTCGCGGTGCGGGAGCGCCAGCTCGAGCGCCGGGTCGAGGAGGCGCAGGCCGCGCGCCGGGCCGAGATGGAGGAGATGGGCCGGCGCACCGTGCGCATCGGCGCGCTGACCCAGGAGATCGAGCGGCGGGACGCCCACCTCGCCGAGATCGAGCGCGACCTCGCGGCAGCGCGCGGCAACCTCGCCCAGATCCAGGGGGAGCTGGCCGAGGCCCGCACCGCCCGCGCCGCCGCCGAGGAGGCGATGCGGGCGCTGGAGGGCCCCTACCAGCGGGCTCTGGCCGAGTTGTCCGTCTTGCGCGGCGAGGTCGAGGCGAGCCGCACCGGCCAGGCCGAGGCCGAGACGGCCCGGGGCATCGCCGAGGAGCGGGTGCGGGCCAGCCGCGGGCAAGTGGCCGCGGCGGGCGAAAGCGTCGCCAGCGCCGCCCGCGAGCAGATCCAGGCACTGGAGGATGCGCTCGCCAACCTCAATACCCGCCACGAGGCCGAGGCCGAGGCGGCCCGGGCCGAGATCGCGCGGCTGCACCAGGCGCTTCAGGAGGCGTCGCGGGCTGGCTCCCCGCCCCCCACCGCCGAGATTGCCGCGCAGAACGCCGCCCTGGAGCGCCGGATCGTCGAGGTGGCCGACGCTCTGATGCAGGGGCAGGGTCGGCCCGAGCCGCGCCTGCCACAGGCGACGCCCCTGCCGACGCCCGCCACGGCCGGATGATGGCGGTGACGGATCCCGCAAGAGGTTGATGACAGGGAGGGCGGTGTGCTCTGCGGCACATCGCTGCCTCGCCGGGAGGCGCGCGACTGCGCCGCGCCGCGCCGGAAACAGCCCGGAAACACATTCCAAGACCTTGTGGGGACAAGGCTTTCCCGCTCCGGACGGCACGCCTGGCCGCGCCCGGTCGCCCTCCTCCCCGCATCGGCCTCGTTCCCCGGCCCTTGTCAGGCTGCGGGTTTCGGGCCATGTCGCTGCCACTTCCCACGCTCTGCAAGGCTTCGACAGACATGATGCTCAGGCCGATGTCGCTCGCTCTCCTGACTGCCGGCAGCCTGGTCGTGCTCGCCGGACCGGCCCTCGCCCAGCGGGACGACCCCAACCTAAAGAAGTACTGCACCGGCGACTACATGACCTATTGCGGCAACCTGCCGCCCGACAGCCCCGAGGTCGACCGCTGCTTCGAAAAGAACATGAGCAAGATTTCGGTCAACTGCAAGAAGGCGATCGACTACTACGAGCAGACCCACAAGTAGGTCGCTCGGAAGAGGCCTCGGCTCACGCCGAGGCCTCTTCCCGGCTCGCGGCCTCCAGGGCCTCGGCGAGGGCCTCGATGGTGAAGGGCTTGCGCAACACCGTCTCGCCGGGCGCCGGGCGCGGGCCCTCCTGCTCGTCGTCCCGCGGATGGCCGGTGGCGAAGATCACCCGCAGGTCGGGCCGCCGCCGCCGCGCCTCGGCTGCCAGCGTCGGCCCGTCGATGCCCGGCATCACCACGTCGGTGAACAGCACCGCCACGTCCCGCTCGCTCTCCAGGGCGGCCAAGGCCGCCGCCCCGTCCGGCGCCGTCACGGTGCGGTAGCCGAGCTCGCCGATCGTCTCGGCACTGGCCAGCCGCACCGCGGCGTCGTCCTCCACCACCAGCACCGTCTGCCGGGCCCGGCCGGGCAAAGCGGCGGCGAGACGCGACCGGCCCGCGGTTTCGGCCGGGATCCCGTCGGCGCTCACCGGCAGCGTCAGCTCGATGGCGGTGCCTTTGCCGGGCTGGCTGTCGATGCGCACACGCCCGCCCGACTGGGTGACGAAGCCGTAGACCTGGCTCAAGCCCAAGCCCGTGCCTCGCCCCTGCGGCTTGGTGGTGAAGAACGGCTCGAAGGCGCGCGCCACCACGTCGGGCGGCATGCCGGTGCCGGTGTCCCGCACCGTGACGGAGACGGCCTCCCGGCCGTCGTCGAGGGTGCCGTGGGAGGTCTCCAGCGAGAGCCGTCCGCCGCCCGGCATCGCGTCGCGGGCATTGACCGCGAGGTTGAGGATGGCGTTCTCGAGCTGGTTCTGGTCGACGAAGATCGCCGGGGGATCGGCCATCAGCCGGGTCTCGACCAGGACTGTCTCGCCCAGCGTGCGCCGCAGGAGATCGATCATGCCGCCGACGAGGCGGTTCGGGTCGGTCGGGCGCGGCTCCAAAGGCTGCTGGCGCGCGAAGGCGAGGAGCCGGTGGGTGAGCTTCGCCGCCCGGTCGGTGCCGTCGAGGGCGCCGGCGATGAAGCGGCCGACATCGGTGTCGCCCCGGGCGATGCGGCGCTGCACCAGCTCGAGGGAGCCGGTGATGACGGCGAGCAGGTTGTTGAAATCGTGGGCGATGCCGCCCGTCAGCTGGCCCACCGCCTCCATCTTCTGCGACTGGCGCAGCTGGCTCTCGGCGGCGAGGCGCTGGGCATGCTCGCGCTTGAGGTCGGCCAGCGCCTGCTGCTCGGCCCGCGCCCGGGCGAGCGCCAGCCAGGCCATCAGCACCAGGGTCAGGGCCGAGACGGTGGCGACGAGGCCGTAGACCCGGAGGTTGTCGTACCATCGGTCGAGGGCGATCACGGTCTCGACCGAGAAGGCGACCTCGACCGGGTAATCGCCGATGCGGCGCCAGGCATAGAGCCGCTCGGCCTCGCCCGGCGGGGTGCCGGTGGCCGCGCCTCCTTGCGGCCGGGCGCGGATCGCCCGCAGCAGCGGATCGCCCGGGGCCAGCCGCTCGTCGACGTCGGGGCCCGGCGGCTCGCGCACCAGCACGGCGCCGTCGGCGCGCAGGAGCATCGCCCGGTGATCGGTCGGGGCGGCGATCTCGGCGTAGAAGCGGGCGAAGTACTCGGTGCCCAGCGCGATCACGATCACCCCGTCGAAGCGCCCGTCATCGGTCGAGCGCCGGCGGCTGACCATGAAGGCGGTGGTGCCGTCCGCCTCCCGCACCGCGGGGCTGACATAGATGCCGATGTCCCGCGGCCGGTGGACCGAGAAGACGTCGCGGGCCGCCAGGTCGCGGCCGAGATCGGCCTCGCGGCTCGACGCCTGGATCTTGCCCTGCGGATCGACCACCCACACCGCCCGGGCCTGGGCGAGGGGCGCCTTCAGGCTCGCCAGGAAGCCGCCGGTGGCGGGCGCCGCGATCTGGCTCCAGCTGCGGTCGAAGACATAGTCGTCGACCCGGTCCATCGCCAGCTCGGCGGTGTCGAACACCTTCGAGGCGTGCTCGTGCATCACCGCCGCGGTGCGGACCACGGCGCTGTCCTCTTCCCGCAGGACCTCGGCCCGGTTCCACCACGCCGCGCCCACCAGGACGACGCACGGCACCAGGAAAGCCGCGGCGACGAGGAGCTGGTGCAGCCGCACCGTCGAAAGGCTCACGGGACACTCACAAACGCGGCGGAAAGCCGACGCGGCGATCGGCCAAAAGCTTAACTGTTCGTTAGCGGATTGGCGAGCGAAACGATCGCCGCACCGTCGCGCCACCGCTGCCTTTGCGGGAGCGGTGTGTTGTCCGGGCATCGGCGGTGCTTTGCGGGCATCGGTGGCCTTCCGGGGACCGGCGGGATTTGCCGGGCCGTCGCCGCACTCTCCGGGCGGCCTTTCAAAGGCCGTGTTAACGGCTCCGCTCGAATGCCGCGCAACCGCCTCGCAAAGGCTGTGAGTGCCGGGCTCGCCTCGCGGGATGCGGGCCGCTATGGTGCCGCGGCCACGCTTCGCGTTTTCCGGATCCCGCCCGTGTTCCGTTCCCGTACCCTCGTTCTCCTCGGCCTGATCGCGCTCGCGGCGGCCGCCTGCGGCCGGCGCGGCCCGCTCGAGCCGCCGCCCGCGGCGGCGCCGGCCGCCCAGCCTCGGGCGGGCGCGAATGCGGCCGGGACCCGGCCGACGACTGGGGCGGCCGCCATCAACACCCTGCCGGCCGGGGTCGGGCTCTCGGCGGGCGCCTCCGTGCCCGACCCCGAGGACGAATTGCCCTCCGCCGCCGTCGCAGCGCCGACCGGGATCCCGGCCCCGACCGAGTCGTCCTCCCGTCGCCGCAAGGGCTACCAGATCCCCAAGGAGCCCTTCCCCCTCGACCCGCTGCTCTGACGGCGCGAGCCCGCTCGCGAGGGTGCAAAGGCCGGCCGGTTTCGTGTAGAGGGCGCGTCTAACGCGCTCGCGGCAGGCGCGGCAGCGCCCGGACCCCGGACACCTCCCAGGTCGACTTCCATGCACCATTTCACCTATCGCGATGGCGTGCTCCATGCCGAGGACGTCGACCTGTCGCGGCTCGCGGGCGCGGTCGGCACCCCGTTCTACTGCTACGCCTCCGCCACCCTGGAGCGGCACTACCGGGTCTTCGCCGAGGCCTTCTCCGGCGACGACGCCCTGGTCTGCTACGCCATGAAGGCGAACTCGAACCAGGCGGTGCTCGCCACCCTGTCGCGGCTCGGCGCCGGCATGGACATCGTCTCGGAGGGCGAGTTGCGCCGGGCGCTCGCCGCCGGCGTTCCGGGGGAGCGGATCGTGTTCTCCGGCGTCGGCAAGACCGAGGGCGAGATGGCGGCGGCCCTCGACGCCCGCATCCTGTGCTTCAACGTCGAGAGCGAGCCCGAGCTGGAGCAGCTGTCGCGGGTCGCCGCCGCCAAGGGCGCGACCGCGCCGGTCTCGATCCGGGTCAACCCGGACGTCGACGCCCGCACCCATGCCAAGATCTCGACCGGCAAGTCCGAGAACAAGTTCGGCATCCCGATCTCTCGCGCCCGCGAGGTCTACGACCGGGCGGCCCGCCTGCCGGGCCTGTCGCTCGTCGGCGTCGACATGCATATCGGCAGCCAGATCACCGATCTCGCCCCCTACGACAACGCCGCCGCCCTGCTCTGCGGCCTCGCCCGCGACCTGATGGCGGCGGGCCACCGGCTGCACCACGTCGATTTCGGCGGCGGCCTCGGCATCCCGTACCGTGACGACAACGCGCCCCCGCCCGACCCGGCCGCCTTCGCGGCGGTGCTGCGGCCGCATTTCCGGCCCTTGGGCCTCAAGCCCGTCTTCGAGATCGGCCGGATGATCGCCGGCAATGCCGGCGTGCTGGTCACGCGGGTTCTCTACGTGAAGCACGGCGAGGGCCGCACCTTCGTCATCGTCGACGCGGCGATGAACGACCTGATCCGCCCGACGCTCTACGAGGCCTACCACGCCCTGCGCCCGGTGGCCGAGCCGAAGCCCGATGCCGGGCGCCTCACCGCCGACGTGGTCGGCCCGGTCTGCGAGAGCGGCGACTACCTGGCGCTCGCCCGCGAGATGCCGGAGGTGAAGCCCGGCGACCTGATCGCCGTGATGTCGGCCGGCGCCTACGGCGCCGTGCAATCCTGCACCTACAACACGAGGCCGCTCGTGCCCGAGGTGCTGGTGCGTGGCGGCGACCACGCAGTGATCCGGCCGCGGCCGACTTATGAGGAGCTGATCGGCCTCGACCGGATGCCGGACTGGCTCGCGGTCTGACCGATCCCGCGGCAATCGCTAAAATGCGAGAGGATTTCCGAACGAGGCGGCCAGTCCTCGCGGGCTAACGTCCTGGCATGTGATCCGGGAGGAGCTGACGCGATGGCGCCCCAAGGCAACCTTCAAGGCAATCTTCTCGCCCGCGCCGAGGCCGTGGTCGAGCGCGCGTTCCGCATCGCCGCGGAGCACCAGGCGACCCTCGCCCAGGCCCGCAAGGCCGTGCAGCCCCTGCGGGAGGCCGCGGCGCGGCAGGACGGGGGCGTGCCCTACGCGCCCGACACCGGCCGGCCGCGCAAGGAGCGGTCGGCCTGAGCCGATTTGACCCGCTGGCCCGGCCGGTCCGGCATGCTAGCCTGCCGTCTTCGCCCGTCCCCGGACGGGGCCAGCGGGAGCAGGGCATGAGCAAGGCCGAGCCGGAGACCGCGCAGCGCAGCCTCGCCCCGGAGGGCCGGGCCGATCCGGTGCGCGCCGGGCTCGACCGGCTGGTGGTCCGCGCCGGGCGGGTGACCCTGTGGGAACAGGCCTGGCCGATCCTGTGGCGCGGCCTCGCGGTGGTGCTGGTCTTCCTCGCCGCGTCGTGGCTCGGGCTGTGGCTCGATGCCGGGCCGACCCTGCGCATGGCGGGGGTGGCCGTCTTCGGCCTCGCCCTCGTCGTCGTGCTGCTGCCCCTCCTGCGCCTGCGCCGGATCGCCCGAACGCAAGCCCTCGCGCGGATCGACCGCGATGCCGGCCTGTCCCATCGCCCGGCCCGGACGCTCGAGGACACGCTCGCCCTCGGCCAGGGCGATCCCGGCACCCGGGCACTCTGGGCCCTGCACCGCACGCGTGCCGCCGCGACGCTCGCGCGGCTGAAGGTCTCGGGCCCCCGGCCCGGCATGACGCGGCGCGATCCCTTCGCGCTGCGCGCCGGGGCCATCCTGGCTGCCGTGGCCGGCGCCTTCGTGGCGGGACCGGAGGCCGGCGACCGCCTGCGCGCCGCCTTCGACTGGCGCGGCCCCGCCGCGGCCGCGCCCTCGTTCCGGGTCGACGGCTGGATCGACCCGCCGCTCTATACGCGGACACCGCCCCTCATCGTCACCCTGGCGGAAGCCGGCCAGCGCCTGCGTGCGCCGGTGAACTCGACGCTCGTCGTGCGCGTCGCCGGCGCCTCCGACGCAACCGTGACGCCGGGCGCGGGGCTGAAGCCCCTGCCCGCCACGGCGCCGGCCCGGCCCGACCTGCGCGAGGAGCGCTTCACGCTCACCGGCGGCACCGCCGAGGTCGCGGTGCAGACGGGCTTTGCCAGCACGCACCGGCTCACGATCGAGACCATCCCCGACCGGCCGCCGGAGATCGCCTTCGCGGGCGCTCCTGAGACCAACGGGCGCGGCACCTTCACCCTCGCCTACCGGGCGAAGGACGATTACGGCCTCGCCTCCGCGGAGGGGGTCGTCGAGCCGCAGACAAGGGGGCGCAGCCTGGTGCCGCCGCCGCGGCTGAGCTTAAGCCTGCCGGCGGATGCGCAGGGGACCGGCGACACCCGCACCCTGATCGACCTCACCGACAACCCCTGGGCCGGCGCCAAGGTGCTGCTGACCCTGGTGGCCAAGGACGAGGCGGGCCAGGAGGGGCGCTCCGCCCCCCTCGCCTTCACCCTGCCGGGCCGGTTCTTCACCAAGCCGCTCGCGCGCTCGCTCGCCGAGGAGCGCCGGCGGCTCGTCCTCGATCCGGACGGGAGCCGGGCCCGGGTCGAGACCTCCCTCGACGCGCTCCTGATCGCGCCCGAGCGGTTCACGCCGCAATGGGGCGTCTTCCTCGGCCTCAAGGAGGCGGAGCGGCGCCTGCGGGCGGCGAAGACCGACGAGGCCCTGACCGAGGTCGCCGACCTCCTCTGGACCATGGCTTTGCAGATCGAGGAAGGCGACCTCTCGGATGCCGAGAAGGCCCTCCGCGCCGCCCAGGACCGGCTCAAGGACGCGCTTGACCGCGGCGCCTCCGACCAGGAGATCGCGAAGCTCACCGAGGATCTGCGCCAGGCCATGGACCGCTTCCTGAAGGAGTTCGCCCAGCGCCAGCAGCAGAACCCGCAGAATCCCGGGCAGCAGAACCAGCAGGCCGACCGTACGGTCACGCCGGACGACCTCGCGAAGATGCTCGACCAGATGCAGGAGGCGATGAAGCGCGGCGACGTGGCGGAGGCCCAGCGCCTGCTCGACCAGCTCCGCGGCATCCTGGAGAACCTGCAGACGGCGCAGCCCAACTCGCGCATGTCGGACCCTACCGCCCGCGAGATGAACCGCCAGATGCAGGATCTCGAGGCGATGGCGCGCGAGCAGCAGGGCCTGCGCGACGAGACCTTCCGCCAGGGCCAGGAGCGCCGCTTCGGCAATCGCGGCCAGCCGCAGCAGCCGGGCCAGCAGGGACAGCGCCAGCCAGGTCAGCGCGGCCAGCAAGGTCAGCCCCAGGGGCAGGACGGCCAGCAGCAGGGCCAGCGCGGCCAGCAGGGCGGCAATAAGCAGGGGGGCGAGAAGCAGGGGGGCTTGGGCGACCGCCAGCAGGCCCTGCGCCAGCGCCTCGAGGACTTGCAGCGCCGGATGAAGGAACTCGGCATGCAGGGCGAGCAGGGCCTGTCCGACGCCGAACAGGCGATGCGCGAGGCCGAGAACGCCATCGGCCAGGGCCAGGACGGCTCCGCCGTCGACGCGCAGGGCCGCGCCCTCGAAGGGCTGCAGCGCGGCGCGCAGGGCATGGCCCAGCAGATGCAGCAGATGGGCCAGGAGGGCGAGGGCCAGCAGGCCGACGGGCAGCAGGGCCAGGGCAACCCCAACCAGCCCGGCCGGCAGGGCGCCCGCGACAACGATCCCCTCGGCCGCCCGACCCGCAGCCGCGACTTCTCGGACGGCCGCGTCCGCGTGCCCACGGCCGAGGAATCCGGCGTCGAGCGGGCCCGGCGCATCCTGGAGGAGCTGCGCCGCAAGCTCGGCGACCCGAGCCGCCCGGCCGAGGAGCTCGACTATTTCGAGCGCTTGCTGCGGCGGAACTGAACCCCGGCGCCGGGATGCGGCGGCCACGGCCGCCTTCCGGGAGAGATGCCCGGACCGCTCCTGCGTCGCGGGGCCGCCTCCCCGCGCGGTCCCGATCCGCCCTATGAGGCCGCGTCACCGAGAGCGTCACCCGATCGCACGGCGATTGGGTGACGCTCTATGTTTTTGATTCTGCCGCATTTTCTGCGACGAGCCGGTCGCCGCTCCGTCGGAAAATGCCCTCGCGAGCCTCTCCGGATGTCCAGCAACACCCTTGTTCTCATTGCCTGCCTGGCGGTCGCCGTGGTGCTGCTGTTCGGCCTCGCCAACATGCTGCGCGGCGGCAGCGCCAACGTCTCGCAGCGCCTGATGCGCCTGCGCGTGGTGCTCCAGTTCGTCGCCATCCTGGTCATCATGGGCGTGCTGTGGTGGCGCGGCGGGTGACACCGCGCGACTGTGGCGGGGCAGACGCAGGGGGTGGGAAATCCGTGCAGAGAGGATTGTACGGCGAGACGCGACCCGAACCGTCTGGCTAGGGTGAACCTCGCCCCAGCAACGGGGCGGTGGACCCGTTCGACAGATGCGCGTTACCCTTCCGAGCCTCGCCGTGGCGATCGCCACCGCGACCGTACTGGCCGCACCGGCCGCCCAGGCCGCCGACCCGTCGGCTCTCGTGCCCGCCTACCGGCCGCCGGTTCAGCCGCTCAGCATCGTCTCGGAGTTCCGCATCGGCGGCTCCGCCCAGGATCCGGGCAGCAACGAGAAGAACACCAGCAACATTAACGGCGAGTTGCTGTTCGCCAAGCCGGTCACCGGCCTCGACAGCTTCTGGGCCAAGCTCATCCCGCGCCCGACCGTCGGCGGCAGCTACAACGTCGACGGCCGGACCAGCTACGCCTATCTCGGCGCGACCTGGACCTTCGACGTCACCGACCGGATCTTCGTCGAGGGCTTCTTCGGCGCCGGCTTCCACGACGGCTATACCGGCCCGAAGCTCTACGTGCCGAAGATCTACAACTCGCTCGGCTGCTCGCCGCTGTTCCGCGAGGCCGCTGCGATCGGCTTTCGGATCGACGAGCACTGGAGCGTGATGGCGACGATCGAGCACATGTCGAATGCCGGCCTGTGCGTCGAGAATCGCGGCCTGACCAATTACGGCGGCAAGATCGCGTACACGTTCTGACGGCCACCTGAGGGCGGAGGGTCTGGCGGCCCGGCCAAGAGCCGCTAGAACATCGCCGTCGAGGCGGGCCCGTCCGGGCGGATCCGGCCCTGCCGACGGAGTCTGCTCAAGGAAGCCTGCCGTGGTCGTCCTCAACCGCATCTACACCCGTACCGGCGATTCCGGCACTACCGCGCTCGCGAGCGGCGAGCGCCGCTCGAAGGCGGATCTCCGCGTCGAGACCTACGGCACCGTCGACGAGACCAATGCCTGCCTGGGGCTGGCCCGCCTGCACACCACGGGCGAGCTCGACGCGATGCTGGGTCGGATGCAGAACGACCTGTTCGATCTCGGCGCGGACCTCGCGACGCCGGAGACCGGCGAGCCCCTGTCCTACGAGCCGCTGCGGATCGTCGCCGCACAGGTCGAGCGCGTCGAGCGCGAGATCGACGCGCTCAATGCCGGGCTCACCCCGTTGCGCTCCTTCGTGCTGCCCGGCGGCTCCCCGGCCGCCGCGTCGCTCCACCTCGCCCGCACGGTCTGCCGCCGGGCCGAGCGCCTGGCGGTCGCCCTGGCGGCGACGCCGGGCGAGACCGTCTCGCCGGTGGCGATCCAGTACCTGAACCGCCTGTCGGACTTCCTGTTCGTCGCCGCCCGGGTCGCCAATGACGGCGGAACCGCGGACGTGCTGTGGGTGCCCGGCAAGACCCGCACCGAGTCCCGCACCTAGTCCTGTCGCGAAACGCCCGATCGCCGCCGTCGCGCGCCGTGGCCGCGGCGGCGCAAAGGGAGTTTCGCGAGATGCACTTGACGGTGGGGCGGCCGGCCTCCGGCGCGCGTTGACAATTCGGAAAATCGGCCGCTACGGTCCGCGCCACCTTGCTCCATCGGGGATGATCGTTGGCCGGCCGTGGGAGGGCCCGATCACGATCGCCCCTTCATCCTGAAGGATGCGACGATCATGAAGGTCCTGGTGCCCGTCAAGCGGGTGGTCGACTACAACGTGAAGATCCGGGTCAAGCCGGACGGCTCGGGCGTCGAGCTCGCCAACGTCAAGATGTCGATGAACCCCTTCGACGAGATCGCCGTCGAGGAGGCGATCCGGCTGAAGGAGAAGGGCAAGGTCACCGAGATCGTCGCCGTCTCGATCGGCCCGCAGGCCGCCCAGGAGACGATCCGCACCGCGCTCGCCATGGGCGCCGACCGCGGCATCCTGGTGAAGACCGACGCCGCCGTCGAGCCGCTCGCCGTCGCCAAGCTCCTCAAGGCGCTGGTGGAACGAGAGAGCCCGGATCTCGTCATCCTCGGCAAGCAGGCGATCGACGACGATTCCAACCAGACCGGCCAGATGCTCGCCGCGCTGCTGGGCTGGCCGCAGGGCACCTTCGCGTTCAAGCTCGAGGTGGCCGATGGCAACCTCGACGTGGTGCGCGAGATCGACGGCGGCCTGCAGACCCTGAACCTCAAGCTGCCGGCGATCGTCACCACGGACCTGCGCCTCAACGAGCCGCGCTACGCCTCGCTGCCCAACATCATGAAGGCGAAGAAGAAGCCCCTCGACACGGTCGAGCCGGAGGCGCTCGGCGTCGACATCGCGCCGCGCCTGAAGGTGCTCAAGACCGTCGAGCCGGGCGGCCGCAAGGCCGGCGTCAAGGTCGCCAGCGCCGCCGAGCTCGTCAACAAGCTGAAGGTCGAGGCCGGGGTTCTCTGACGAGAGCCTCAAGGCATCCCTCTAGGTTAAGGAACGAAACGCCATGACCACCCTCCTGCTGGTCGAGCATGCCGGCGGCGCCGTGAAGGACGCCAGCACCAAGGCCCTCACGGCGGCCAAGCAGCTCGGCGCCCCGGTCCATGCCCTCGTGGTCGGCGCCGATGCGCAAGGCGCGGCGGACGCCGCCGCCAAGCTCGACGGGGTCGAGAAGGTGCTGGTGGCGGCCGACGCCGCCTTCGACCACCTGCTCGCCGAGCCGACCGCCGCCCTGGTGGCGGAACTCGCCGCCAATTACGACACCGTGATCGCCGCCGCCTCGACCGAGGGCAAGAACGTGCTGCCGCGCGTCGCCGCCCTCCTCGACGTCGCCCAGGTCTCGGACATCATCAAGGTCGTCGGACCCGACACGTTCGAGCGGCCGATCTACGCCGGCAACGCGATCCAGACCGTGCAGGCCACGGACGCGAAGCGGGTGATCACGGTGCGCACCGCCGCCTTCCAGGCCACGGCCGAGGGCGGATCGGCTGCCCCGGTCGAGGCCGCCGCGGCCGCCGCTTCGCCGGAGGCGAAGTCCTCGTTCAAGGGCGAGGAGATCGCCAAGTCCGACCGTCCGGAACTGGCGGGTGCCCGCATCATCGTGTCGGGTGGGCGCTCGCTCGGCTCGGCCGAGAAGTTCAAGGAGCTGATCGAGCCGCTCGCCGACTCGCTCGGCGCGGCGGTCGGCGCCTCGCGCGCGGCGGTGGATGCGGGCTACGCGCCGAACGACTGGCAGGTCGGCCAAACCGGCAAGGTCGTGGCGCCGGATCTCTACGTCGCGGTCGGGATCTCGGGGGCGATCCAGCACCTCGCCGGCATGAAGGACTCGAAGGTCATCGTCGCCATCAACAAGGACGAGGAGGCGCCGATCTTCCAGGTGGCCGATTACGGCCTGGTCGGCGACCTGTTCCAGGTCGTGCCGGACCTGCAGCAGGAAATCGCCAAGGCCAAGGGCTGACAAAGCCAAGGGCCGAGACGCGTCGCCGACGGTGATTCGCCCCTCGCGCGGGACCCGCGCGAGGGGTGCCACAGAGACCCGTCCGGGCTTTGCTGGAACCCTTCGCATCTGCGAAGGCGCAATGGTATGAACGCCCGGGACGGCGTGGCGGAAGGCAGGGTTGTGATGGGCATCGAGATCAAGACGGTCGGGATCATCGGGGCCGGTCAGATGGGCAGCGGCATCGCCCATGTCTGCTCCCTGGCCGGGCTCGACGTGCGGATGAACGATCGCGATCCCGAGCGCCTGAGGAACGGGCTCGCCACCGTCAACGGAAACCTGCAGCGCCAGGTCTCGAAGGGCGCGATCACCGAGGACCAGCGCCGGGCCGCGATCGAGCGGGTTCTGCCGGTCGATTCCTTCGACGATTTCGGCCCCTGCGATCTGGTGATCGAGGCGGCGACCGAGGACGAGTCGATCAAGCGCAGCATCTTCAGCGCGCTGTGTCCGTCGCTGCGGCCCGAGACGATGGTGGCGACCAACACCTCGTCGATCTCGATCACGCGCCTTGCCGCCTCGACCGACCGGCCGGAGCGCTTCATCGGCATCCACTTCATGAACCCGGTGCCGGTGATGCAGCTCGTCGAGCTGATCCGCGGCATCGCCACCGAGGACCCGACCTACGAATCGGCCAAGGCCTTCGTGAAGCGCCTGGGCAAGATCGTGACGGTGTCGGAGGATTTCCCGGCCTTCATCGTCAACCGCATCCTGCTGCCGATGATCAACGAGGCGATCTACACCCTCTACGAGGGCGTCGGCTCGGTCGATTCGATCGACACGGCGATGCGGCTCGGCGCCAACCACCCGATGGGCCCGCTCCAGCTCGCCGACTTCATCGGCCTCGATACCTGCCTGTCGATCATGCAGGTGCTCTACGAGGGCCTGGCCGATTCGAAGTACCGCCCCTGCCCGCTCCTGGTGAAGTATGTCGAGGCCGGCTGGCTCGGCCGCAAGACCAAGCGCGGCTTCTACGATTACCGCGGCGCGGAGCCGGTGCCGACCCGCTGAGGCGGCTTACCGCTGCGATCCTGCGGTGAGCCGTGCCAGCAGAGTGCGGCGATCCTGTCAGCGGATCCGGATCAGGATGCGCGGCCGCCAGATCCCCAGCACCACGTTCGCTGTGGCGATCGCGAGCAGCACCCACAGCGTGCCTCGTTCCGCACCGAGCGACTCGGCCAATGTCGCCGGGTCGACGCGCCCGGTCAGCGCCTGGGCGCTGCGTTCCGCCTCCCGCTGCATCGGCCCCTGAACGCCGACGAAGCCGTACTCGAACATCAGGATCCCGGTCGCGAGCTTCACCCAGGCCCAGCCGGCCTGATGGAAAGCCCGGTTGAGCGCGATGGCCAGCAACCCGGCCACCAGCATCAGCGCGAGGGACGGCAGGAAGATCCACGTCGCCACCGCCGCCATGGCGCCGCGCATCAAGGCGTAGCCGGAGAGAGCGGAGGGCGGGGGCGCGAGTCCGAGCAGCACGATCAGGGACGCCATCGCGCCCATCAGGCCGATGGCCCCCATCGTGTGAAGGAACTTCATCAAGCGTCGCATCGCCACGACACGGCTCCCCCGAGCGGCCCTCGCCAGCCTAAGGGACCGAAGCGGGCCGAGGGGAATCACATTCCCGTGCCGATCGACGCCGTGCCGACGGCAGAAGGGCCGCCTCCCGGGTGAGAGGCGGCCCTTCTGCCGTGTCGGCGTCGAGCTTACTTGCTGTTGGTCGAGCCCGTCGACTTCGGCTCGGCCGGGGCCGGATAGGCCGGGTTGCCGGCCGGCACGCCCGAGCTGTTCGCCGAGGAGGTGCCGCCGCTGCCGGTCGTCGAGCCGGTGATCTGCTGGCGCGAGGCGTCCTGGCTCTGGCTGGCGTAGTCCTTCGGGGCATTGCTGCCGTTCCAGCCGAGCAACGCCACCATGGCGATCGCCAGGAGGGCGAGGCTGCCGAGCAGCACGTAGAGGACGGGACGGCCCTTCGCGCCCTGGCGGGCCTGGGTCGGGGTCTCGACGGTGCGATGGGGATCCATGGGGAACCTCGGCTTGAGGCTCGGCGGAGGTTGCGCCGAGCGATGATCGATGTGAGCAGCCAACGTCACCGATCGGCCGAGGTTCCTCCCGCCCGCTGCGGTGGCTCGCGCTCTACTTGCCGGTGAGCAGCATGATCTTGCCGAGATGGGCGCTCGATTCCATCAGCTCGTGCGCCGCGCGCGCTTGTTCCAACGGGAATGTGGCGTGGATCACCGGCTTGACGGTGCCGGCCTCGAGCAGCGGCCAGACCTCCCGGCGCAGGCCCTCGGCGATAGCAGCCTTCTGGGCCACCGTGCGGGGGCGTAAGGTGGAACCGGTGACCGTCAGGCGACGGATCATCACCGGGGTGAGGTTGACGTTTTCCGCCAGGAAGCCCTGCAGGAAGGCGATGATGACGAGCCGGCCCTCGAGGGCGAGCGACTTCAGGTTGCGCTCCAGATAGGCCGCGCCGACCATGTCGAGGATCAGGTCGACCCCCTGGCCGTCGGTCAGGCGCTTCACCTCGGCGGCGAAGTCGGCCTCGCGGTAGTTGATGGCGTGGTCGGCTCCGAGCTTTTCGCAGAAGGCGCATTTCTCCGCCGAGCCGGCCGTGGCGTAGACCGTGGCGCCGAACTGCTTGGCGAGCTGGATCGCCGTCGAGCCGATGCCGCTCGAGCCGCCATGGACCAGGACGCGCTCACCGCGTTGCAGGCGACCGCGCTCGAACACGTTGGTCCAGACCGTCCAGTAATTCTCCGGCAGGCCCGCCGCCTCGACGAGGGAGAGCGGCCCGGGCTTCGGCAGGCACAGCGCGACTTCCGCGACGCAGTACTCGGCGTAGCCGCCGCTGATCGTCAGCGCGCAGACCTCCTGGCCCTCGGCAAGACCCGTGACGCCCTCCCCGAGGGCGACGACGCGGCCGGCGATCTCCAGGCCCGGCACCTCGGTGGCACCGGGCGGCGGCGGGTACTTGCCGGCGCGCTGCTGGCAATCGGGCCGGTTCACGCCCGCCGCCACGACCTCGACCAGAACCTGGTTCGGCCCCGGCCGCGGGACCGGCACGGTCTCGATCCCGATCACCTCCGGACCGCCGGCCCCGTTGAAGCGGATCTGGCGCATGGTGGCGGGGATCGACGGCATGGGGCGGCTCCGGTGTTGCAGGCTGTGCGTGCTTACCTGCCGCGCGGGCGGCCCACCGGCAAGGCCCCCATCAGCAAGGGCCTACCGCGTCCCATACATCCGGTCACCGGCATCGCCCAGACCCGGCAGGATGTAGCCGTGCTCGTTCAGGTGGCTGTCGATCGAGGCGGTCCAGACCGGAACGTCCGGGTGGGAGCCCTGGAACTTGGCCAGGCCCTCCGGCGCGGCGAGCAGGCAGACGAAGCGCAGGTCGCGCGCGCCGCGCTCCTTCAGCCGGTCCACCGCGGCGACCGCCGAGTTCGCCGTCGCCAGCATCGGGTCGAGGACCAGCACGGTGCGGTCGGCGAGGTCGGAGGGTGCCTTGAAATAGTACTCGACCGCCTCGAGCGAATCCGGGTCGCGGTAGAGCCCGATATGGGCGACGCGGGCCGAGGGCAGGAGCGACAGCATGCCGTCGAGGAAGCCGACGCCGGCGCGCAGGATCGGCGCCAGGACGAGCTTCTTGCCGGCGATCTGCGCCCCCTGCATCGTCACCAGCGGGGTCTCGATCTCGACCGGCTCCAGCGGCAGGTCGCGGGTGACCTCGTAGGCGAGCAGCATCCCGATCTCGTTCAGGAGCTGGCGGAAGCCCTTGGTCGAGCGGGCCTTGTCCCGCATCAGGGTCAGCTTGTGCTGCACCAGCGGGTGATCGACCACCGTCACCGGCGCCACACCCGTCTCCCCGCGCGCACCCGCACCCTGCATCGCCGTCTCCCCGCTCACGATCACGCTCTCAGATGCCTTTAGAATACGGTGCCGTCGCTCGCGATGGCCAGCGGCGGCGCGCCCTCCGGCCGCAAGGATTTCGCCAGGCGCCGGCCTGTCGCCCAGGTGCCGCCTTCCAGCACCTTGGCCAGCGGCAGCGCGGCCGGGTCCTCGATGTCGAGCCGCTCCCGCACCAGCGGCGCCAGCCGGTCGAGGAGCGCCACGGTGAGCGCCCGCCACTCGACGACGAGGCGCGACCCGACCTCGTGCGGGCGCGATGCCTCCTCGGGCCGCCGCAAGGCCAGCACCCCGGTATCGAGGAAGAGGCCGCCGTTGCGGTACTCGGGCAGGCCGGTCAGGGCGTCGAGGCCGGTGACGGTCAGGCCGGCCTCCTCCAACGGCTCCAGCAGCGAGTAGGCGAGCCACTGCGACAGCTTGTGGAACGGCACCAAGCCTTCCGTCGGCCCGGTGCCGCCGGCCAGCGGATGTCGCCAGGTATCCCCGAGATCGACGCCGTCGAGGACGATGCGGCCGGGCCAGATCGGCCCGAGATGGGTCAGCAGCACCTCCAGCACCGCCTCCGCAGGGACCTCGCCGTCGCGGGACTTCGCCTTGATGAGGTCGAACAGGAAGCCAGGCCGCGCCTGCGGCCCGAAGCCCTCGGGATCCGCCGCCGCGACCTGGCCGAGGCGGTTGAGGAGGGCGGTGCGGCCGGACAGGCCGACGAGCGGGTTCGTCGGCGAGACCTGGAAGCCGTCGGCCAGCTCCGCCTCGGTCAGGGTCGCCAGCGCGCGGGCATCGGCGCGGAACGGATCCTCGGGCTCGGAGGAGAACAGGCCCGAGACGAACATGTCGAAGCTCGCCACCGCCAGCCCTTCCGAGCGGGCATAGGTCTCGCCGGTGCGGCCCTCCTCGTAGCGCCAGGTCGGTCCGGCGCCGGCATCGAGGAGCACGCTCACCACCACGAGGTCGAAGGCGGCGCGGGCCTGCTCGGCCGGGTCCTCGAAGGGCGCGGCATGGACGAGGGAGCCCCAGCGCTCGAACCCGCCGACCGAGAAGTGGCGCCAGCGGGCGTGGTAGGGGATCGCGAGGTCCGGATAGGCCTCGCGGATGGTCTCGACCACGGCGTCGGCGCAGGCGCCCAGGCGGTCGAGATCGACCACGAAATGGTCGAGCTGCCCGTCGAGGCCGGCCTTGAGCAGGGTCTCGGCGCGGGCGCGCACCGCCCGGGCCGAGAGCAGGCTGCGGGCGGTCGAAAACTCAGGCACGGGCATCTCCAGAGATAGTTCGCGGCGCCATCGTGGGTTTGTCAGAACCGCTCGGTTCGTCAGAACCGCTCGAGATCGCGGCCCTTCACGGCGTCGAGGGACTCGGTGACGCCGTCCGGCGCGTAATAGCCCGCCGCCTTCTTGGCTTCCATCTCGACCGAGGCGTCGGGCGGGATCAGCTCCGGCGGGATCGGCACCCGCTCGCCGACCTCGATGCCCGACCCGGTGATGGCGTCGTACTTCATGTTCGACATCGACATCAGCCGGTCGATGCGGCGGATGCCGAGCCAGTGCAGCACGTCCGGCATCAGCTGCTGGAAGCGGGCATCCTGCACGCCGGCGACGCACTCGGTGCGCTCGAAGTAGGTGGCGGCGGAATCGCCCCCCTCCTGGCGCTTGCGCGCGTTGTACACCAGGAACTTGGTCACCTCGCCGAGCGCCCGCCCTTCCTTGCGGTTGTAGACGATGACGCCGGTGCCGCCCGCTTGCGCCTCCCGCACGCATTCCTCGATGCCGTGGGTGAGGTAGGGCCGGCAGGTGCAGATGTCGGAGCCGAACACGTCCGAGCCGTTGCACTCGTCGTGGACGCGGCAGGCGATGCGCCGGCGCGGGTCGGATAGGCCGGCCACCTCGCCCATCACGTAGACGGTGCAGCCGCCGATCGGCGGCAGGAAGACCTGGAGGTCGGGCCGGGTGACCAGTTCCGGGAACATGCCGCCGGTCTGCTCGAACAGGATGCGGCGCAGGGCCGTCTCGCTGGTGCCGAACCGAGCGGCGACGCCCGGCAGGTACCAGACCGGATCGACCGCGATCTTGGTGACCGAGATGTCGCCGGTCGCGTGCAGCACCGTGCCGTCGGCGGCGAGGCGATGGGCGCCCATCGCCGCCAGGATCTCCGGCAGGCTCAACCGCGCCTTGGTCACCGCGATGGTCGGGCGGATGTCGGTGCCGGAGGTAATCGCCTCGCGGAACACCTCGCCCGGCAGATGGCCCCAGGGATCGAGGGAGACGATTTTCTCCGGGTCCGCCCATTGCGGGTGCGGCCCGATCGCGACCACCGGATGGGTGTTGGTGAGGTCCGGCCGCGCCAGGGGATTCATCGCCCGGCCCGCGATCGCAAGGGCGCGGTAGAGCGAATAGGCGCCGCCATTGGCGCCGATCACGTTGCGATCGGCCGGATTGGTGACGGTGCCGATGATCGGCCCCCGCTCGCGCGGGTCGGCGGCGCCCCAGCGGATCGGCCAGCGGGCGGCGCCCGGCTCCGGATGCGAGGTGAGCCGGATATGCGTCGAGCGGTTGGAACTGGTCATGCGGCCGCGCCGTCCTTCAACGGAGAAGGCTCCCCGCGGGGGCCGCGGAGAGCCTGTCGAGTGCTTGACCTGGTAGAGGGTAGCCCCGCGCAATTCGGTGCGTCAAGCTTAAGGCCGAGGCGCGCCGCTCAACATCGCGGCAGGCTGCCCTCCGGCGAGGCGATCAGAAGTTCGAACCGGCGCGGCGGCGGGCCATGAAGGCGTCGAACTGCTCCCGGTCGCGGGCACGCTTCAGCTCGTCCACGAACTCGGTGAAGGCGCGGCTCTCCTCTTCGAGGCGGCGGCGCTCCTCTTCGAGGCGCTCGATCTCCTTGCGGCGATACTCTTCGAAGGCCCAGTTGCCGCTGTCGTGGCGGGCCGCGCCGAAGCCGGAGAAGCCCGAGAAGCCATTCCGGAAGGACCGCTCGGCGAAGGACTTCATCTCGTTGAGAGCCGGATAACCCATGAGCTTCCACACCACGTAGGCCGCGGCCAACGGCCACGCATAGATGAAACCGATGACGATCGCGCCGATCTCGATCGAGCGGCGTGGGAACGGGCCGTTGCGGCAGGCACGGCCGCTCGACCAGGGGGCTGAGGTATACGACACGTCACGATCTCCCGCAGGATGTGAATGTGAACGACATTTACATGCGGGGTCGCCCGGGCGGTTTCAAGGAGGGCGCGGCGCTTAAAATCGGGCCTGCGGCAACCCGGGCCGCGTCTCGGAGCCGGTCACGGCGGCGCCATGCCCTTCTCCGCCAGGACCGGCGCGGCGCCGGCACCGGCGAGGTTGCGCAGGAGCGCAGCGGCAGCCTCGGCCTCTGCCGCCCCCACCGGGACCATCCCGGCATACACGGTGTCGTTCTGCAACTCCGCCGGGATTGGGCCGACGAGGCGCGCGCCCGCCACGATCAGCAGCTCGCTCGTCTGCTGGAGCGCGAGGTCGGCCTCGCCGGAGACGAGGCGCGAGGCAGCCAGCCCGCCCTGCACCAGGACGAGCTTGTCCTTGAGCCGATCCGCAATGCCGAGGCGCTCGAAGAGCTGCGCGAGGTAGATCCCGCTCGACCCGCCCGAGGCCGGATCGACCATCGCGACGGCCCGCGCCTGGAGCAGCGCCTCGCGAAAGCCTGCCACGGTGGCGATGTCGGGAACCGGCGCTCCGTCACGGACCGCGACGCCGATGCCGACCTTCGCGAGCGGCATCGGCGGCGCACCGGCGAGATGACGGTCTCGGATCAGCGCCTCCAGGCCGTTCGGGGTCAGCACCACGAGGTCGGGGCGCGCACCGTCGCGGATCGCCTGCGCCACCGCTCCGGCGGTGCCGTTGCGGATCGTCACCCTGTGGCCGGTGCGGCGCTCGAAATCCGGCACCAGCGCGGCCGCGATCGGCTTGTAGGCACCGGTGGTGAGAAGCGTGATCTCGGCCGCCCCTGCTGGCGCAACGAGGGCGAGGACGAGGCACGCCGCGCCGCCCGCACGGTGCAGGGCTCGGATCGGGGTCTCGAGGCGGCGCATGCAAAAGGCTCCCGGAGGACGGGCCGCGTGCCCGGCCCCGCCCCGTCGGTAGCCGAGCCGGCGGCGCCTCAGCGAGAGAAATCCGAGAAACCGCCCGTCACGGCACCCGAAGCCGCCAGCGCCGCCCGGCTGCCGGGCGCCACCAGGGCGGCGAGTTCCTGAGCATAGGCGTAGCCCGGCGCCTCGCCGGGGAAGCCGCCATCGGTGGCGGGGTGCAGGTAGAGCTCGGTCAGCCCGTCCGGCAGCTGGCCCAGCAGGGCCTGGACCCGGGCGGGCATCATCGCCCCCGACCAGGCGAGGCCGAGCACGCGGTCGGGGACGAGAAGACCGGCGCGCCGGGCCCGGGCGCGCAGCAGGGCCGACCACGGCGCGGTGTCGAGGGCGAGGCCGGGCGTCGTCCCGGGCTCGGCGCGGCGCAAGGTGTCCCGCGGCTCGCGCGGCACTCGGATCGCCCGCATCCCGTAATCGCGCCCGACCGCCAACACCATCCCGGCGATGATCGGGTGGATGTGGAAGTGCTTGTGCGCGTTGACGTGGTCGAGGGGCAGCCCGGTCGCCCGGAAGGCCTCGAACTGCGCCCGGATCTCGGCCTCGAGCTGGCGCCGGGCGCGGGCCTTCAGTGCCAGGTCGAGACCGAGCCGCGCCTGGTCGGCCCGCATGAGCCCGGCGCCGTCGGTAAGATCGGGCAGCTCCGCCGCCGGCAGGGTCGGCCAGGCCTCGACCAGCACGAGGTGCAGCCCCACCCGCAGGGACGGCATCGCCCGGGCCCGCGCCAGCGCGTCGGCGGCGGCGGGTGCGGAGACCATCAGGCTCGCCGCGGTGAGGATGCCGTGCCGGTGGGCCTGCTCCACCGCTGCGTTGACCTGGGGCGAGAGGCCGAAATCGTCCGAGGTGACGACGAGGCGCTTGCGGGGCGCGGGCATGGTCATGGGCGGCTCAAGTCTCGCGATACGAAAGAGCCTCCCCGTCCGGGCGGACGGAGAGGCTCGCACCCGCTTCAAGGCAGGCGTGTCAGGCGTGAAGGCTCACGCCTCTCGATTCAGGCCGCCTTCTTGGCGACGCCCTGGCGCTCGCGCAGGAAGTGCCAGAACTCGACGCCCTCGCGCAGGCGCCGCTTCATCATGTCGGGTGAGCGCACCATCTCGCTGACGATCGAGGCGATCTTCGGGGCGCGGAAGTAGAACTTCTTGTAGAACTCCTCCACCGAGTTAAAGATCTCGGTGTGGGACAGGTGCGGGTAGTGCAGCGGCGCGATCTGCACGCCATTCTCGTCGACCAGCTCGGCGTTGTCCTTGTCGAGCCAGCCGTTCTCCACCGCCTGCTTGTACAGGAAGGTGCCCGGATAGGGTGCTGCGAGCGAGACCTGGATGGTGTGCGGGTTGATCCGCTTGGCGAAGGCGATCGTCTCCTGGATCGTCTCCTTGGTCTCGCCGGGCAGGCCGAGGATGAAGGTGCCGTGGATGGCGATGCCGAGCTCGTGGCAGTCCTTCGTGAACTTCTCCGCGACCTCGACCCGCATGCCCTTCTTGATGTTGTGCAGGATCTGCTGGTTGCCCGACTCGTAGCCGACCAGCAGCAGGCGCAGGCCGTTCTCCTTCAGAACCTTCAGGGTCTCGCGCGGCACGTTGGCCTTGGCGTTGCACGACCAGGTCACGCCGAGCTTGCCGAGCTCGCGGGCGATCTCTTCCGCGCGCGGCAGGTTGTCGGTGAAGGTGTCGTCGTCGAAGAAGAACTCCTTGGTCTGCGGGAACTCCTTCAGGCAGTACTTGATCTCCTCGATCACGTGCGCGACCGAGCGGGTGCGATAGGTGTGGCCGCCGACCGTCTGCGGCCACAGGCAGAAGGTGCAGCGCGACTTGCAGCCCCGGCCCGAATAGAACGAGATGTAGGGGTGCTTCAGGTAGCCGATGAAGTACTTCTCCATCTGCAGGTCGCGCTTGTAGACCGAGGTCACGAACGGCAGCTGGTCCATGTCGGTCATGATCTCGCGGTCCGGGTTATGGACCACGACACCGTCGGCATCCCGGTAGGAGAGACCCTTGATCTCCGCCATCGGCACGCCCTCGGCGACCTCCTTGACGGTGAAGTCGAACTCGTTGCGGGCGCAAAAATCGACCACCGGCGCCTGGGCCATCGACCCGGCGGCGTCCACCGCCACCTTGGCGCCGATCAGGCCGGCGATCAGCTTGGGGTTGGCCGCCTTCAGCGCCTCGATGGTCTTCACGTCCGACTTGAACGACGGCACCGAGGTGTGCAGCACCACGAGGTCGAAGTCGTTGGCCTGGGCCACGATCTCCGGCAGCTTGATGTCGTGCGGCGGCGCGTCGATCAGCTTGGAGTTCGGCACCAGGGCGGCCGGCTGGGCGAGCCAGGTCGGGTACCAGAACGACTTGATCTCGCGCTTGGCCTGGTAGCGCGAGCCGGCGCCGCCGTCGAAGCCGTCGAAGGTGGGGGCCTGGAGGAAGAGGGTCCGCATCATCGGGTGGATCGTCTCTTGAGGAGAGGAGGCCGCGGATGCGGCCGGTGAGGCCGCCGGGCGGCCCGATGAGGTATTTTAAGTCGAGGGAGCGCCGGACTCGCGGGCGAGGCCGGAATCCGGGATCAGCGTACCGTCCGCAACGACCCGATAATCATGACCTTTCCAAGTCACGGCGCCGGACATGAAGCACCAGGCGAAGCCGGCGAAGGACAGGAGGTCGCGGATCGGCAGCAGCCAGTAGGGGTGCGGCTCGAGGCCGAAGGCCCGCTCGACCCGCATGCACAGCACGATCCGGCAGGCCAGCGCCAGGGCGGCGGTGGCGAGGGTGTAGGCGCCCGAATCGGGCAGGAGCGCCGCGATCAGCGCCAGCGGAAAGGCGTGGGTGACCAGCGTGCCGGCGTAACCCACCGGGTCGACGTTGCGGATGGTGCGGTTCCACCGGGTCTCGTGGCGCCACAGGCCGGAGAGCGAGGTGTCGACGCAAGTGTGCCCGATGGTGAAGTTCGGGATCGCCACGACGCCACCCTGGGCGCGGAGCGCCGCCCCGAGGGTGTAGTCGTCGGCCAGATCGTTGCGGATCGCCTCGAAGCCGCCGATGCGGGCGAGCATCTCGGTGCGGAACGCGATGGTCGAGCCGAAGCACGGATCGGCGAGGCCTAAGCCCGTGCCCATCAGCACGTTCGGCAGGAACTGGGTGTCGATCGCGAGCGCCGAGAGATGGGCCCAGACGCCACGGTTGGCGGGCAGGCCGTGATACAGGCAGGTCACGCCGGACACGCCCGGCTGGCCCAGCTCGGCGACGATGCGCTCGAGATAGTCGGGCGCCACCACCATGTCGCTGTCGGCCAGCACCACCACGTCGTGGGCGATCAGCCCCGCCATGTTGATGAGGTTCGAGACCTTGCGGTTCGAGCCGTGCTGGCGGGCGTCGATCACCAGGTCGATGCGCAGATCAGGGTGCTCGGCCTGGAGCCGGTGCACCACGGCGATCGCCGGATCGGCCGCGTTCTGCACCCCGAAGACCACCTGCATCGCGCCCGCATAGGCCTGGGTGCAGAAGGTGGTGAGGTTCAGGTAGAGGTTCGGCTCGTCGCCGCAGAGCGGCTTGAGCAGGGTCACGGAGGGGCGTGCTGCCCCGGAGGCGAGGCGCGGCACCGGGCGGCGTGCGAGGCGCCCAGCGAGCCAGGCGGTCGTCAGGCCGTAGACGCATCCGGCGAGCGCCAGGACGAGCAACAGGGCGGAGATCCAGGTCCATTCCATGGCGGGCGGCGATCCCTGGGAGAGAGTTGGCCGCACGGAACGCGCGGCGGGTGTGTTGTGGGTTGGGTCTGCGGGTCGGGGCCGGGGGCCGCCGACCGTCGCGGAGCGGCGGCGTCGCGACTACTTGGCGGCCGGGGCCGTGGAAGTCGGGCTCTTGGGCGCCGGCGCCGCCAGCATCGTCTCGGTGGACTTGCGCAGGTGAGCCAGGAGGCCGTCGGGCCCGCCCTCCTGCAGCGGCTCGGTGAAGCCGGTGCGCAGGGTGCCGGCTTCGCTCACCGTGCCCTGGAGGTAGACGTCGGTGATCCGGTTGTCGGTGTTCAGCACGTAATCGACCGGGGAGGTGTCGCCGCTGCCGTCGGTCACCGTGACGTGGACGATGTGGCCGTTGCCGCGGGGCTCGCTCTTCGGGTCGATGGCGAAGGTGCTGCCCGTCGCGGCGCCGAGCCGCGTGGCGTAGGTCGCCGCCAGATAGGGCTCGAAGGCGGCGATCAGGGCCTGCTGCTTCTCGGCCGGGATCTCCTTCCAGCGGGTGCCGACGCCGAGGCGCAGCATCGCCGGGAGGTCGAAATTCGCCTTCATCGGGCCGGACAGGATCTCGGCCCGGGCACGCACGTCGCCGGCCTTGAGCGCGGCCTCGAGGGCGTCGGTCATGCGCCGCACGGTCGCGACGGCCGGGTCGCCCTCCCCGGCCGCCGGGGCGGCGGCCGGGATCTGGGCCAGGGCCGGCAGCGCGGCCACCAGGAGGCCGGCGATCGTCAGGCTGCGCAGGGTCTCGCGTCGGGTCTGCACCAGATCACTCTCCTTTGCCGTCGGCGGGCGCCGCGGCGTAGCCGTAGGCGGGCATCGGCGCCTGCCGCAACGGGGCCGGGCGCGGGCGAAAGCGCGCCCGCAGGGCCGCGCCGATCCCGGCCGCCGCGGAGCGGCCCTGGGCGACGTCGTTCTCCATGGCGTGCCAGAGCATCAGGCTCGGCAGCCCGACCGCGAGGTCGGCGAGGCGCTTGATCAGCGACAGGGCGAGCGCCGCCTCGGCCGGGATGCCGAACACCGCGCAGAGCGCGATCAGGCCGCCCTCCTGGGCGCCGAGCGCGCCCGGCACCGCGAAGGCGGCGCCGCGCACCGCCTGGGCCAGGCTCTCGATCACGATCGCCTCGAGGAAGCCGACCTCGTAGCCCATGAAGCGGAGCGCGATCCAGACCTCGAGGGTGCCGATGATCCAGCCGAACAGATGCGTGCCGATGGCGGTGACAATGCGGCCGCGGGCGGCGTAGAGGCCGCGCAGGCGCTCGAACAGCACGTCGACCGCCCCGAAGATCCGCCACTCGCGCCCGCCGGCGAAGCGGTTGATCGCCGCCTGGAGCAGGCTCTGCCCGAAGCGGCGCTGCACCAGGTAGAAGGCCAGCAGGGCCGGCGCCGCCACCACGAGGCCGAGGCCGACGTAATGCACGATCGGCCCGTCGCCCCCGAGCGCCACCAGGATGCCGAGGCCGGCCAGCGTGAACAGGAACTGGGTCAGCGCCTGGACCATCAGGTCGACGAGGGTGCTGGCGCCCGACAGCGCGCCGGTCACACCCTGGCGCGTGAGCAGCCGGGCGCCGATCAGGTCGCCGCCGACCTGCGCCACCGGGAGGAGCGTGTTGATGCCTTCGCGCACGAAGCGCACGCTGACGCAAGCCCGCAGCAGCGGCCTCTCGCCGCGGGGAAACACCACCCACCAGCCGAGGCCCGCCCAGGCGACGGCCACGAAACGCGCCGCCACGACCAGCAGCGCGCCCCAGCCGGACGCCCACAGGGCTTCCGCGACCGCCTCCGGCCCCGAGGAGACGAACAGGCCGATCACGGTGCACAGGCCGGCGATCAGGCCCAGTGTCGTCAGTCGCTTCATGACCCTCTTTCTGTCGCAGCGGCAGGGGCCCCGGGGGCGCGCCATTCCGGCAACGGAGTCGAAACAAAGCAGCGCCGTTGCATCCCGGCACGTTGCAGCTTTGATGGGCGCTGTCTATCACCGCCCGGACACAGTGCCGGCGAAACCGGCATGCTCCACCGGCGCGGCGGGCCAGCCCAAAGCATTGCCGCCCAAGCAACGCCGCAAGCCTATGTTATGGCGCAGCTTCCTCCCCGCCCCGTTTCGGCCGGCGGGGGCCGGAGCCGCGAAGGGAGGCCGCTCGTGACGGCCGTCAGGGGATGAACAGCATGGATCGGGAGACGACCTTCGAGGCCGAGCGCGGCGCGCTCGACGTTGCAGCCGCACGCGACCTGGCCGCCTTCCAGGATGACGCCCCGGGCCGGGCCCCGGCGCCGCAATCGCCGGTCATGGCCTGGAACGAGTGGGACCCGCTGGAGGAGGTGATCGTCGGCTCGCTCGACGGCGCCACGATCCCGACCCACCACCTGACGGTGATCTTCAACCTGCCGCGGGCCGCCCAGCCGTTCTACCGGCTCGCCTCGGGCTGGAAGTACCCGAAATTCATGAAGAAGCTGGCCCAGCAGGAGCTGGACGGCTTCATCAAGATCCTGGCCGGCGAGGGCGTGAAGATCCGTCGCCCGGATTCGGTCGACTTCTCGAAGAAGTTCCGGGCGCCGCGCTGGTCGTCGCGCGGCTTCTGCGTCGCCTGCCCGCGCGATCCGTACCTGGTGATCGGCGACGAGATCATCGAGAGCCCGATGTGCTGGCGCTCGCGCTACTTCGAGGGCGACGCCTACCGCTCGCTGTTCAAGGAGTACTTCCGGGCCGGCGCGCGATGGACCTCGGCGCCGCGGCCCCAGCTCACCGACGAGCTCTACAACTACGATTACCGGGTGCCGAACCTGAAGGCCGGCGAGCCGATGCAGTTCACGGTCAACGAGTTCGAGCCGGTCTTCGACGCGGCCGACTTCGTGCGCTGCGGCCGAGACCTGTTCGTCACCCGCTCCAACGTGACGAATCTGATGGGCATCGAGTGGCTGCGCCGGCACCTCGGGCCGGGCTTCCGCATCCACGAGATCGAGAGCCGCTGCCCGCAGCCGATGCACATCGACTCGTCGTTCATGCCGCTCGCCCCCGGCAAGGTGCTGGTCAACCCCGACTACATCGACGTCGAAAAGCTGCCGGCGGTGCTCAAGAAATGGGACGTGCTGATCGCGCCCCGCCCCGACCCCGTCGAGGGCTTCATGAGCAAGATCTCGATGTGCTCGCCCTGGACCTCGATCAACGTGCTCGCCATTGACGAGAAGAAGATCGTGGTCGATGCGAGCCAGCCGACCCTGATCAAGGCGCTCAAGGATTGGGGCTTCGACCCGATCCCGACGCCGTTCCTGTCCTACGGTCCGTTCGGCGGCTCGTTCCACTGCGCCACGCTCGACGTGCGCCGGCGCGGCCCGCTGAAGTCCTATTTCTAGGCGAAGACGTCGTGGGGCAGCCTGCCTGGACGGCGGGCTGCCCCACGATCATCGTAACCTCCGGGCGAGACCGTTTCGACGTCGATCTTGCAGCGTGGGCGACCCTTAGGCGAATCGGCGGGGAGCGTCTCACCCGGAGGCCGTCGCCCGATGCCGATCCTGGTACTCGGCGGCTACGGCCTGATCGGCTCCGCCGTGCTCCTCCGCCTGCTCGATGCCGGTCACGCCGTGGTCGCCCTCCGGCGCGACACCGGGTCGGCGAGGCGCCGCTTTCTCGAGGCGACCTGGATCGACCGCGACATCGCGGCCTTGAGCGAGCCCGCCGCGTGGCAGCCGCTGATCGCCGGCTGCGATGCGGTGGTGAACTGCGCGGGCGTGCTGCAGGACTGGACCGCGCGACGACGTGCACGCCGTCCAGGACATCGCCATGCGGGCCCTGTTCCGGGCCTGCGCCGAGGCCGAGATCCGACGGGTCGTGCAGGTCTCCACCGTCGGCGCCGCCCCGGACGCCCGGACCGCCTTCCTGCGCACCAAGGATGCGGCCGATGCCGCCCTGGCGCAAGCAGACCTCGACTGGACGATCCTGCGCCCCGGCCTCGTGCTGGCCCCCACCGCCTATGGGGGAACCGCTCTGCTGCGGGCCGCTCGCCTCCGCGCCGCTCCTCCTCCCCGTGGTCGATGGCGCCGGGCCGATCCAGATTGTGCATGTGGAGGATGTGGCCGAGGCCGTGCGCCTCGCCATCGAGGGGCGAGTGCCGGCGCGAGCAGCCGACGATCTCGTCGAGGATGAGGCGCATCCCTTGAGCGACGTGGTGGCGGCGTTCCGGGCCTGGCTCGGGCATCCGCCGGCCACGATCCTCGCGGTGCCGCTCTTCCTCGTGCGGCCGGGCGTGGCCGTCAGCGACGGTCTCGGCCGGCTCGGCTGGCGCTCGCCCCTGCGCAGCACCGCCCTCGTCCAGGTCACCGAGGGCGTCACCGGCGCGCCGGGCCCTGGCGGCGGGCCGGTACTGACGGGGCTCCGCGCCAGCCTGCGCCGGCCTCCCCTCCACGGTGCAGGAGCGCTGGTTCGGCCGGCTCTGGCTCCTGAAACCGGTCGTCGTCGGCGGCTTGAGCCTGTTCTGGCTCGGCTCGGGCCTCGTCGGGCTCTGGCGGTTCGACGCGGCGGCGGCTGTGCTGACCGACCGCGGCGTCGGGCCGGGCCCCGCCCTCGCGGCGGTGGCGGCCGGCATCCTCCTCGATCTGGCTCTCGGGGCCGCGATTTATGACCGCCAAGCCATCATTGAGCTGAGACGCCCTGCCCTCGCTATCGCCCGGCCGTCGGCCCCTTGTCGGTCCAGTCCGGCGGCAGGCCGAAGGAATCGCCGATGATGCCGTCCACGCCAGGCGCCCGGCCGAAGGCCTGGCAGTCGGGATCGCGGGGCATCTCGCCCAGCATCGTCACGCGGATGCGCTCGTAGGTCGGGATGGTCAGCTCGGACTCGAACGGGTCCTCGCCGGTGGCGAGATACGAGCCGAAATCCTGCCCGAAATCGCCGGCAAGGTCGTAGATGTCGGCGATGGCCGAGAAGCGGGCCTGGTTGGTGAAGGAGTTGGCGCCCCCGGCCCACACCATCGCGGCGCGCTGCTGGCGGCGGGCATCCAGGGCCTCGGCCTCGACCGTGAGGTCGCCGAGCCCGATCGGCAGGCGCGGCACAGGCACCTTGCCGATGGTGTCGGCGAAGCCGACGCCGACCTGCGCGGCGATCGTGATCGCCGCCGAGGCGCCGACGGCGACGCCGGAGGCCGGCACGTTGGTGAGGCCGGCGCGGGTGACGTTCGCCCGCACGGTCAGGTCGGCCGGGCCGGACGAGACCACGTCGTAGCGCAGCGACAGCTCGTAGCAGAGCGCCCGGTCCGCCGCGTTGGAGACGACCCGGCGCTCCTGCTCGGTCACGCCGGGGCCGGACACCGCCGCCGAGAAGGTGGTGGGGATGATGCGGACGGTCCGCACCCGTGACATCGCGGCCTTGTCGATGAAGATCCGCGACTTGGTGGCGGTCGCCTCGCTCGGCGTCAGGTGATCGTAGTTCGTCAGAAGGCCGGTCTGGGTCAGCACCGGCGTGGCGCAGCCCGCGAGCACGGCCAAGGTCGCCACGGCCGCGACGCGGCGGGCGGCCCGCGCGTTCAAGGCAGCCTTCATTGTCGTCCGCATTCGGTCGCTTTCCCGGATGGCGCGAAGCCGCACCCCCGGGAAACCCTGCGAGGATCACTCCCGCGAGGTTTCTGGAGGCCGGCTCCCGGCGGCGCAAGAGCGGCCCCGTCCGGGCCCGCCGCGCCGTTATGCCGGTCAGCCTAACCGTCGCCGCGTGGGCGGGAAAGATGAGCTTGGCCGCGGCGATCGCTTCGGCCCCAGCTGTAACGCTTCCGCCACATTGTTTCCGGCGGGCCGTGCCCCGATCGGGCCGTTCAGGCCAGGGCCACCATGCTGCAGCTCTGGCCGCCATCCACCGGCAGGCATACGCCGGTGATGAACCGGGCCTCGTCCGAGGCCAGGAAGACCGCCGCATGGGCGATGTCCCAGGCCTCGCCGAGGCGGCCGAGCGGCACCCGGCGGTCACGGCCCGCATCCGGGGTGCCGGCGCCGCGGCACTCGTCGGCGAGGGTGGTGTCGAGCAGCCCCGGCAGGATCGCGTTGGCCCGGATGCCGTCGCGGGCATACTGCATCGCCACCGAGATCGTGGCCTGGTTCACCGCCGCCTTGGCGGCCGCGTAGGCGAACGCCGGGGTGCCGGTCCAGCGCCGGGAGGCGACCGACGAGATGTTGACCACCGCACCGGACCGCCGCGCCCGCATCCCCGGCAGCACCGCCTTGCAGGTGCGCCAGACGCCGCCGACATTGACCTCGATCGCCCGGCGCCAGGTTTCCTCGTCGAGGTCCTCGGGGCCGCCGGCCTCCGGCAGGCCGACATTGTTGTGCAGGATGTCGATGCGGCCGAAGCGGGCTTCCCCGGTCGCCACCGCCCTCGCCACCGCGTCGTAATCGGTGACGTCGGCGCAGAGGGCCTCGGCCTCGTTGCCCTCCTCGGCGATGAGCTGCGCCGTCTCCTCCGCGGCGGCGAAGCCGCGGTCGACGCAGATCACCCGGGCGCCCTCCCGGGCGAAGGCCACCGCCACGGCCTTGCCGTTGCCCCAGCCGGTGCCGGCGGAGCCCGCACCGAACACGATCGCGGTCTTCTTCAGCAGGCGTGTCGACATGGCCCGAGCCTCCGTGCTCGACGGAGACTCGCGACAAAGACCGGCTCCGCGCAACGGGCGGTGAAGCAGGGCGGCTAGGAACCGCCCGCATGGATGGCCGTCGCCCGGGTCAGGCCCGAGCCGATCCCGCCCCCCTGGCGAAGCGCCAGGCGACGACCGCCACCGCCAGGGCGAGGCAGACCTGAGCGAGGTTTCCCTCGCCCAGATGGGCGTGGCCGAGATCGAGCCGCACGGCGAGGCGCACGGCGAGGCCGGCGGCCCAGTAGCCGAGGCAAAAGGTCAGGGCGGCGAGGAGGAGCGCGACAAAGTCGTTCATCGGAGTGACGATCTTGGGCGAGAAAACCCGCGGGCGGAGCGGGTCCGACGCAGCAAGAGCCGCGCCAAATCACCGGGATCCGGTCCTCACTCCGGCCGGGTCGCCTGCATCGACGGGCGCTCACCGAACCGCGCGTACCACGACGCCGCCGCCGGGGCGCGCTCGCGCCAACCCAGATCGGGCAGGCGCAGGTCGAGGTAGCCCAGGGCGCAGCCATACGTGATGGTGGCGATGTCGATCCGCTCGCCGAGGCCTGGCGCCGCCGCCTCGATCTGCGCCAGCGCATCGACGATCTTCTCCCGCTGGCCGGCGACCCAGGCCGGCGAGCGCTCGCTCTCCTGCCGCACCCGGGTCTCGTAGACGCAGAGCAAAGCCGCATCGAGCAGGCCGTCGCCGGTCGATTGCGCAGTGAGCGCAGCCCAGCGCGCGGGGCCGGGCGCCGGGAAGACACCGCCCTGCCCGACATGGTCGAGATACTCGCAGATCACCCGGCTGTCGGCGAGCATCGTGCCGTCGTCGAGGATCAAGGTCGGCACTTGAGCGAGCGGATTCTGCGTCCGGATGGTCGCGTCGCGGTTGATCGGGTGGGCCGCGGCCGCAAGCAGCTCCAGACGCTCGAACAACCCGAGTTCGTGGGCGACGACCAGCACCTTGCGGACGAAGGGCGAGGTCTTGGCGTAGAAGAGCTTCATCGAATTCCTCATACTTTTTATTATGGGTAATCGTACCAACGACCTCAGGATGAGATGAAACCGCGGCTGGGATGATTTGCGATCACCAATCCGTGCGCCCGATCACTGCCCTCGCCCGGGCATCGGCTTGGCGGCGGGCTTCGTCGGCACCGGCGCCGGCGCACCCACCGCCGCGGGCTTGGGCGGGGCCGGCGGGCGCGGGGTCTCGACGCTGAGGCGGCGCACCGGCCAGCCGTCGCTCCAGCGTTCCATGTCGATGAAGCGCGGGTTGCCCTTCAGGCTCGCGGCGCTCTGGCCCGAGAAGGCGGCGGCCGCCGCCATGTCGAAGGTCTTCCAGAAGGCAAGATAATCGAGGCTGTCGGTGCCGGCGCCGTTGATCTGCCCGACCAGCACGGTCTGCTCGCCGGTGAGGGTCATGTCGGCCGACCACTTGAACGGCGCCGGCTTCTGCTTCGGATCGGGGGTCGGCAGCTTCAGCTGGCCTAAGTCGTAGGCCGGGTTGGTGCCGGCGGGCGCGGCCAGGGTGGCGGAAAGCGCCGGGAAGCCGTGATCGTCGGAGAGGGCGCGGACCATCAGCTTGTGGTCGGTCGGCACGGCGCTCGCCTCCCGCATCACGCGCCGGGCGGCGATGTCGGCGGCGCGGGCGTCCCGGTCGCCGATCACCGTGACGATCAGCGTGGCGGGGTCGATATTGTTGAGGTCGTGCAGGGCGATGCCCCGGGCCTTGTCGTCCCGGGCGATGCCGCCCGGCATGGCGCCGAAGATCAGCCGCGGCACCGGCAGGCCGGTCTCCTTGGCGTGAGCCGCGAGGTTCGCCGCCAACGGCACGCCGGCGAGGTGGCCGATCAGCGCCACCCGGCCCAGGTCGGGCTTGGCCTCCTGGTCGCCGGCGAGCTCGGCCAGGGCGTCCTTGACCAGGGTCGCGGCGATGCCGCTCGCATCGACCGGCCGGGTCCGCCCCACCTCCTGGAACCGCGGGAACAGCACGAGGGTGCCTGAGCGCGCGAGATGCTCGATCCAGGCGCCGTAGGCCTGTGGATTCACCGCGCCCCAGGCATGCAGCATCACCGCGACCGGCCGTCCTTCGGCCGGGGCCGCGCCGTTGCCGTAATAGGCGAGCGTCACCGCGCCGGCCCGGCCCAGGACCCGCTTCACCACGCTCGCGGCGGCGTAGGCCTGGCCTCCCGGCCCCTCCTTCGGCTGGGCGGGCGGCGTGGCGGCCCCCGCGCCGGGCGCGCCGCCGAGCACCGCGAGGGCGAGGGCGAGCGGAAGGGCGAGGCGGATGCGGGAGAGCGAGGGCATGAGGCTGGGGGGCTGGCGGCTTGGGAGGCGCACCCCACACTGTTTCGCGCCCGCACTCAAGGCGTGATCGCACCGGAGCGTTACCGTTCTGGGGTTTGTCGCTTCCGCGGTACAGTCACGTCCTGGTTTCCGGGAGCACAGACGGAGTCCGGACAGGGTCTAGCCAGCCCGCTCCGGCTCATCTCCCAGCACGGCGTGCAGCCGGCCGATCAGGGTGTCGAGTTCCTGCGGGACCGGCTCGTCGGTCACGTCGGTGTACATGGATCGCAAGTCCTGCCCGAGCTTGGCGAGCAGCAGCGCATCGGCGAAGGACGACGCGGTCGCGTGCGTCTGGCCGTAGCTCGCAGCGTGATTGCTCGGGATCATCTTCATGGCGCGATTACGGGAACGGGGGTCCCGGCTCCGTCAAGAAACGAGGGGTGAGGTCTGCGGCGCTGATCGGCGTCCACGGCGTGATGACTTGCGATCGATGTCTTGTGCCGGAGGGCCGGCTCGCCATGATCAACGCGCTTCCTGGGGGGCAGTTGCGCCCGATTTTCGGGCAGACATCCGAAACGAAGGCGGCCCCGAGGATATCCACTCGGGGCCGCTGCCGATCTCGTCTCGTTTCCCGCGCGTGACTCCACGTTAAGTCCGGCCGCGGGACGCGATCCGGCCTTGCCCTACATCGGCGGCGTCAGGCCATCCTTGCCGACCGAGATGCTGCGCGCCTCGAGCCGGTCCCCGTCCCGGACGGCCGAGGCGAAGACCTTGGCGCCCGGCACCAGCACCGCCCGGTCGGCCGGCTCCAGCATCACGACCGGCGTGCCCGGCGGCACCGCGACCGCCAGGCTCTGGCCCTTGTACGAGACCGTGAGGGTGCGGCCGCCGCTCCCGCCGACGGCGCCCGCGACGGTGCCGTTGGTCATGCTGGTCTCGACCTCGGGGGCCTTAACCGTGCCGTTGGTCATGCTGGTCTCGACCGGGCCGCTGCCGGCGCCGTCGGGCAGCCGGTCCCACGGATAGTGGCCCTCCCCGGCGCCGCGCAGCGCCTCGGGGAAGATCAGCACTTCGAGGGCGACCGGCGGATCGCCGGGCTTGGTCCCGGCCTTGGCGGCGGTGCCGATGAAGCTGCCGTCCTTGACCTGGTCGAGGCTCGCGGGTGCGAGCTGCGCCACCCGCGTGCCGGCGCCGAGCCGGATCGTCTCCGTCGCGCCGGCACGGGTGCGGATGATGACGGCGTCCGCCTCGACGCGCTCGATCGTGCCGCGCAGGCGCTCGACCTGCGGTGCGGCGAAGGCGACGGCGCTCGCCGCGACGGTGAAGCCGGCGGCCGCGATCGTCCTGAGAATGGTCATGAGAACTCCGGGGACTCGAGCTCCGACATGGAGGGAGCCCCGGCTGTTATGGTTCGCCCCTCCGGTGCCGGCCATCGTCTCGCGCACACGTGATCAGGCGGGCCTGGGACCGCACGAGGCCTGCGGGCTCACGCGTCCTCGTCCTCCTCCGGCTCCAGGGTCGCCTTGACGGTGTCGAGCACCCGCCGGGCAAGGTCGGAATCCGGATCCTCGCGGGTCAGCGCGTCCTCGAGCATGGCGAGGAAGCCGCTGAGCTGGTGGCGGTAATGGTCGGAATCGACCCCGCGCAGGATGCCGGCGACGAAGCGCACCGCCATCTGCAAGGCCACCTGCTTGGCGGCGACATCCGACTGCGCCTCGGAGAGCCGGGCGATCATCTCGCCGTGGCGGGCCGAGAGCGTGGTCAGGCCGTTGATCTTGTCGTCCGGGCTCATCGCGCGTCTCCCGAGAAGCGACGGGGGCCCTTCCCGCCGGAAAGGCCCCCGTCGTGGTGGCGGTCCCCGGGGACCCTGTCACGGGCTCCCGGGTCTTCGGAACCTCTCCCTCCGGCGTCATCCGAGGGGAGAGGACCAATCCTTACGCCGCGAGCTGGCGCAGGACGTAGGGCAGGATGCCGCCGTTGCGGAAGTATTCCAGCTCGTCGAGCGTATCGATGCGGCAGGTCAGCGGGACCTCCTTCACCGAGCCGTCCGCCGAGGTGATCTTGGCGGTGAGCGTCTGGCGCGGCTTGAGCTCGCCGGCCAGGCCCTCGATCGTCACGGTCTCGTCGCCCTTCAGGCCGAGCGAGGCCCAGGACGTGTCGCCCTGGAACACCAGCGGCACCACGCCCATGCCGACCAGGTTCGAGCGGTGGATGCGCTCGAAGCTCTCGGCGATCACGGCCCGAACGCCGAGCAGCTTGGTGCCCTTCGCCGCCCAATCGCGCGACGAGCCGGTGCCGTACTCCTTGCCGGCGAACACCACCAGCGGGGTGCCCTCCTGCTCGTAGCGCATCGCCGCGTCATAGATGAACATCCGCTCGCCCGACGGCTGGTAGAGGGTGTAGCCGCCCTCGACCACGTTGCCGGACTCGTCCGTCACCATCTGGTTCTTGATGCGGATGTTGGCGAAGGTGCCCCGCATCATGACTTCATGGTTGCCGCGGCGGGTGCCGTACTGGTTGAAGTCCTGCACGCGGACCTGGTGGTCCTGCAGGTACTTGCCGGCCGGCGAGGCCGCCCGGATGTTGCCGGCCGGGGAGATGTGGTCGGTGGTGATCGAGTCCAGGAACAGGCCGAGGATGCGGGCATTGACCACGTCCTCCACCGGCTTCGGGGTCTTCTCCATCCCGACGAAGTAGGGCGGGTTCTGGACGTAGGTCGAGCCGCCGTTCCACGCGAAGGTCTCGGCCTCGGTGACCTCGACGTCCTTCCAGTTCTGGTCGCCGCCGAACACGTCGGCGTAGCGCGACTTGAACAGGGCCGAGGTGATGTTGGCCTCGATGAACTCCTGCACCTCGGCGGTCGAGGGCCAGATGTCCTTCAGGTAGACGGGCTTTCCGTCCGAACCGGTGCCGAGCGGCTCGGTGGTGATGTCGATCTGCATCGAGCCGGCGAGCGCATAGGCGACGACGAGCGGCGGCGAGGCGAGGTAGTTCGCCCGCACGTCGGGATTCACCCGGCCCTCGAAGTTGCGGTTGCCCGAGAGCACCGCGGCGGCCACCACGTCGTTGTCGTTGATCGCCTTCGAGATCGGCGCCGGCAGCGGGCCGGAATTGCCGATGCAGGTGGTGCAGCCGAAGCCGACGAGGTTGAAGCCGAGCGCGTCGAGGCTCGATTGCAGGCCGGCCTTCTCCAGGTACTCGGCCACCACCTGCGAGCCGGGCGCGAGCGAGGTCTTCACCCACGGCTTCGAGCGCAGGCCCTTGGCGACGGCGTTGCGGGCGAGCAGCCCCGCCCCGATCATCACGCTCGGGTTCGAGGTGTTGGTGCAGGACGTGATCGCGGCGATCACCACGTCGCCATGGCCGATGTCGAAGTTGGCGCCCTCGACGGGGTAGCGCTTGGCGATGTCGGCCGCCTTCTTGAACTCGGTCTCCATCGACTGGGCGAAGCCGGGCTTGGCACCGTCGAGAAGCACCCGGTCCTGGGGACGCTTCGGGCCGGCGAGCGAGGGCCTCACGTCGCCCATGTCGAGCTCGAGCGTGTCGGTGAAGACCGGGTCCGGGGTCTTCGCATCGCGCCACATGCCCTGCGCCTTGGCATAGGCCTCGACGAGCGCGATACGATCGTCCGCGCGGCCCGTGACCTTCAGGAAGTCGATGGTCTTCTGATCGACCGGGAAGAAGCCGCAGGTCGCGCCGTATTCGGGCGCCATGTTGGAGATCGTGGCGCGGTCGGCGACCGACATGTCGTCGAGGCCGGGGCCGTAGAACTCCACGAACTTGCCGACCACGCCCTTCTTGCGCAGCATCTGGGTAACGGTGAGCACGAGGTCGGTGGCGGTGGTGCCCTCGGGCAGCTTGCCCGACAGCTTGAAGCCGACGACCTCGGGGATCAGCATCGACAGCGGCTGGCCGAGCATCGCGGCCTCGGCCTCGATGCCGCCGACGCCCCAGCCCAGCACCGCGAGGCCGTTGACCATCGTGGTGTGCGAGTCGGTGCCGACGAGCGAGTCCGGATAGGCGACCTCGGAGCCCTCGAAGGGCTTGGTCCAGACGGTCTGCGACAGGTACTCGAGGTTGACCTGATGGCAGATGCCGGTGCCCGGGGGCACGACCGAGAAGTTGTCGAAGGCCGACTGCCCCCACTTCAGGAAGGTGTAGCGCTCGCCGTTGCGCTCGTATTCGAGCGCGACGTTGTCGGCGAGCGCCTTCGGGGTGCCGAACTCGTCGACGATGACCGAGTGGTCGATGACGAGATCGACCGGTACGAGCGGGTTGATCTTCTGCGGATCGCCGCCGAGCGCCACCATGGCGTCGCGCATCGCGGCCAGGTCGACCACCGCCGGCACGCCGGTGAAGTCCTGCATCAGCACGCGGGCGGGGCGGAAGGCGATCTCGACCTCGGTCTTGCCGCGGTTCTCGAGCCAGCCGACCACGGCCTCGATGTCGGCCTTGCGGACCGACCGGTTGTCCTCGTAGCGGAGCAGGTTCTCGAGCAGCACCTTCATCGAGAAGGGCAGGCGGCTCGCATCCGGCAGGCCGTTCGTCTCGGCCGCGGGGATGGAATAGATGGTGTAGGTTTTTCCGCCGGCCTGAAGCGTCTGGCGGGCCTTGAAGCTGTCGATCGATGCCACGGCGTGGTCCTCGCGAGGGGTTGTCGAACACGGCGCAGGCAGGACCTGCGCCACACCTAAGTGTTCGGCCGGATGCGCTGCGGGCTCGGCCCTGGCTGACGCAGGGAAGACCCGTGTGCCGCCCGCCCTCGCCTGCCGGCGGGAATCGGACGGTGCGCGCGCCGCCCCGGGGGTGCCCGGACTGGGATGCGCGAAGGACGGTTTGGACGCCTCTGAAGGTCGCGCGGCGCAGCCGGGGATGCGTATAGAACACTTCGAAACTGGCCGCTACGGGTCTGGTGGCCGCGCAATCGCGCATTCTCGGCGGCGCGCGCATAGCGTAAACGCGGCCGTTGCCCGCCCCCGGAGATTCCATCCGGAGATCCCCATCCTTGGACACCCGCCCTTGCGCCTGATCGCCGAGAACCTCGCCTGCCGGCGCTCCGGCCGCCGCGTCTTCGCCGGGCTCTCCTTCACCCTCGAGGCCGGCGAGGCGCTGACCGTGACCGGTCGCAACGGCGCCGGCAAATCGTCGCTGCTCGCCATCCTCGCCGGGCGACTGCGGCCCGAGGCCGGGCGGCTCGTCGCCGAGGGCGTGGGCGAGCGCACCATCCCCGAATGCCTTCACGTCGTCGGCCATCGCGACGGGCTCAAAGGGGCGCTCACGGCGCAAGAGAACCTGGTCTTCGCCCGCGACCTGCTCGGCGAGGCCGATCTCGACCCGCGCGCCGCGCTCGCCCGCCTCGGCCTCGCCCATGCGGCGGCGCTGCCGGTCGCCTACCTGTCGGCCGGCCAGCGCCGGCGGGTGGCGCTCGCCCGGCTCCTCGTCTGCCGCCGGCCGCTCTGGCTCCTCGACGAGCCGACCGCCGCCCTCGACGTGGCCTCGCAGGGGGCCCTCGCCGGGCTGATGCGGGGGCATCTGGCGGAAGGCGGCCTCGTCATCGCGGCCACCCACCAGGCGCTCGGCCTCGAGAGCGCCCGCGAACTCTCGGTCGAGGCGTTCCGCGCCGCCCGGTCCGACGCCGCGGCCGACCCCTTCGCGGAGGCGTTCTGATGGGCCGCGCCTTTCTGGCCGTGGTCGCCCGCGACCTGCGCCTCGCCGGCCGCATCGGCGGCTCCGGGGCGCTGTCCCTGGTGTTCTTCCTGATGATCGTCGCCCTGGTGCCGTTCGGCCTCGGGCCCGACCTCAACCTGCTCGCCCGGATCGGCCCCGGCATCCTGTGGATCGCCGCCGTGCTGGCGACGCTGATCGGCCTCGACCGCCTGTTTCAGGCCGACGAGGAAGACGGCT
The DNA here is from genome assembly GCF_003058325.1 of Methylobacterium currus. Taxonomy (NCBI): domain Bacteria; kingdom Pseudomonadati; phylum Pseudomonadota; class Alphaproteobacteria; order Hyphomicrobiales; family Methylobacteriaceae; genus Methylobacterium; species Methylobacterium currus. The sequence continues at coordinate 324,157 of NZ_CP028844.1, forward strand.
CCCTCGATCTCCTCACCGGCGCCCCCGCCCCGCTGGAGCTCCTGGTTCTCGCCAAGGTCACGGCGCACTGGCTCACCACCGGCCTGCCGCTGGCGCTGGCCACCCCCTTATTCGGGCTCCTCGTGGCCCTGAGCCCCACCGGGATGGCGGCGACCAGCCTGACGCTCCTCGTCGGCACCCCGGCCTTGACCTTCATCGGGGCCGTCGGGGCGGCGCTGACCGCCTCGATCCGCCGCGGCGGCCTGATCCTTGCCGTGGTGGTGCTGCCCCTGATGGTGCCGACCCTGATCTTCGGCGTCTCGGCGGCGGAAGCGGCCGTCAGTGGCACGGTGCCGTTCACGACGCCGCTGGCGATCCTCGCCGCGCTCAGCCTCGCGGCGGGCGTGGTCGGCACGCTGGCGGCGGCGGCGGCTCTGCGGTGGGGGGAGTAGGGCTTCGGCTGCCGGGACGAGGGCGGCGGCCGGTGATCCGCCGCCCGCGCGGGTGCGCCCGCTAGACCCGGCTCTCGCCCACCGGCTCGGGGCAGAGCGCGCCCAGCGCCTCGACCAGGCGATCGGGATTGAGGGGCTTCCTCAGGATCGGCAGGTCCGGCCACATCAGCCGCATCGCGCGCGGCAGCACGCCGCCGGTGCAGATCAGGACCGGCACGCCCTTGCCGATTAGGCATTCGGCCGTGGGCGTCGCCTCGCCGTCGGCGAGGTTGAGGTCGAGGATCGCGACGTCGATCTCCTCCAGGTCGATCAGCGCCAGGGCCTCGCGGTTGGTGCGGGCCGGGCCGACGGCGTGGGCGTTCGAACCGGTGACGATCTCGGTCAGTTCCAGGGCGACCAGCGCCTCGTCCTCGACGATCAGCACCCGTCGTCCATCCAGCATCGTGATCTCCGTGGGTTCCGGGGCGGGCGAATCAGCGTCCGCTCCGGGTCGCGGACCGAGAGTGTGTCGCCGGCTTCCCCCGGTCAATCGCGCGAATGCGAGCGTAGCGTTTAAACGCTCCTTAACCATGCCGACAGCATCGTCAGCCTGGCCGTGACCGGATGCGGCGCACCCGAGGGTGCGGTCCGGACGGCCGGCACGAGGCGCGGAGAGGCACCGATGGGCGAGGCGGCGATTGACATCTCGGGCCAGGAGCGGAGCGGCCCGGATCTCAAGGAGCGGAGCGGCCCGAACCTCGACGGGCGGACCGGCCCGGATTTCGATCTGGTGCGGCGCCTGCTCCTCCCGCCCGGCTGGCTCGGGCCCCGGCCCTACCGGCTGCCCCCGCCCGACGAGGAGGAGATGGAGGAGATCGACGATCTCGTCGCCCACCTCGAGGCCGAGAACAAGGTGATGAAGGCCGTGCTGCGCTCCGAGCGGGAGGCCGCGGCGGAGCTGCGCGCCCAGGTCGCGGCGCTCACGATCCAGCAAGCGCAAGGCGAGGATACGCAGGAGGACCTGCGCGCCGACCGCGACCGCTGGGCTTCCCTGGTCGAGCGCCTGCTGTTCGCGCCGCGCTGACGCGTGGCGCTCTCCTCGTCCCATCACACTGCCCGATCAGTCGCACGGAGACGGCCATGAGCCCCCGCTGCTCGCTCGTCGTCAACGGCCAGCCCGTCCGTGTGGCGACCGGCGACACGCCCCTCGACGCCGCCTTGCCCCGGACGGTCGCCGCCGGCCGCGACGGCGTGATCCAGGATTCCGCGCTGGAGGCGCTGCCGCGCCTGCGCAACACCAGCCGCGCTCGGCCCCGCCTCGGCGACGGCGCCGCCACCCGGCCGGGGCCCGCCCCCTCGCCCCTCGCGGTCCTGCGCACGGCCAAGCGCGCCGGCACGCTCCTCTCCGCCACCCCGCTCTCGGGGGCGGTGATGGAGGTCGTGGTCACGGTCTCGCGCGCCCTCGACGTGGCCCCCGGCCAGGCCGTGGAGGTCGCCTTCGCGGGGCTGCCTGCCCGGCCCTACTGCCCGACCCAGCGCATCGACGGCAACACCGAGCTCAACGAGCTCGTCTTCCACCTGCGACGCGACCGCGGCGCCCTCGGGCCCGCCTTCGGCGAGGCGGTGCATCCCGGCCACGCCGTGCGGATCAAGGGACCGGCGGGCGGCACGCCCTACCGCCCCGGCCCCGGGCGCCTCGTGCTAGTCGCGGCCGAGACCGGCTTCGCGCCGATCTGGGCCATCGCCCGGGCGGCGCGTCACCTGGAGACCGGCCGCGAGATGGTGGTGGTGGCGGGCGCGGCCGACGCCGACGACCTCTACATGCGCCCCGGCCTCGACTGGCTGCGCAGCACCGGCGTACAGCAGATCACGCTGGCGGCGAGCCGCGACCGCCGCGGCCGGCCGGATGTACGCCACGGCCCGGTCACCGCCCACCTGCCGACCTTGCGCGGCAGCGACACCGTCCACGTCGCCGGCCCGCCGGACATCGTGCGGGCGGTGGAGCGGCTCTGCGACAGCGTCGGGGCGTCCTGCGCCGCCCTGCCCTTCCTGCCGTCGCGCAGCCGCGCCCGGAGCCTCGTCACCCCGGGGGATACGGGCGCGCAGTTCGGGTTGTAATGCCTCGTCAGGGGGCGGATTGCAGCCCGGCGACCGGCACCGGATAGGCGTGCGGCCGTCCGGCCAGCATCGTGTCGATGAGCGCTAGCACCTCTTCCCGCCCGACATTCGCCGCCTGCTCAAACGGCGTCCAGGTCTGGTGGAACGCGAGGGCGGCGAAGACCGCGCGGTAGCGGGCGAGTTCCGCATGGGTCAGCGGCACGCCGCGGACGAAGGCCTTGTGGGCCGAGATCGTCAGCGCCTCGCGCGGGTTCTCCGGAGTCAGCTCGAACTTCAGCGCGTCGCCGCAGAACACGATGCCGCGGGCGCGGTCGTGCAGCACGGCGTGGCCGTCGAAATGGCCGGCGGTGCGGTGGAGGGTGAGTCCCGGCAGGGGTTCCAGGACATCGTCGTAGGGCCAGGAGACCTGAAGCGCCGCGGTCCAGGTGAAGTCGGCCGCCGGCAGGCACAGTTCCGGATCGAAGCGGTCCTGGAGCTGGGGCAGCGCGCCGTAACTGTGCGGATGCGAGGCCGAGATGACTTTCATGCCCCCCAAGGACTCGATGTGGTCGAGCGCGGCCTCGCTGAAGACCGGGCAGCCCTCGAAGCCCATATTGCCGTCGGGCGTGACGATCAGGTAGGCGCTCGGCCCGATGCCGGTGACCGGCTCGTTCCAGAACTTCCACACCCCCGTCTCGACCTCCTCCCAGTGGCAGGGGAACGAGGCTTGCGCCTCCTCGACGGTGCGGAAGCGCCAGCCGTCCTGCGGCACGACGTGGCGGGCATCGAGGCAAAGGGGACAGCTCGGCGGGGCCGCGAAGTGCCGTTGCCAGAAGCCGCAATTGTCGCAGATGAAGCTCGGAAGCTTGAGGGCGCCCGCGAAGGGCAGGTAACCGGGCACGGGAGACCTATCGGGGCAGCCTGGAGGGTAAACTCTGAGATAGGGCGCGCGTCCCAGACCGGCGACGGTGTGGAGACGTCACCGTCGGAACACCCCCGGCAGGCGCCGGCGCGGAGCGCGGGGCCGGCGCCGAGAACGCGGCGCCGGCGCTCGATGAAGACTTGCTGCGAGCCGGGCGGATCGTTGCGGCGAAGGCACAGCGCCCCCGGACGGTCCCGTCCGGGGCGCTGCGTCGGGCCGGGGGATTGGACGCGCAGGCTACCGCGCCGGCTCCGGCTCGCCGTGATGGTCGTCGACCCCGCGCCAGCGGTTGATCCGGATCAGGATATTGCGGATCACCACGTAGAAGACCGGGGTCAGGAACAGGCCGAAGATCGTCGCCCCGAGCATCCCGAACAGCACCGCCGTGCCGAGGGCCTGGCGCATCTCGGCGCCCGGGCCGGTGGCGAAGGCGAGCGGCACCACGCCGAGGATGAACGCGAAGGCGGTCATCAGGATCGGCCGCAGGCGCAGGCGGCAGGCCTCGACGGCGGCCGCGACCGGCCCGCGGCGCTCGCTCTCCTCGATCTGGTGGGCGAACTCGACGATCAGGATCGCGTTCTTGGCCGCCAGGCCGATGAGCACGATGAGGCCGATCTGGGTCAGGATGTTGTTGTCCTGGGCCCGGAACTGCACGCCGGCCAGCGCCGCGAGCACGCCGGTCGGCACCACGAGCAGGATCGAGAGCGGCAGCGCCCAGGATTCGTACTGCGCGGCGAGGACGAGGAAGACCAGCAGCACGCCGAGCGCGAAGACGTAGATCGCCGTGTTGCCGACCGCCTTCTCCTGGAACGCGATCTCGGTCCACTCGAAGCTCATGCCGTCGGGCAGCGTCTGGCGGGCGAGCTTCTCCATCGCGTCGAGGGACTGGCCCGAGGACACGCCCGGCCGCGAATCGCCCTGCACCGGGATCGAGTAGTACAGGTTGTAGCGCTGGACGATCTGCGGACCGGAGATGTCGCGGATGCTGGCCAGCGTCCCCATCGGCACCAGCGCGCCGGTCGAGGAGCGCACCTTGAGCCGCTCGATGTCCTCCTTCTCCATGCGGTACTTGGCGTCGGCCTGGGCCCGGACCTGGTAGATGCGCCCGAAGGTGTTGAAGTCGTTGACGTAGGCGCCGCCGAGATTGACCTGGAGGGTCGAGAACACGTTGGCGAGCGGCACGTTCAGCATCCGCGCCACCGTGCGGTCGATGTCGAGATAGATCTGCGGCGTATCGTTGCCGAAGGTGGTGAAGACGCGGGTCAGCGCCGGGTCGCGGTTGGCCGCGCCGATGAGGTCGCCGGAGACCTGGAGCAGGCGGGCGATGTCCGAGCCCTCGCGGCTCTGCACCATCATCTTGAAGCCGCCGGCATTGCCGAGGCCCCGCACCGGCGGCGGCGGGATCGCGATGATCCGGGCCTCCTGCATCGGCGCGGTCTTGGCGAGCACGTCCTGCAGGATCTTGCCCGCCGTGCGGCCCTTCGCCAGGCGCTCGGCGAAGGGCTTGAGCGGCAGGAACATCACCGCGCCGTTGGTGGTGTTGGTGAAGGTCGCGCCGTCGAAGCCCGCGATGACGACGGTGTTGCCGACGCCGTCGATGTCGAGGGAGCGGCGCGACACCTCTTGTACCACCGCCGTGGTGCGCTCGAGCGCGGAGCCCGGCGGCAGCTGCACCACGACGAGGAGGTAGCCCTGGTCCTGGAGCGGGATGAAGCCGGTCGGCGTGGTGCGGACGAGGTGCAGCACGCCGTAGATCACGCCAGCATAGAGCAGCAGCATGGCGAGCAGCGGCACCAGCCGCCCGGTGAGGAAGCGGATCGTCGCCGCGTAGGCGTTCGCCGTCGCGTCGAAGGCGCGGTTGAAGGTGTTGGCCGCCCAGGTGCCGAAGCGGGCCACGAAGAAGCGCGGCCGGTGGTGCTCGGAATGGGGCTTCAGCAGCAGCTTGCAGAGCGCCGGCGACAGCGTCAGCGAGTTGAACATCGAGATGATGGTCGAAGCCGCGATGGTGAGCGCGAACTGCCGGTAGAACTGGCCGGAGATGCCCGGGATGAAGGCGGTCGGGATGAACACCGCCGACAGCACGAGGGCGATCGCGACGACGGCGCCGCCGACCTCGTCCATGGTCTTGTGGGCCGCCTCGCCGGGCGAGAGCCCCTCGGCCATGTTGCGCTCGACGTTCTCCACCACCACGATCGCGTCGTCGACCACGATGCCGATGGCGAGCACGAGGCCGAACAGCGTCAGGTTGTTGAGCGAGAAGCCGAGCAGCGCCATCACCGCGAAGGTGCCGACGAGCGACACCGGGATCGCGATGATCGGGATGATCGCGGTGCGCCAGCTCTGCAGGAAGACCAGGATCACCACCACGACGAGGACGATCGCCTCGCCCAGCGTCTTGTAGACCTCGTGCACCGACTCGGCGATGAACTCGGTCGGGTTATAGGCGATCTTGTATTCGAGGCCGGGCGGGAAGTCCTTGGCCAGGGTCTTCATCAGCGCCTGGACCTGCTCGGCCGCCTGGAGGGCGTTGGTGCCGGGACGCTGGAACACGCCGATGCCGATGGCCGGCTGGCCGTTGAGGAACGACTTCGTCGTGTAGTCCTTCTGGCCGAGCTCGACCCGGGCAATGTCGGAGATCCGGACCAGGCGCCCCTCCGAGGCCTTGACGATCACCTTGCGGAACTCGCTCGGGTCCTGGAACCGGCCCTGCGTCTGCACGGTGAGCTGGAACGCCTGGTCGGCGGGGGCCGGCGGCGCGCCGAGCGCGCCGGACGCGACCTGGACGTTCTGCTCCTGCAGCGCGTTGATCACGTCGGTGGTCGAGAGCTGGTAGGAGGCGAGCTTGTTCGGGTCGATCCACAGCCGCAGCGCGTATTCCGAGCCGCCGAACACCGTGATGTCGCCGACGCCGTTGAGGCGCAACAGCGGATCGCGCAGGCGCAGGTAGATGTAGTTGGCCAGGTAATTCTGGTCGAAGGTGCCGTCGGGCGACAGCACGTGCACGACCATCATCAGGTCGGGCGAGGACTTGCGGACCGTGACGCCGAGGTTGCGCACGTCGCCGGGCAGGCGCGGCTGGGCGACCGAGAGCCGGTTCTGGACCAGCACGTTGGCGATGTCGAGGTTGGTGCCGAGCGCGAAGGTGACGGTCAGCTGCATGTTGCCGTCGTTGGTCGACAGCGACGACATGTACAGCATGTTGTCGACGCCGTTGATCTCCTGCTCGATCGGCGTCGCGATGGTGGCCGCCACCGTCTCGGCATTGGCGCCCGGGTAGGAGGCGCGCACCACCACGGTCGGCGGCACGATCTCGGGGTACTGCGAGACCGGCAGCGAGATGTACGAGACGTAGCCGATGATCAGGATGACGATCGAGGTCACCGAGGCGAAGATCGGCCGGTCGACGAAGAAATGGGCAAAACGCATCGGTGGGCCTCTCGCGCCCGTCTGCCGGGCGGCGCCCCGCGGCGGGGGCTGTGGCCCCCGCAGTGAGGGCCTGTGGCGTCCTGATGGGAGCGCCGCCCGAAGGCGGCGCGTCGCGGGCTGTTACTGGCGGACCGGCGGCAGTTCCTTGACCTCGGGCGTGACCTTGGCGCCCGGGCGCACCCGGGTGAGGCCGGTGATCACGATGGTCTCGTCGCCCTTGAGGCCGTCGCGCACCACCCGGTAGCCGTCGATCTTCGGGCCGGGGCGGATGTTGCGCGGCTGGACCACGTTGTCCGGGCCGACGACGTAGACGAGGCGCTTGTCCTGGTTGGCGCCGATCGCGTCGTCGGGGATCAGCACGCCGCGATAGGGCTTCGAGGCCGGCATGCTGACGATGCCGAACAGGCCGGGCTTGATGAACCGGTCCGGGTTCTCGACCGTGGCGCGCAACAGCACCGTGCCGGTCGCCTCGTCGACCCGGTTGTCGACGAAGTTGAGCACGCCCTTGCGGGTCGGCTTGTCCTCGCCGGTCAGCGCCACCAGGATCGGCACCGTGTGCTCGTTCTGGGTCGCCCCCATGCCGATGCGCAGCGTTCCCTGATAGGCCAGGAACGAGCGCTCATCGACCGTGAACGAGAAGTAGATCGGGTCGAGGGAGACGATCGTGGTCAGCATCGTCTGGTCGGTGATGACGATGTTGCCCTCGGTGACGTTGCGCTGCGAGATTCGCCCGTCGATCGGCGAGCGCACCTCGGTGAAGTCGTAGTTGAGCTGGGCCTGGCGCAGGGCCGCGGTGGCGCTGTCGACATCGGCCTGGGCCGTCAGGGAGTTCTGCCGGCGCTGGTCGGTGACCTGCTCGGAAATGTTGCCGGACCGGCTCAGCGTCTGGGCGCGCTCGAGATCGGTCTGGGTGAAGTTCAGCCGGGCCTGGGCCGAGGCCAGGGCCGCCGTGGCCTGGTCGAGGGCGGCCTTGTAGGGCCGCCGGTCGATGGTGAAGAGCAGGTCGCCCTTCTTCACCACGGCGCCGTCCTGGAAGTGGATCTTTTGGAGGTAGCCGGTGACCCGGGCCCGCACCTCGACATACTCGATCGCGTTGAAGCGGCCGGTGAAGTCGTCGTGCTCCACCACTTCCTTGACCACGGGCTTGGCGACCGTGACCGCCGGGGGCGGCCCGCCGGGCGCCTGGGCCCGCGCCGGGACACCGGCCATCAGCAGGAGCGCCGGGATCACCGCCGCCAGCCTCAGCCTGCGCATACTCGTTCTCCCGTTCATCTCGTGCATGCGGCCCGTCGGGAGCGCGGAGCGAGGACCTGAGGGCGCATCCGCGTCGAGGGCCTGGGCCCGACCGGGAACCGCGCCGCCGAGCGGAGCGGCCCCCCGGGGCCTCAAGGATGGCGAACCGCCCGCGGGCGGGATGGTCTTTCAGCTATTCCACGGTCTCGCCGGCATTGGCCCAGTCCTTGAACCCGCCGGCATAATGCTCGGCCAGGGGGAGGCCCTGGCTCTGGAGGTATTGCAGCGCCCGCGCGGAGCGCACGCCGGCGGCGCAGGACAGGACCGGCCGACGGCCATCCGCGGCGATCAAAGCCTGCAGCCGCTCGACGTCGAAGCTCGAGAGCGGGAAGGACACCGAGCCCGGGATGTGGCCCGCTTCGAACTCGTTGGGCTCGCGCACGTCGATCAGCAGGACGGATCCGTCCGCCAGGCCGCTCTTCACCGCATCCCGATCCCAATCGACGATCGCCATTGTCTCACCCGAACGTCGACCCAGCGCCGACCCGCAACAGTAAACGGCGCGCCCGACACTTGTCACCGCGACGCGACGGAGCGGTGACGAATGCGATAAATCATCATCGCTCAGCGTTGCAAGAGCGACCAAGTGCGACCACCCACGGGCTGGGTCCCGTCTTGTGCGCTGCCGCACAAGCTGGATTCGGCTTGCAGCCCGTCACTGTGTAGGAACGCCGGTGACTGCGTCCCCATTGGTGGGACCTGACCGTCCCAGGCTCCATCGTTCAAGGCTTCATGCGCCCGCATCCCGTCGCCCTCGACCTCACCCGCCTCGTCACCCGCCTGCGTCACGCGAGCCCGACCGGGATCGACCGCGTCGATCTGGCCTATGCCCGGCACCTCCTGGCCCAGCCCGGCCCGCGCTTCGGCATCGTCTCGACGCCGTTCGGCCCGAAGGTGCTCGACCGGGCCCAGATGGCGGGTCTCGTCGCGGTGGCCTTGGCGGCCTGGACCGAGGAGGTCACGGCCGGCGACGACCCCGTCTACCGCGACCTCGCGGGCCGGCTCGGCCTGCCGCTGCCCGAGGCGGGCACGCTCTCCGCGAAGCGGGACGAGGCGCGCGAGCGGCGCAAGCGACAGGTCCGGGCCTGGATCGACGCGGTGCGGGCGCCGGGCCCGGAGCGCGTGCCGATGAACGCGCTCTACCTCCACACCTCGCACCTGCGCCTCGACAAGCCGGCGCGGTTCGACTGGCTGTACGACCGGCCCGACATCCGGCCGGTCTTCTTCATCCACGACCTGATCCCGATCGAGTATCCCGAATACGGCCGCGCCGGCGAGGACGCGCGGCACTGGGTGCGGATGGAGACGGTGGCCCGCCACGCGCAAGGCATCGTGGTGAACTCGGCCGATGTCGGGCGTCGCTTCGCCACCCACCTCGCCGGCCTCGGGCGCCGCGTGCCGCCGGTCACGGTCGGGCCTCTCGGGATCGAGGCGGCCTTCCATGCTGCGTCATCGGGCACGCCTCTGGCGCTACCAGCCCGGCCGTTCTTCCTGGTCTGCGGCACGATCGAGCCGCGCAAGAACCTCATCAGCCTCTTGACCGCCTGGCGCGAGCTCGCGCAGCGGCACGGAGACGTGACCCCGCGCCTCGTCGTCGTCGGCCGCCGGGGCTGGGAGAGCGAGAACGTGGTCGACCTCCTGGAACGCTGCCCGGCGGTGCGGCGGCACGTCGTCGAGGCCGCGGGCCTCTCGACCGCCGGGCTGGTGCGGCTGATGGGCCACGCCACCGCGCTCCTGATGCCCTCCTTCGCCGAGGGCTACGGCCTGCCGGTGCTGGAGGCCGCCGCCACCGGCCTGCCGGTCGTCGCCTCCGACATCCCGGTCCACCGCGAGATCGCCGGCGGCTTCGCGGAGTTCCTGCATCCGCTCGACGGATTGGGCTGGATGCGGGTGGCGGAGGCGCTGGCGGCGCCGGGCTCGCCCTTGCGCGCCGCGATGAGGGAGCGCCTCGCGGGCTACCGGGCGCCGACCTGGGCGGACCATTTCGCCCGGGTCGACCCGGCGCTGGCGGCCTTGGCGGGGTGAGGCCGCAGACGGGAGATCGGAGGGCAGTTTTGCGCCCGGGCTGCCGCACGGCTAAGGTTGCGGAACGATTTCCACGCGGCCCCCAGCCTCGCCGCGGACGAGAAGGCCCGCTTCCCCTCTCCCACACGGGAGTAGGGAATCCCGCGCGAACTCGTCCGAGGCGGAGGTGATGGCCCTCACCGGACCGCGCCCATGACCGACACCCCCTACCCCCGCGACCTCGTCGGCTACGGCCGCACCCCGCCCCACGCGCAGTGGCCGGGCGGCGCCCGCATCGCGGTGCAGTTCGTCATCAACTACGAGGAGGGCGGCGAGAACTGCCTCCTGCACGGCGACCGGGCCTCGGAGGCCTTCCTGTCGGAGATCGTCGGCGCGCAGGCCTGGCCGGGCCAGCGCCACATGAGCATGGAATCGATCTACGAGTACGGCTCGCGGGTCGGCTTCTGGCGGCTGCACAAGCTGTTCACCGGGCGCAAGCTGCCGGTGACGGTCTACGGCGTGGCGACGGCCCTCCAGCGCAACCCGGACGCCGTGGCCGCGATGCGTGAGGCGGGCTGGGAGATCGCCTGCCACGGCCTCAAATGGATCGACTACCGCGACTTCTCCTACGAGGAGGAGAAGGCCCATATGAGCGAGGCGGTCCGGATCCACACCGAGGTGACGGGCGAGCGCCCGCTCGGCTGGTACACGGGGCGCACATCGGAAAATACCCTGCGGCTGGTGATGGAGGAGGGCGGCTTCCTCTACTCGGCGGATTCCTACGCCGACGACCTGCCCTACTGGGTCGAGGGACCCCGGGCGCCACAGCTCGTCGTGCCCTACACGCTGGATGCGAACGACATGCGGTTCGCGACGCCGCAGGGCTTCAATTCCGGCGACCAGTTCTTCGCCTATCTGCGCGATTCCTTCGACGTGCTCTACGCCGAAGGGGCCGAGACGCCCCGGATGCTGTCGGTCGGCCTGCATTGCCGCCTCGTCGGCCGCCCCGGGCGCGTCGCGGCGCTGGCCCGCTTCCTCGACCACGTGGCGGCGCATGAGGACGTGTGGGTGACGCGGCGCATCGACATCGCCCGGCACTGGGCGAGGACGCAGGCGCCCGCCGGCCTGACCCCGAGCCGGATGGGTCGTGCCCTGTTCGTGGAGACGTTCGGCGACGTGTTCGAGCATTCGCCGTGGGTGGCCGACGGCGCCCACGCGGCAGGGCTCTCCGGGATGCAGGACAATGCCGACGGGCTCCATGCCGCCATGGTCGAGGTGATGCGGGCGGCCGAGCCGGAGCGGCAGCTGGCCCTCATCCGCGCCCATCCCGACCTCGCCGGCCGGGTGGCGTCGGCCGACCTCGCGCCCGAATCCCGCGCCGAGCAGGCTTCGGCTGGGCTCGACGCCCTCGACCAGGAGGGCCGTGCCCGCTTCCTCGACCTCAACGAGCGCTACCGCGCCCGCCACGGCTTCCCGTTCGTGATGGCGGTGCGGGGCAAGAGCCCGGACGAGATCCTGTCCCAGCTCGCCGAGCGCCTCGACCATCCGCCCGAGGAGGAGCGGGCCCGGGCGCTCGCCGAGATCGAGACCATCGCGCTGCTGCGGCTGCGGCAGAGGCTGCCGTCGCTGCCGGATGTATCGACGGCGACGGCGTAATTGCCTCTCGCGAGGCCCGGATTCCTTCGTCGTCCCGGGTTCTCGCCTTCGGCGAGCCCCGGGACGACCCTGTGGGGGGAAGGCTCGCGTGGCCCTGAAGGGGTGACGCCGTCAGCTCAACTTCCGAACCTTTCCGCCCGCCCATGCGGCGCGTCGTAATCCAGCACCGGCCCGAGCGGCACGATGCCGGTCGGGTTGATGGTCGGGTGGCTCTCGTAATAGTGCCGCTTGATATGAGTGAGGTTCACCGTCGGGGCGATCCCGGGAATCTGGTAGAGGTCGCGCAAGTAGGGCGCGAGGTTCGGGTAATCGGCGATCCGGCGCAGGTTGCACTTGAAGTGCCCGACATAGACCGGATCGAACCGCACCAGCGTGGTGAACAGCCGGATGTCGGCCTCGGTCAGGCGATCGCCCATCAGGTAGCGGCCCCGGTCGAGGCGGGCGTCGAGGGCGTCGAGTTCGTCGAAGAGTGCCGTCACCGCCTCCTCGTAGGCCGCCTGCGCGGTCGCGAAGCCGGCCTTGTAGACGCCGTTATTGACCCGGTCGTAGACCCGGGCGTTGAGCGCGTCGATCTCGGGCCGCAGATCCTCCGGGTAGAGGTCAGGGCCGCGGCCACCGAACGCGCCGTCGAGCATCCGGATGATCTCGGCCGATTCGTTCGAGACGATCGTGCCGCGCTGCTTGTCCCACAGGACCGGTACGGTGACCCGGCCGGTGTAATGCGGGTCGGCCTTGAGGTAGACCTCGTAGAGCCGGGTCGCGCCGTTGACCGTGTCCGGCCCGGCGCCCGGGCTGTCGCCGAACACCCAGCCCTCGGCGCCCATATGCGGATCGACCGCCGCGACCGAGATCGCGTCTTCCAGTCCCTTGAGGGCCCGCACGATCAGGGTGCGGTGCGCCCACGGGCAGGCGAGGGAGACGTAGAGATGGTAGCGCCCCGGCTCAGCCGTGAAGCCGCCCTCCCCGCTCGGGCCGGCCGCGCCGTCCGGCGTGACCCAGTTCCGGAAGGCCGCATCCTTGCGCACGAAGCGCCCGCCGGTCTCCTTCGTGTCGTACCATCGGTCGTGCCAGACGCCGTCGACCAGAAGCCCCATCACGCCCTCCGCCCTAATCCACCCGCGTCCACATCTGCTTCTTGCAGATCAGCCCGCCGAGCACGCAGCCCGACAGTTCCAGCACGTTCGGCCCCTTCATGGCGAGCTTGCCCGAATAGGTCCGGCCATCGCGAAAATTGTAGAGCGAGCCCTCCCAGCCCTCGCCGGCCGGGCGCATGTCGCGGGTGAGGGCCACGCCGACGAGGCTGCGGGTGCGCAAGCCGGCGTCGGGATTGTGGACGTCCCTGGTCTCGCCGGCCAGCACCTTGGCGATCGTGCCGCAATAGCCGGCGCCGCAGCGGCTGATGCGGATCTGCGAATCGCCCGCGGGGGTGAGCCACGTACCGGCAGGCTGGGGACCCGCCTGCGCGAAGGCCGCGGCCGGGGCGCAGGCGAGGAACAGGGCGGCGAGACGGACGGGACGCAACGGCGCGGGCTCCGACGACGTGAATCGAAGCCCCGACCTAGCGCCTTCGCGCCCGTCCCGCCATGCGGTCAGGCGCTCATCGATGGTGTCACGCGACGAGTTCCGGGAACGGCACGATGGTGGATTTGACCGTCTTCATCGCCATCGCGTCCTTCACCGCCTGCGACACGCCCTCCTGCGTGAACGGATAGACCGTCTGCATCTCGAGCCACGGATACTTGTCCCGGGCGCGGTAGAGCATGTCGACGCCGAGCGGCAGGTCGTTGCCGGTGAAGGCCCAGGAGCCGAGCACGTTCAGGTCCTTGGAGCAGATCCGGTGCCACGAGGTCTCGATCTTCCCCGCATCCGTGAACTGGCCCATCTCCACGTAGGTGCCGCCGTCGCGCAGGAACTCGATGCCCTCCGGCCCGGCGGTCGGGTGGCCGGAGCAATCCATCACCAGGTCGGCGCCGAAGCCGCCGACGATCTCGCGCACCGCGGCGATGCGGGCCTCCGGCGTCGTGACCTTGGTGATGTCGACCGTCGCCTCGGCGCCGAACTTGCGCGCGAGCGCGAGGCGCGGCTCCTCCGGCGCGCCGACGCAGATCACCCGGCCGGCCCCCATCTCCTGCGCCGCCGCCACCGCCAGGATGCCGATGGGGCCGGAGCCCTGGATGACGACCGTGTCGCCCCACTTGAACCCGCCGGCCCGCGTCGCCCGGTTGAAGGCGCGGATGCAGGAGGTCAGCGGCTCGGACAGGGCGCCGAGGCGTAAGGACATGTCGTCGGGCAATTTGTAGACCTTGGTGCCGGGCAGCATCTCCAGGTCGACATAGACGTATTCGGCCCAGCCCCCCCACAGGTGCGGCGCCTTGTCGAAGCCGAGATAGCGCCCGTAATAGACCGGGGTGAGGCACTTGTTGGCCTGCTCCGGATAGTGGACGCAGTAATAGCAGTGCCCGCAGGGCATCAGCGGCGGGATCATCACCTTCGATCCGACCCGGAGCGGCTTCTCCATGAAGTCGGCGGTGAACTCGTCACCCTTCTCGACGATGACGCCGCCGATCTCGTGACCGAGGGTGAACGGCCACGGCAGGGGCTTCGGCCAGTGGCCCTTGAGGATATGCTGATCGGTGCCGCAGACGCCGCAGGCGCCGACCTTGATCAGCGCCGCCTTGCGCGGAACCTTCGGCCAGGGCACCGATTGGATGACGGGTTCCGCCCCGGGGCCCGCGAACGTCGCGACGCGGATCTCTGGCTTGCTCATCGGCGCTTCCTCGTCTGGCTGTTCTGGCACGGCGCGCGGCCGCGGGCCGGGTCTGGGCCCGGCCGCCCCCACCCTAGCAGCGTATTCGGATTGTGCATCCCGATCGGGCACGATCGATGTCCGGGGCGTGACAGGAACCGGGGCGTGATATGGCCGAGGTGACGACGGAACGCCGCGGCTGGATCGATGCCGTCCTCGACCGGCTCGAGCCGCCGCCGCTCTCCGCCTGGGCTTATGCCCTGCGGATCTGGCTTGCCATGATGCTGGCGCTCGCTGCCGGGTTCTGGCTCCAGCTCGAGAGCGCCTCCTCGGCCGCCGTCACGGTCGCGATCCTCGCCCAGCCCCGGCGCGGCCAGGCCCTGTCGAAGGCGGCCTACCGGTTCCTCGGCACGCTGGTCGGCTTCGCGGTCGCGATCGTCTTCGCCGCCCTGTTCGCGCAGGACCGGGTCGAGATGCTGGTCGCCTTCGCGACCTGGATGGGCCTCTGCGTCTTCGTCGCCAACTATCTCCAGGGCACCAAGGCCTACGGCGCCATGCTGTCGGGCTACACGGTGGCGATCATCGCGATCAACAATATCGACGCGCCGCAATCGGTGTTCACCACCGGCATCGAGCGCGTCGCCGCCATCACCCTCGGCATCGTCTCGATCACCTTCATCAACGATGCGCTCGGCGCTCCCTCCATCTTCCCCGACCTCAGCGCCGGCCTGGCCAAGGGCCGTGACGCGGTGCGCGACGTCGTCCGGAAGGCGATCCGGGACGGCGATCCGGGCCCGGAGGCCGCCGCCGACGCGATGCGCCTCGTGGCCGCGCCGCGCGACGCGATCGGGGTGGTCGCGACCGAGTTCCACGACGGCGAGAACCGGGCCGCGGGGGCGAGGAGCGCGGTGGCGGCCCTGTTCGCCTCGGTGGCGGCGGCCCGCTCCTTCGCGCTGGCGGTGACGCGCTCCGGCGATCCCGAAGACCTGCGGACCAGGGTGCTCGCGGGCCTCGACGGCGACCGGGACGCCCTGCCCGACCTGATGGCCCGCCTCGACGCGCTGGCGGCGAGCGGCGAGGCGCATCCCGATTCCGTGCTGCGGCACCGCCGCGCCATCGACCTCCTGCGCCAGGACCGGCTGGCGGAGGACGGGATCGAGGCGCTGGAGACCGGCCGCGCGCCGATGCGCGACATGCGCCTGCCGGTGCATCGCGACTTCCCGGACGCTCTGCGCAACGCCACCCGGGTCGTCATCACGATCGCGATCAGCGCGGCCCTCTTCGTGCTGAGCGGCTGGCCGGCGACCTCCTCGGCCCTGCTCCAGGTCTCGGCCTTCGCGGCGCTCGCCTCGATCAACCCGAACCCGATCGGCTTCGCCACCGGCGCCCTGTGGGGCATGCCGCTGGCCGCGGCCTGCGCCGGTGTGGTCGAGTTCATCGTCCTCGATGGCGGCCAGGGCTTTCCGCTGCTGGCCATCGCGATGGCGCCGGTGATCGTCACCGCCTGCCTGCTCAGCCTGCGGCCGGGGACCGCGAGCCTCGGCTTCATCCTGCTGGTGTTCTTCCCGGTCGTGCTGTCGCCGGCCAACCCGCAGCCCTACAACCCGGAATCCTACATCAACGCGTCCGTGCTGTTCTGCGTGTCCGGGCTGATCCTGTTCCTGGTGATCCGGATCGTGCTGCCGACCACCAACGCCCAGCGCCGGCGCTGGTCGCTTCAGGCCGCCCGGGCCGACGTGATCGAGGCTCTGTCGGGCGAGCCGCAGGAGGCCGACGAGCGCGTCAACCTCGATGCCGACCGCCTGGTGCAGTTCGCCGGCTGGACCTGCGCCGCGGGCGCCGTCCGCCGCGCCACCTTGCGACACGCCTTCGCGCTCGCCGCCCTCGACACGGCCGCCGCCGGAGCGCAGGCGGGCCTCAACCAGCTCGCCGGCGTGCCGGCCTATGACGGGGCGGTGCTTGAGGTCCGCACGGCCCTGCGACGGGCCGAGGCGGAGCCGTTGCGCGAGGCCTGTGCCGCCCTCCTCGCCGCCGCCCGCACGGCGCCGGCCGAATCGCGCCGCACCGCCACGCGGGTTGTGGCCGATCTCGCCGCCGCGTCCTATGTCGTCGAGGGGCAGGGCCGGGTGCTGCGCCGCCTCGACCTGTGGGGAACCCGGTAGGCCATGTTTCACGACCTGACGATCGGCGGGGTGCTGGTCTCCCCCTTCGTCGTCTACGCGGCCGCCGCCCTGGCGATCCTGCTCTGCTTACGGCCGCTCCTGCGCCTGGTGCGCTTCGAG
This sequence comes from Methylobacterium currus, assembly GCF_003058325.1. NCBI lineage: Bacteria > Pseudomonadati > Pseudomonadota > Alphaproteobacteria > Hyphomicrobiales > Methylobacteriaceae > Methylobacterium > Methylobacterium currus. The sequence continues at coordinate 340,993 of NZ_CP028844.1, forward strand.
CGCGTCTTCGCGAACCCGCCGCTCGCCGAGGCGGGACTCTATGTCTGCATCCTGGCGCTTCTGATCGTGCTGGTGTGAGGAGGGAAACGTGGCGGTCAAGCGGACGACCCGGGGCCGGCGCCTGCTGCGGATCCTGGCCACCCTCGTGGTGCTGGCGCTCGCCGCCGCCGCCGCCCTGATCGTCTGGCAGTATTACGTCACAGCGCCCTGGACCCGGGACGGCCGGGTGCGGGTGCAGGTGGCGAGCGTCGCCCCCCAGGTCTCGGGCCAGATCGTCGAATTGCGCGTCGTCGACAACCAGCTCGTGCGGAAGGGCGACGTGCTCTACGTGATCGATCCGTTCGACTTCAAGATCGCGCTCGACTCCGCCAAGGCCGACGTCGAGAACCGGGCCGCCGACCTCCAGGTCAAGCGCGCCCAGGCCGCGCGGCGCGAGGCGCTGACGACGGTCTCGACCTCGATCGAGGAGAAGCAGCAATTCGCCGGCACCGCCAAGCAGGCGGAGGCCGCCTTCGCGCAAGCGCAGGCCCAGGCCGCCCAGGCCGAGATCAACCTGAAGCGCACGGAGGTGCGGAGCCCCGTCAACGGCTACGTCACCAACCTGCTCCTGCGGGTCGGCGACTACGCCACCGCCGGCACCCGCAACATCTCGGTCATCGACGCCGATTCGTACTGGATCGACGGCTATTTCGAGGAGACCAAGATGGATCACATCCGGGTCGGCGACCCGGCGACCGCGGCCCTGATGGGCTATGCCGCGCCGATCCGCGGGCGGGTCGACAGCATCACCCGCGGCATCAGCACCCCGAACGCGGCGGCGAGCACGCAGGGTCTGCCCAGCGTCGATCCGGTCTATACCTGGGTCCGCCTCGCCCAGCGGGTGCCGGTCCGCATCCGCATCGAGCAGGTGCCGCCCGATCTCGCCCTCGTCGCCGGCATGACCGCGACGGTCTCGGTCGGCGCCTATGCGGAGCCCGGCGACCGCCTGCGCGACGTTTTCAGCGCCTTCGTCGGCCGCCTCAGCCCGAAGCGGCCGGAGGATCCCGCCGTCTCCCCGGCCGGCGTCACCACCACGGTCAAGGGCTCGCACGACGTCTCGACCTTGCCGGCGCCCGACCCGAAGGCGGGTCCGAGCGCCGACCAGATCGCACCGGGCATCGCGCCGGGCATCAACGAGGCGCCGGAGACGGCCAAGGACGCTTCGCCCAGCAAGGACACTCCGTCCAGCGAGCCGCGCGGCGCACATCGCCAGGGCAATGGCCGCACCGCACGGGATTGACACGCTCCCGCTTCGCACGGCACAGGAGAGGGGCTTCACCGCGCGCGGGCGTGGCGGAATTGGTAGACGCAGCGGACTCAAAATCCGCCGTCCTCACGGATATGTCGGTTCGAGTCCGACCGCCCGCACCACCCCCCCTTACATTCTGATCCCTCGATCGGCCCCGGGTGACACCGTCGGCGTCAGGCCGGCTGCGTCAGGCAGGTTCCGCCCGCCGGCTTGCGGTGCTCGCGGAACGCCGCCGTGATGGTGCGCAAGGTCGCCTTCGTCCTCGCATCGGACAAAGACGAGTGCAGGACGATCTCGTGGGAGGGCAAGGGCGGCAGGCCGAGCTGATCGCCGACCTCGATGGAATCCGCCGGTGCGAGCCGGCACGGAAACGCCGCCACCGCGAGCCCCGCCGAGATGGCCGCGGCGTTGGCCGCGGTGCCGCCGACGAACACCTCGATCCAGGGAATGCCGGCGCGATCGAGCAGGCGCGTCGCCGCGTCGCGCACCGCGCAGCAGGGCGAGAGCGTGGCGAGCGGCAACGGCTCGCCCGCGCGCAGCGCGAAGTCCGGCGCGGCGAACCAGCCGAAATGCTCCGGCCCGAGGACCTCGCCTTCGCGCCGGTCGTCGTCGCTGCGGACGATCACGGCGTCGAGGGCTCCGGCATCGAAGGAGGCCATCAGCGCCCAGGACGTGTCGAGCAGGACCTCGATCGTGAGGGCCGGGTCGAGGCTCTTCAGGCGCGCGAGCAGGGTCGGCACCTCCGTTCCCATCACGTGGATGGCGATGCCGAGCCGGAAGCGGCGGCGCGCCACCGTCAGCCCGGCGACGGCCCGCTCATGCGACGCCAGGAACTCCCGCGCCGGCGCGATGAAGGTCTCGCCCTGCGCCGACAGCCGCACCTGCCGGGGCGTCCGCTCGATGAGCCGGTGGCCGAGCCGGTCCTCCAGCCGCTTCAGCTTCACGCTGACCGCCCCCTGCGTCGTGCCGAGCGCCTCGGCCGCGCGGGTGAAGCTCCTGTGCTCCGCCACCAGCACGAAGGCCCGGACCGCATCGACATCCAAGGTCAGCATGGCCGCCATCCATCATGATCCGTTGTCACTGATATAGCGTGCCATCGCGTTGTGTCATGGCCGAGCCCGGGACACGGTGCGGCGCCGTCACCCGCGCTGCCGCAACGTGCCCCTTTCGCGATGCAGGACCATCGCGAAAGGCGCGCGCGCCTCCCGCCGCGGCAGCCCGCAAGGAGCCGTCCATGTCCCCCCCTCGCATGTCCACCCCTCGACCGCCGCGCAACGTCCTCGCCCTCGCGGCCGTATGCCTGTCCGCCTTGATGCTGGGGCTGGAGATCTCCAGCATCCCGGCGATCCTGCCGACCCTGGAGCAGGTTCTCCCGGCCGATTTCCGGCAGCTGCAATGGATCATGAACGCCTACACCATCGCCATGACGACCTGGCTGATGGCGATGGGCGCCCTGGCCGACCGCTTCGGCCGCAAGCGCGTCTTCCTCGCCGGCATCGCGGTGTTCGGCATGGCCTCCCTGATCTGCGGACTCGCCACCAGCGCATCGTTGCTCATCGCTGCCCGCTTCCTCCAGGGCAGCAGCGGCGCGGCAATGCTGGCCTGCCAGGTCGCCGTCCTCTCCCATCAGTTTCGCGACGGCCCGGATCGCGGCCGGGCCTTCGGCTGGTGGGGCATCGTCTTCGGCATCGGCCTCGGCTTCGGCCCGCTCATCGGCGGCGTCATCGTCGCGCTGTCGACCTGGCAGTGGGTCTTCCTCGTCCACGCCATCCTGGCCGTCATCGCGATGCTGCTCGCCCGGGCCGGCGTGGAGGAATCCTGCGACCCTCACGCGGTGCGGATCGACCTTGCCGGCATGGTCACGCTGTCGGTGGCGGTCTTCTGCCTCGTCTCCCTCATCACGAGGGGCGAGGCCCTCTCGCCCGAGGATCCGGCCGGCCTCGCCACGGCCGCCCTCGGCGCGCTGAGCTTCGCCACGTTCGTCGCCGTCGAGACCCGGACGGCCCGGCCGATGTTCGATTTTCGCGCCTTCCGCATCCGCCGCTTCTCGGGTGCGCTCCTCGGCGCGAGCGGCATGAATTTCAGCTTCTGGCCGTTCGTGATCTACCTGCCGATCCACTTCCAGGCGGTGCTCGGGCTCGACAGCGTCGGGGCCGGCCTCGCGCTCCTGGCCTATACGCTGCCGACCCTGTTCGTGCCGCCCGTCGCCGAGGCGCTGCTGCGGCGCCACGGTCCGCATCGGGTCATCCCGCTCGGCCTCTTCACCATCGGGCTCGGCTTCGTGCTGATGCGCGCCGCCTCGGCCGTCGATCCGGCGAGCTGGGCCGCGATGCTGCCCGGCTGCCTCCTCGCCGGAACCGGCCTCGGCCTCACCAACACGCCCGTCACCAACACCGCGACCGCCGCGGTCCCGGCTGAGCGGGCCGGCATGGCCTCGGGCATGGACATGAGCGCCCGGATGATCTCGCTCGCGATCAACATCGCGCTGATGGGCTTCATCCTGGTGCAGGGCATCCGCGCCAGCCTCGCGCGCCAGCTGCCGCAGGAAGAGGCCGGGCTTCTCGACCGGCTGGCCGAGGCGATCGCCGCCGGCCATCTCGCGGCCGGGGTGCCGGGCGGGGTCGAGCTGGGCGCCGCGGCGGCACGCGAGGCGCTGCGGCACGGCTTCGGCTGGGTGATGCTCTACGCGGCCATCTGCGCCTGGGCCCTGGCGGCGCTCAGCCTCTCCGTGTTCGGTCAGAGGACCAGCCTGGTCGAGGCCGAGGGGCGCCCCTGAGGGGATGGCGTGAGGGGCGCGTCCCCGAACCCGCCGCCGGCATGGGCTGGCACCAGTTCCGGCGGATCTCTTGCCGAAATGGCCTTGCCCGCCTCGGCTACGGCGGGCGCGGGACGGCAAGAGGCTTCAAGCTCCCGTTCGCCGTCTCGCTGACCGGGGAACAGTCGCCTAGAATCGGGGTCGGCGGTGCCGGCCAAGCATGACGGCGGCAAGCTGGCCTGCGGTCTGGAGTCGAGGGCGTGCCGCCGCTCCGTTATGCGCAGGCTTGCGAGATCAGTCGTCGTAGTGCCACCGGCACTGCGCGATCTCAAGTGTCTGGGCCGCGCCGGAACCGCTCACGCGATAGACAAGCCTGTGCTCTCCCGAGATCCGGCGCGACCACCACCCCTCGAGCTTGAACTTCAAAGGCTTGGGCTCGCCTGTTCCCGTGAAGGGAGTACGTTTGACCTCTTTGATGAGATCGTTGATCCGGTGCAGCGTGGCTTCGCTCTCGCTTTGCCAGAACAGGTACTCGTTCCAGGCTTCGTCCGAGAAAGTGAGCCTCATCCCTCGGCTGTGTCCTTGGACTGATCGGGTTCGATCGGCGAGCGTTCAACCCCTCGGCCTGCGTCGAGCTGTTCGATCGACCGCATCAGGCGCCGCGCCTTGGCGGGGGTACCGAGGAGGTGAAGGGTTTCCCGCAAGCTCTCCAACTCGGCGAGCGGAAGCAGAACCAGGGGCTCATGGCCCTGGCGGGTGACCACCAGTTCCTCCCGGTCGCGCTCGACCCGGTCGAAATGCGTTGCGATGCTCTGGCGAAATTCCGTCAGTCTGACATGCGTCAAGGCACCCTGCGTCTGTACGCAAAAGCGTACGCATTGGAGAGAGGATCGTGCGCCAAGGGGGATCCGTCGCTTGCCGTTAGACGCAGGTCTCCCGCGTCGGGGGCCCGCGCCCATGGTCATCGGAACGATGATCCGATGGGGCGTGGCGATCGTGACCGGCTCCCTCATCGCATCACCGGCGGCAGCTCCTGCCCGATGCCGGACAAGAGGGTGAGCGCCCGGGTCAGGTCGCGGAGGGCCGGTCCACCGAGGCAGAGACGGATGCCGCTGTCATCATCGTCCGGATCGGTCATCACCGCCCGAGGCGGCGTCACGGCGATGCCGAGACCGGCGGCCGCGGCAGTGAACCGCTCGGCCGCCTGGCGCGGCAACGGCAGCCAGGCATGATAGGCGGTCGGGCGGCAGATCAGGGGCCGGTTGCGCAGCAGAGCGGTCGCGAGGTCGGCGCGCCGCGCGGCCTCCGCCGTCAGCTCCGCACGCACCGCATCGATCGTCCCGTTCGCCAGCCAATCCTCGATGACGGCGCATGACAGGGGCGACGGGGCGAAGGGCAGGGCTTGCAGGGCGAAGGACGCCGACCGCACCATGTCGGGCGGGACGACGAGCACGCCGACACGCAAGCCCGGGCTCACCGTCTTGGACAGGCTGCCGACCCAGAGGCACCGGTCCGGCGCGAGCGTGACCAGCGGCGGCTCCTCCCCGGCGCCGGCCTGATAGACGCCGTCCTCGACGATGTGCACGTCATGCGCCCGGCAGACCTCCACGATGGCCCGCCGGCGCGCGGCACTCATCCCTGCGGGGCGCGGAGGATGACCGTGCGGCGCCGCGGCCCATGAGCTTCGTCGCGGCCGCCGCCTTTCAGTGGGTGAACCCGAAGGCCTGGATCATGGCACTCGGGGCGATCACGACGTACCTGCCGCAGCAGGCCGGCCTCCCGGCCGTCTGCATCCTTGCGGTGATGCTCGCGGTCGTGAACGCACCCTGCGTCGGCGCCTGGGCGGCGTTCGGCGTCGGGCTGCGCCGCGTCCTCACGGCGCCGTCCCAACTCCGTGCCTTCAACGTCACCATGGCGGCGCTGCTGGTCCTGTCTCTCTCTCCTACCCTCACGCAAGGAACCGGCCGGCCCTCCTCCGTCCTCGTCCTTCATCGTGGCCACCAGAGCCCGGATTCCGACATCCCGGTCGCCGACGTCACGCCGCCGGCGCCGCCAGGGCGCGCTCCAGCACCGGCAGCACCCGTGCGTCCCCCATCTGCGCCACGTTGAATCGCATGCGGTGCCCGGCCGTGCGCGAGACGCTGAACACGTCGCCGGGGGCGAGCACCACGCCCTCGCGCAGGGCGGCCCGGGCCACGTCCGCGGCGTTGCGCCCGTCGGGCAGGCTGCACCAGAGATAGAACCCGCCCCGCGGCATCAGCCAGGGCCGGATGCCGAGGGGGGCCAGCCGTTCGACGGCCTCGCGCCGCGCCCGGTCGAGGCGCCGGCGCAATCCGTCGAGGTGCTTGCGGTACTGGCCGTCGCCGAGCACGCCCGCGACCATTTCCGCCGCGACCGGGCTGACCCCGCCGAAGCTCGTCGCCACCTGGAGGTCGATCAGCGCCTCGATCCACTCCGCCTTCGCCACGACGTAGCCGCAGCGGATCGAGGCCGAGAGGGTCTTGGAGAAGCTGCCGATCCGGATCACCCGCGCCAGCCCGTCGAGGGCGGCGAGACGCGGCGACGGCTCCGGCTCGAAGGCCGCGAAGATGTCGTCTTCCACGATGGTGACGTCGTGGGCGGCAGCCCCGTTGAGCAGCCGGTGGGCGACCGCCGGCGAGAGCGTGGCCCCGGTCGGGTTGTGGAGCGCCGAATTGGTGACGTAGAGACGCGGCCGGTGCGCGGCGGCGGCCTCGGCGAAGCGCTCCGGGTCCGGCCCCGCCTCGGTATAGGGCACGCCGACCACGTTGGCCCCGTGGGCGCGCAGCAGCGCCTGGAAGTTGAAGTAGCACGGATCGTCGACCAGCACCGTGTCGCCCGGCCGCACCAGCAGGCGGCAGATCAGGTCGATCGCCTGCGTGCCCGAGCCGGTGAGCAGGACCTGGTCGGGACCGACCGCGAGCCCCTCGCCGGCGCATTGCCGTGCCAGCAGCCGGCGCAAGGGCAGCGGCCCCCGCGTGGCGCCGTAATCGGTGAGCACCGCATCCTCGGCCCGGGCGAGGCCGCGGGCGGCGCGGCGGAGCGCCGTCACGGGCATCCAGGCCGGCGGCAGCCAGCCGCAGCCGGGCTTCGGGATCCCGGGTTCGCCGTCGAGGGATTGCCGCGACACCCAGAGCGGGTCCACCGCCCGGTCGGGCCGCGGGACGGTCTCGGCGAGCGTCAGCGGCGCCGCCGCCGCGGCGTAGAAGCCGGCGCCGGGCCGCGAGCGCACCGCGCCCTCGGCCGCCAGGCGCTCATAGGCCTCGACCACGGTCGAGGGGGAGACGCCCATGGCGGCGGCGAGCCCGCGGATCGACGGCAGCTTCTCGCCCGGCGCCAGCCCCCGCGCCGCGATCCGCCCCCGGATCGCCGCCATCACCGCCGCCGTGCGGCCGCCTTCCGCCATCGCCCCGCCCCCGACAGTGTGGCCGACGTGACCCATACAGTTCGGCGCGACTGTATGGGACTGTACCTTCGCGAGGTAGCCGCCCGACGATAATTCCTTCGCCGGATGGCGAGCTGTTCGGGACGGAACGAGGCGCAGGTCTCCCCTCTCCAGGCGATCCCGGGCAAGCCTGGGATCGCCTGGAGAGGGGATCCCGCGCCAGATCCCGTCCAGACGCGACAAGAGACTGGAACCATGCAGCGGTCGGCGGATGGGTGGGGCAGCGGGCTCCTCGGGGTGGTGATCTTCAGCGGTTCGCTGCCGGCGACGCGGGTGGCGGTGGGGGGCTTCTCGCCGCTCTTCCTCACCTCGGCCCGGGCGGTGATCGCGGCCGCCCTCGGGGCGGCCCTGCTGTGGGGATTGCGTCAGGCCCGGCCGGCCCGGTCCGACCTCGTCTCGCTCGCCATCGTGGCGTTCGGGGTGGTGCTGGGCTTCCCGCTCCTGACCGCGCTGGCGCTCCAGCACGTCACCTCGGCCCACTCGATCGTGTTCATCGGCCTCCTGCCGCTCGCCACCGCGGTTTTCGGGGTGCTGCGCGGGGGCGAACGGCCGCGGCCGGCCTTCTGGCTGTTCTCCCTCCTCGGCAGCGGCGCGGTGGCGGGCTTCGCGCTCGTCCAGAGCGGCGCGGGCTCGCTGGCCGGCGACCTCCTGATGCTCGCCGCGATCCTGATCTGCGGGCTCGGCTACGCGGAAGGGGCGGCCCTGTCGCGCCGGCTCGGGGGCTGGCAGGTGATCTCCTGGGCCCTGGTGCTCGCCCTGCCGGCGATGCTGGTCCTGGCGCTCGCGACCCGTCCGGCGGGCGTCGCGGAGGTCGGCGGTCCGGCCTGGCTCGGCCTCGCCTACGTCTCGGTGTTCAGCATGCTGGTCGGCTTCGTGTTCTGGTATCGCGGCCTGGCGCGGGGCGGCATCGCGGGCGTGGGCCAGCTGCAACTGCTCCAGCCCTTCCTCGGCCTTGCGCTGGCGGGCCTGCTGCTCGGCGAGCCGGTCGCCCCGTCGATGATCGCCGTGACCGGGCTGGTGGTGCTGTGCGTCGCGGGGGCCAAACGGTTCGCGTGAGCGAACGGTCCCGTTCGAGAAGCGCTGCGCGTGCGCGATTCGCCCCATCCCGGGGCAAGTGCTGACGGCAACGGTTGACGCCGTGTTTACGGCATCGCGCGCATCGTACGCATCATGCGTCGTGGCATCGTAGCGTTCTCAGCCTTCACGCTCTTCGGCCTGGGGCTTACCGGATGCGCGCTCAACCGGTTTGAGCAGCGCGAACCCTGGCGGAATCAGGCCGAAGAGGTCTGCCTCGCCCAGAAACTCGTTCGTCCGAGCGAGGACATCCAGCCGATCAAGGAGATCGACGGGCCGGGCGTGTGCGGGATGGTGCATCCGTTCCGGGTGACCCGGCTCGCCGGCGGCACGGTGGCGCTCAAGCAGCGGATGACGCTGGCCTGCCCGATCATTCCGGAGGTCGAGGCCTGGCTCGCCGGCACGGTGCAGCCGGCGGCGGAGGTGTATTTCGGCCAGCCGGTGGTCGAGATCAATTCCGGCTCGTATTCCTGCCGCGGCCGCAACAACCAAGTCGGCGCCAAGCTCTCCGAACACTCGTTCGGCAACGCCGTCGACGTGATGTCCTTCCGCTTCGCCGACGGCTACGTGGTGACGGTGAAGGGCGGCTGGCGCGGCACCGAGGCCGAGCAGGGCTTCTTGCGGGAAGTCTTCCTCGGCGCCTGCAACCACTTCACGACGGTGCTGGCCCCGGGGTCGAACGTCTACCACTACGACCACCTGCATCTCGACCTGGCGCGGCACGATCCAAGGGGCCTGCGCCGGATCTGCAAGCCGCTGATCAAGTACGAATCGCGGCTGCCGCCGCCTGGCACGCCGCTCTCGCCGATCCGCAGGAAGCCGCCGGCCTGGCAGCCCGCCCCCGATCCGGCGCCGATCGACGTCGAGGAGGACGACCCCTACGGCCTGTCGCCGATGAGCGCCCGGGAGGCCGGCACGAAGGTCGCCCGCGCGCCAGCACCCCGCCCGGCACCGGCCCAGGCCTACGCCCCGCCGCACGTTCCCGCGCCGCGGCCGGTCCTCGCCGCCGAGCCCCGCGCCCTGCCGGAGCCGCTGCCGCTCGGAAGCCCGACCTGGTCGTCCGGCCCGATCTACTGAGGATCGGTCACGCCGGCGCACCGCCGAGATCCGCCACCACCGCGCGGCGCGCCGCCGCATCCTCGGCCAGGCGATGGACGTGCATTTCGGTCGCGCCGCGGGCACGGGCCCGGGTGAGCCAGCCGCGGGCGAGCCGCTCGCGCGGGCTCTCGCCGGCGGCGGCCACGGCGACCAGCTCGGCGGTGCCGTCGCCGCCGCGGCGCACCGCGATCACCACCGCCTCCCCGACCTCCGCCGGATCGTCGTCGAGGGTGTGGATCCCCACCACGTAGCGGCGGCCGGAGCGGCCGCGCCAGGCACTCAGCGGCAGCGCCGGGGTGCCGCGCAGGCTCGTGGCCGTTCTCAGGCGCTCCTCACGCACGTCCATTCTCCTCGCGCGGTCGTTCTGGATGTCCCGCATCGCCACCGACCAGGACAGGGCTCGCTTGTTCGCCATTTGTTCCAGCCTAGTTCCGATTCCGGACGTCCGTCAAGCGCGAACGATCGGACTCACACAGATCTGGAGAGAAGGTGCGCGGGGTTCAAGGCCTGACCGATCGAGAGCCCGATGAAGCGGCGCGGCGGCCCGGAATCCGGCCGCCGCACGCTCATTCACCAGCGGTGATGCCAGCCGTGGTGGCCCCATCCCCCGCCCCAGCCGACGCGGTGCCAGCCGCCGCCATAGCCGTAGCCCCACGGGCGATGCCAGCCGACCGGGCGATAGCCGTAGCCCCAGGGCCGGTGCCAGCCGGCGCGACGCCAGCCATAGCCCCAGCGCGGGCCGACGACGACTCTCCGGTAGCCGACGACCGGGGCGTAGTAGATCCGCGGTCCGAGATTCGGACGGCACCAGCCGCGCCAGTTCTGGTGGAACCCCGGGCCGCACCCGTCACGCGCTTCCGCGGTCGTTCCCGTGCCGACGACGGCGCCGACGGAGAGGATCGCGGCGCCAGCAATCATGCTCCAACGCATCATGGACTCCTGTAGAGTGAGGTCCATGAAATGCACGAGACGGCGATATCGTTTCCAGGTTACGAAGAGTTCATGTTCAGCCGCGCGCGACCGCGTACGGCTGTGCTTGGACTACGTTCGATACCGCACGAAGGTGCGAGATTCCGGGCCTTCCCGGCCACCTGTCCCAGGCTGTCCGACCCCGCCCTCATCCAGGAAACGAGACCGGGACGATGCCGGCGCACCGAACGGACTAGGGCCTGTTGTCGCTTGAACTCTCTGCGAGGATGAGCGTTTCCCCGCTTTGAGCGAGGAGACACGATGCTGACGGACGCTCAGTGGGCCGAACTGGAACCGCTGGTGGAAGCCTGCCGGCCCAAAGGCAAGACGCCGCCCCAAGAGCTGCGCCGCACGATCTCAGCCATCCTCTGGCGGCATCACAACGGCGCCTCTTGGAGGGCCATTCCAGCCGAGTTGGGTCCCTGGTGGCAGGCCGCCCAGATCTTCATCCGCTGGGCGCGCGCCGGCGTCTGGGAGCGGCTGCTCGACCTCGTGCAGAGCCGCGGCGTCGCGCTGGGCATGGTGTTTCTCGACGGCACGAACATTCGAGCCCACCAGAAGGCGGCGGGCGCGGCCAAAAGGGGGGATCTGGAGCCGAGCGAGACCATCGTGAAGCTCTTGGCCGCTCGCGTGGCGGCTATGGCACCAAGGCCTGCGTGATCGCCGATGGACGGGGCCGCCCCGTCGGTTTCCGCCTCGCGCCCGGTCAGGCGCATGAACTGCCCCACGCCCTTCCGCTGCTCGATCAACTGCCCGGGGTGCCGAAGTGGGTGGTGGCCGACCGTGGCTTCTCCAGCCACGGCTTTCGCGAGGCGATCTGGACCGCCGGGGCCCGGCCCGCGATCCCGACCAAGAGCAACGAGGCCCCGCTCGCCTGTCCTGACTGGATCTACACCAATCGCAACATCGTCGAGCGACTGTGGGCGCGCCTCAAGGAATGGCGGGCCGTTGCCACACGCTACGAGAAGACTGCCGTCAGCTTCATGGGCGTCCTCTGCCTCGCCGCTACGCTCCTCTGGATCAAGTGACGACAGGCCCTAGGTCTCCTGCGCCCGCATGGCGGCGCCGGCGGAGCCGGGCAGGCCCGCCTCCCGCACCAGGGTGTCCGAGGCGGTCTCGATCCGCTCCTGCAACTCGGCATAGAACGCGTCCCGCGGCAGGCCCGGCGGGATCGCGGGCAGGAACTCGATGATGGCGGTGCCGGGCCGGTAGGTCAGGCGGCGGCGGCCCCAGAACACCCCGGTATTGAGCGCGACCGGCAGGCACGGCACGCCGAGCCGGTCGTACATGTGGGCGACGCCGTACTTGTAGGCCGGGGGGGCGCCCGGAGCGCGCCGCGTGCCTTCGGGGAAGATGATCAGGCGGCGGCCGTCGGCCATGGCGGCGGCAGCCTCCTCGTTCATCAGCGCGAGCGCGCGCGAGCCCTTCGAGCGGTCGATCGCCACCATCTCGCTGCGGGCGAGATACCAGCCGAACAGCGGCAGCCACATCAGCTCGCGCTTGAGGATGTAGGTGAAGTCGTCGAGCACCGTGACGAGAGCCAGGGTCTCGAGGGCCGATTGGTGCTTGGCGGCGACCAGGCACGCCCCGGCCGGGCGGTGCTCGAGCCCGCGGAACTCGACCCGCAGGCCCACGATGGCCTCGAGCAGCCGGAGGATGATCCGGCCCCAGGTCTGGGCCAGCCACACCACGCTGCGCCGCGTGGCCAGGGCCGGCAGGCCGCCGATCAGCAGGATTGCGGTGACGACGTAGAAGGCGAGGGTGAACAGGATCGAGCGGACGAGGGACATGGCGGGCGGCAGAGAACCTTCGGGAAGACACCTTCGGGCCGGCGCCCGGGCGCCGTCCGCGTGACGGATCGAGCCCCTCCTTAGAGCATTTCGGCGCCCGCGCACCATTCGAATGCCGGCCGGTGCATCTAACAGGCGGCCGGCCGGCGGATGGGTGCCGGCAGGCGAGAAAACGTGCTTTAAGCCACGGCGGACCCGCGCGGGAGACGCGGGGAACGCCATCGGTCCCGGAATGCCGGACCTGACCAGGAGGACGCCATGACCACGCTCACGCGCCGCCGCGCGCTTCATCTCGCCGTTGCCGGCGCCGTCGCGGGCCCGGCGGTGCTGCGCATCACCCGGGCGCACGCGGCCGAGTTCACCCTGAAGGCCGCCAACAACACGCCGATCAGCCACCCGCTCACGGTCTACATGACCAAGGCCGCGGACGCGATCCGCGAGGAGACCGGCGGCAAGGTCGACATCAAGCTGTTTCCCAACAACCAGCTCGGCGGCGACACCGACATGCTGAGCCAGCTGCGCTCCGGCGCGCTGGAATTCTTCACCCTCTCGCCCCTGATCCTCGCCACCCTGGTGCCGGCCGCCTCGATCAGCGGCGTCGGCTTCGCCTGGGCCTCCTACGACAAGCTGTGGCCGGCGATGGACGGCGACCTCGGCGCCCATGTGCGGGCGCAGATCGAGAAGTCCGGCCTCTACGCCTTCGACCGCATCTGGGAGAACGGCTTCCGCCAGACCACCTCGTCGAGCCGGCCGATCCTGAAGCCGGAGGACTTCAAGGGCTTCAAGATCCGGGTCCCGCCGAGCCCGATGTGGACCTCGATGTTCAAGGCCTTCGACGCCGCCCCGATGACGATCAACTTCGCGGAAGTGTACTCGGCGTTGCAAACGAAGATCGCCGAGGGCCAGGAGAACCCGCTGACGCTGATCGACACGGCCAAGCTCTACGAGGTGCAGAAGCATCTCTCGAAGACCAACCACATGTGGGACGGCTTCTGGCTCCTGTCGAACGGCAAGGTCTGGCGCGGCCTACCGCAGGACGTGAAGACCGTGGTCGCCAAGCACTTCAACACGCAAGCCGTGGCGCAGCGCGAGGACATGCTCAAGCGCAGCAGCACCACCGAGCAGGACCTGCGCGCCCGCGGCCTGACCTTCCACGAGGTCGACACCAAGGCGTTCCAGGCCAAGCTGCAATCGGCCGGCTTCTACAAGGAGTGGAAGGGCAAGTTCGGCGACGATGCCTGGGCGCTCCTGGAGAAGCACACCGGCTCGATCGCCTGATCGTGGCGGCGCCCTGCGGGGCGTCCCGCCCTCACGTCCCGGCGGCGGGTCACGCCGCCGGGGCCGCGGCGGGAGGCGTCAGCACGGCGCGGCCGAACAGGTAGCCCTGCGCCTCGGTGAAGCCCTCCTCGTGGATCACCGCGAGCTGGGCCGGCGTCTCGACGCCCTCCGCCACCGTCTCGATGCCGAGGCGCCGGCCGAGCTCGGCCACGACGCCGACGATCGCCCGGCAATCCGGCCGCTCGACGGCGTCGCGCACGAACGAGGCGTCGAGCTTGATGCGGTCGAACGGATAGGCACGCAGCCGCCCGAGGGACGAGAAGCCGACGCCGAAATCGTCCAGCGAGATGCGCACCCCCATGGCATGGAGGAGCTGCAGGTCGTCGACGATACCCTCGGTGGTGTTGCTCAGCACCGTCTCGGTGATCTCGAGCTCGAGCCGCCGCGGGGCGAGGCCGGTCTGGCTCAGGATCTCGCCCACCGCCCGCGGCAGGCTGCCGTCGCCGAGCTGGCGCACCGAGACGTTGACGCAGATCCGGGCCGGCTCGGGCCAGGCAGCGGCGTCGCGGCACGCCCGGTCGAGCACCCACAGGCCGAGCGTCCGGATCAGGTCCGACTTCTCGGCGATCGGGATGAATTTTCGCGGTGGGACGGGACCGCGCTCGGGATGCGTCCAGCGCAGAAGCGCCTCCTGGGCGCTGACCCCGCCATGGGCCAGGCCGATGATCGGCTGGTAGGCGACGCCGAGCTGGCCGGCCGCGACGGCGTGCCGGAGATCCTGTTCGAGGCGCTCCTCGTCGCTGCGCTCGGTCTCCAGCTCCGGGGTGAACGAGCGCCAGGCGGCCTTGCCGGCGCTCTTGGCGGCGTAGAGGGCGCAATCGGCCTGGTGCAGCATGGCGTCGGGCGTCGAGGCGCCCTCCGCGAAGGCGATGCCGATGCTGGCGGTGACGTGGCACGGCCGCTGGCCCTCGATCGCGTAGGGCCGGGCGAGCTCGATCAGCAGCCCCTCGGCGAGCGGCACCGCCAGGTCACCCGCCATCCCCGGGAGCAGCAGGGCGAACTCGTCGCCGCCGAACCGGGCGGCCAGCCCGGCCTGCGGCAGCGCCCGGCGCAGGCGTTCGGCCACCTGCTGCAGCAGGGCATCGCCTGCCTGGTGCCCGAAATCGTCGTTGACGGCCTTGAAGCCGTCGAGGTCGAGGAACAGGAGCGCGGTGCCGGCCGGAAGCGACTCGTCGGCGGCGCTCTCGCGCAGGCGCCGCCACAGCATCGCCCGGTTGGCGAGGCCGGTCAGCGCGTCGTGATGGGCGAGCCGGCTGATCTCCAGCTCCGCCTCACGTTGGCGTGTCACATCGTCGAAGGTGACGACGAACGCGCCGCCCGGGACGCCCCGGCGCACCAGGGCGATCGCCCGCCCGTCCGGCGTCGGGACCACCACCGTCTCGCCGCGGGCGAGCATGGCCTCGTCCGCGGCGAGCAGGGCGGCGCCCTCCGCCTCCGGCCCCGCGAAGGCGAGGGCCCAGATCTCCTCGATCGGCGCCCCGACCAGGTCGCGCCCGCCGGCCGCCGTGAACATCGCGGAGAAGCGCTGGTTGAGGAGCCGCACCTTGCCGTCGGCGTCGAACAGGCACAGCCCCTGCGACATGGTCGAGAGGGCGAGGTCGAGGATCAGCGCCAACGCCTGGAACTGGCTGCCCTCCTCCTCGCGCGGGGTCGCGTCGCGGATGATCTGGGCGAAGCCGGCGAGCCCGTTGCCGTCGTCGCGCAGAGCCGCGATGACCGTATGGGCGCGGAACCGGCTGCCGTCGCGTCGCGGCCACCATCCTTCCGTCTCGTAGCGCCCGGCCTCCCGCGCCGCCGCGAGCGCCGCGGCGCTCTCCTCGGGCGATTCGCCATACGCGAAGGCGCGGCCGATCACCTCCGCGGCCGGATAGCCGGTCAGACGCTCGGCACCCGGGTTCCAGGCCGCGACCCGCCCGACCGGGTCGAGGAGGCACAGGGCGTGGTCGGTCGCGTTCCAGACGAGGCGGGAACAGGCATCGTGGAGAGCGGAGCCCACATCCGATTCGTCCTCGCGGACCGCGCTCGCTTCACTCCGCATCGTCACACGCCCCGTCGCGCCGCAGCGAGGTCCTGCCGCGCGCATCTCCGAGGCGTTACGCTATGACATTTGGTGCCGGAGGTTGAGTCGCATTCTCGGCTTATGCCCCGCTGCCGGACCGGCGTCACCTTCGCAACGACGTGGCGATCCCTCACTCCCACTCGATCGTGCCGGGGGGCTTGGAGGTGATGTCGTAGGTCACCCGGTTGATGCCCTTGACCTCGTTGATGATCCGGGTCGCGACCCGGCCCAGGAACGCCATGTCGAAGGGATAGAAATCCGCCGTCATGCCGTCGACCGAGGTGACGGCGCGCAGGGCGCAGACATGGTCGTAGGTACGCCCGTCGCCCATCACGCCGACGGTCTTGACCGGCAGGATCACCGCGAAGGCCTGCCAGATCGTATCGTAGAGGCCGGCCTTGCGGATCTCTTCCAGGTAGATCGCGTCGGCCTTGCGCAGGGCGTCGAGCTTCTCGCCCGTGATCTCGCCGGGGCAGCGGATGGCGAGGCCCGGGCCCGGGAAGGGATGGCGGCCGACGAAGGCCTCGGGCAGGCCGAGCTCGCGGCCGAGCACCCGCACCTCGTCCTTGAACAGCTCGCGCAGGGGCTCGACGAGCTTCATGTTCATGCGGGCGGGCAGTCCGCCGACATTGTGGTGGCTCTTGATGGTCACCGAGGGGCCGCCGGTGAACGACACGCTCTCGATCACGTCGGGATAGAGCGTTCCCTGCGCCAGGAAATCGGCCCCGCCGATCTTCTTGGCCTCCGCCTCGAACACGTCGATGAACAGGCGCCCGATCGTCTTGCGCTTGACCTCCGGGTCCGTGACCCCGGCGAGCTCGCCGAGGAACAGGTCCGAGGCCTGCACGTGGACGAGGGGGATGTTGTAGTGGTCGCGGAAGAGGCGCACCACCTCCTCGGCCTCGCCCTGGCGCAGGAGGCCGTGATCGACGAAGACGCAAGTGAGCTGCTCGCCGATCGCCTCGTGGATCAGCACCGCCGCCACCGCCGAATCGACGCCGCCCGAGAGGCCGCACAGCACCTTCGCGCCGCCGACCTGGGCGCGGATGCGCTCGATTGCCTCCTCGCGGAAGGCGGCCATCGACCAGTCGCCGGTGCAGCCGGCGATGTCGCGCACGAAGTTGCGGATCAGCAGGGCGCCGTGGGGGGTATGCGCCACCTCGGGGTGGAACTGCACCGCATAGAACTTGCGGTCCTCGTCGGCCACCGCCGCGAAGGGGGCGTTCGCCGAGATCGCCACGGTGGTGAAGCCGTCCGGCAGCTTCGTCACCCGATCGCCGTGGCTCATCCAGACCGGGTATTTCTCCCCGACGTGCCAGACGCCGCGGAAGAGCGCGCTGTCGGCGATGATCTCGACCTCGGCTCGGCCGAACTCGGCGTGGTGCCCGCCCTCGACCTCGCCGCCGAGCTGCGCCGCCATGGTCTGCTCGCCGTAGCAGATGCCGAGCACCGGCACGCCGGCCTCGAACACCGCCTGCGGCGCCCGCGGCGAGGATTCGACCGTGACCGATTCCGGCCCGCCCGACAGGATCACCGCCCGCGGCTTCATCGCCGCGAAGGCCGCCTCGGCCGCCTGGAACGGCACGATCTCGGAATAGACCCCCTCCTCACGCACCCGTCGGGCGATGAGCTGGGTCACCTGGCTGCCGAAATCGATGATGAGGATCTTGTCGTGCTCGGTCGTCATGCGACGATGAGTTAGACGAGGGCCGGCCCGCGCGCAACGCGTCGCGGAGCGGGTCCCGGGTGCAATCACGGCATTGAGGCGCGTGCACGGCATTAACCGGACGTTCATGAGCTAACAGCGATCGAGGCGCCCCCAACCCACCAGACAGGGAGCCTCGCCATGCGAGCCATCGTCCTCGGGATCGCCGCCGCCCTCGCCACCGGCCTGAGCCTCGCGCCGGCCTCGGCCATGCCGGTCGTCTCCGGCCACGCGGTCGCGCCCGCCGCATCGATCGAGCAGGCGCAGTACGTCACCCGCCGGGTGGTCCGCCGCGGTCCGCGCTGCACGGTCCAGGTGACCCGCACGCGCGGCCCGTTCGGCCGGGTGGTGGTGCGCAAGGTGCGCCGCTGCTTCTGACGCAGACCGAGATCTGAGGGGGCGGCCCCGCGCGGCGGGGCCGCCCTTTTTCGTGCGGGCGGTTCAGCGTGGCCGGTTCACTGCGGCCAGACCGCCAGCAGCGCCCGCAACGCCGCCACGAAGGCGAGCGGCTGGTCGACCATCACGTGGTGGTAGGCCTCCGGCAGGTCGACCCTCGGCGAGCCCGGCGGCAGCAGGCCCTGGACGTAAGCCGCATCGGCCGGGCGCATCAGGTCCGAGCGGTCGCCGGTGACGAGGGCCAAGGGGCAGCGGGCCCCGCGCACCATCGCGGCCCGGTCCGGCAGAGCGAGGCGCGCCCACATCGACGGATCGAAGCGCCAGCTCCAGCCGCCCTCGACCTCCCTCAGGGATTCCCGGGCGATGAGATCGGCGATGTAGAGCTTGTCGCAGGGCTGCATCGGCGCGAACCGGAACCGCGCCAGCGCCTCCTCCAGGGTCGCGTAGATCCGGTGGGCCGCGAAGCGGCCGTCCTCGCGCCGGCGCCCGGTGCGGCGCTCCGGCGAGAAGATCGGCGGATCGACGATCACGGCGCCGCGCCAGCGCCCCGCTTCCCGCCCCGCCTCGGTCAGCATCGGGAAGCAGCCGAAGGAGTGCCCCACCATGACGGGCGTCCCGGCGACGAACAGGCCCGCCTCCTGCGCCACCGCCTCGATCTCGTCGGCGAAGGTGTCGAGGTCGTAAGTCTCGCGCCAGTCCGAGCCGCCCATCCCGGACCAGGACAGGGCCGCGACCCGGTGATCCTGCGCGAGGTACGGCGCGGTGAAGCGCCACCAGCCCGCATGCGCTCCGTTGCCGTGCAAGAGCATCAGCCCCGGCCGGCCGCGCTCGCCCCAGGCGAAGGTCTCGAGGCGGGCGCCCTTCACCGTGATGCGCCCGGTCTCCGGCACGACCGCGACCGCATTCCGGAACCAGGACGGGGCCGGTGGAGCCTCGCCCTGGAGATGGGCGAGCGGGGCGGAGAGGTTCGGGTCGGGGGGCAGATCGGTCACGGATCCGATGATGCGGCGGGGCCGGATCTGGTGTCAATCGTGATTGGAAGAACCAGTATGGCCTTTCCGCCAAATGAAGGATGCAAACATTCGAAATTCCGGTCTCTTACGCCCGGATGAATCCCCGTCGCCGGGCCCAAGTCGCGAACAGGCCCGGCCAGGCCGCCGCCGGCGATCCCGGCACGCCCAGGTTGAAGCCGTGGCCGCCGCGCTCGAACAGATGCATCTCCACCGGCACCTCGACGGCCCGGAGGGCCGCGAACATCAGCAGGGAGTTGTCGACGACCGCGATCGGGTCGTCCGCGGCCTGGGCCAGGAAGGTCGGCGGGGTCTCGGGCGGAACGTGGGTCTCGACCGAGTAGGCATCGGTGGCGACGCGGGTCGGGCTCTCGCCGACGAGGACGCGGCGGCTCGAGGTGCGGTCGAAGGGCGGCTTCAGGGTGATGACCGGGTAGATCAGCGCCGCGACGTCGGGCCGGGCCGAGACCGCGTCGTCCTCGTCGACGGGCCGGTAGAGAGCTGAAGCGAAGCGGGTGCTGGCGGCGCCCATCAGGTGGCCGCCGGCGGAGAAGCCCATGACCCCGATCCGGTTCGTCTCGTAGCCGTAGCGCCGGGCCCGGGCCCGCACCAGGCGCAAAGCCCGCTGGGCGTCCTGGATCGGCGCGTCGGCCCCCACCGCCCAGCCCTCGCCCGGCAGCCGGTAGACCAGCGCGAAGGCGGTGACGCCGAGGCTGTTGAGCCAGCGCCCCACCGGCACCGCCTCGTGGCCGAGATCGATGCGGCGATAGCCGCCCCCGGCGGCGATCACCATCGCGGTGCCGGTCGAGCGTGCGGGGCGCATCACCAGCAGGCAGGGCTCGGCCACGCCGGTGACCACGCCCTCGCGGCTCTCGTCGAAGCGCGGCCCGTCCGGATCGGGGCCCCCGCCCCCCGGCGGCCTGCCGGGCCAGAGCCGCATCACCTCCAGGGTGGCGCCCGGAGCAGTCCCGGGCGGCGCGTCATGCGCCAAGGGATTCACGGGCTCCAGGGGCTTCGCCTGTCCCAAGGGTGTCGCCTGCGGCTTTCCCTCGGGAAGGGGGTCCTGATCCACCGGCCTCTCCTGCGCGGCGGCGGGCGCGAGGGCGAGGGCGGCCGCTCCCGTGAGCAACGTCCTGCGATGCAGCGCCATGCCGACCGTCCGATACTCTCGAAGACCCCGACCATGCCCCAGGGCACGTCCGCTCTCAGGCTTTCCGACCCTAAGCCAAGCCGCCGGAGATGCACGGCAGAAAAGAACCGAGCCGGACCGGCGCTGCGCCGGGCCGACGGTCAGGGACGAGCGGGCCCACGCTCCAGGAGCGCGACGTAGAAGCCGTCGGTGCCGGTCCGCTCCGGGCTCATCTGGATGCCGTGGGCGGTGCGGCGCACCTTGGGCGCGACCTCCGCCGGCAGGTCGAGGGGCTGAGGTTTCAGGTCGTCGCGCCGGCCGGCGAGCCCGGCTACCGCGGCGTCGTTCTCCTCCGGCAGGAGCGAGCAGGTGACGTAGACGAGGCGCCCGCCTGGCCGCACCAGGCGCGCGGCGCGATCGAGCACCGCTTCCTGCTCCGCCACCCGCGTGGCGAGGCTGCCGGGGCGCAGGCGCCACTTGGCGTCCGGGTTGCGCCGCCAGGTGCCCGAGCCGGTGCAGGGCGCGTCGACCAGGACGAGGTCGGCGGTGCCGTCGAGATCGGTCAGAACATCGGGCCGTCCCTTGCCGCCGCGGGGCGTGCGCACCTCGGCGACCGCACCGGCCCGGCGCAGGCGCTCGTGGATGGGGGCGAGGCGCCGCGGGTCGCCGTCGGTGGCGATGAGCCGGCCCTCGTTGTTCATCAGGGCGGCGAGCGCCAGGGTCTTGCCGCCGCCGCCGGCACAGAGGTCGACCACCGTCATGCCGGGCTTCGCCCCGGAGAGGCGGGCGGCGAGCTGCGAGCCCTCGTCCTGGATCTCGAACCAGCCTTCCAGAAATTCCGGCTCGACATGGAGCGCCGGTCCGCGCCCGTCCTCGCCGAGCGGCACCCGCAACCCGTCCGGCGAGAGCGGCGTCGGCTCGGGCGAGAGATGGGCGAGCGCCTCGCGCGTGCCCTCGCGGGTCGCCTTCAGGGTGTTGACCCGGATGTCGAGGGGCGCGCGGCGGGCGAGCGCGCGCAATTCGGGCAGGAGATCGTCGCCGAGCGCGGTCGCGAGGGAGGGCACCACCCATTCGGGCACGTCGCCGGCGACGTGAACCGGAGCCTCGTTGAGCGTCCCGGTCTCGAGCCGGGCCCGCTCGGCCTCGGTCAGGGGCGCCGGAGCGAAGCGCTCGCCGGTGAAGAGACCCGCGACGGTCTGGGCGGCGAGGCCGCGCTGCAGCCGCAGCGAGCCGATCAGCACGGCGCGCGGGCTGTCCTCGCCCATGATCCAGGCGGCGGAGGCGCGACGGCGCAGGGCGTCGTAGACCAGGGTGGCGATGGTGGCGCGGTCGCCCGAGCCGGCGAAGCGGTGGGCAAGGCCCCAATCCTTCAGGGCGTCGGCCACCGGGCGGCGGCGCTCGGCGATGTCGGCCAGGACCTCGATGGCGGCGGAGAGGCGGGCGCCGGGGGTCATCGCGACACCGCCGATCGTGAAAAAGCCAGGTTCGTGCCGCGGGTCCGGCCCATCACGGCCAAGCTTTCGGCTCCGACCGCCCCGACACCTTGGCCGCTCCACCCGCAGAGCCGGAGTTCCGCTCGCATGATCCGTCGTTCCATCCCGTCCGCCCTCGCCGTGAGTCTCGCCGGCCTGATCGCGCTGGCGGCCGGCGCCTGCGCCACCGCCCCGGCGGCGCCGGCCGTCGACCTCACCCCGCCGCCGCCCCGGCCCTACGACGCCAAGACGCAGCTCGAATACGGCAACCCGCCGCCGCGGGCCCCGCGCTACTGAGTGAACTCACGAAACCCCCGCCGCGCTGGCGCCGCAGCAGAGTGCGACGACGGCGATCGGGAGTTTGACGTGAGACACTTGTAGAGGCCCCTTACCCTCCTCGCGCCAGGATGGCGAGAAGCCGCCTCAGGCGAGGAGGACCCGCACGGCGAAGATCAGCCACATCGCCATCAGGACGAGAGCGCCGGCGAGGAAGGCCTGGAAGCGCCGGATCACCACGTTGCTGGTGGCGTAGATCCCCGCATGGACGATCCGGGTCAGCACGAACAGCCAGGCGAGGCCGACGAACAGGTGATCGGCCTCGGCCGTCGCCAGCGCGAGCCCGGTCAGGACGTAGAACAGGACCGGCAGCTCGAACTGGTTGGCGAAGGCGTTCGAGACCTGCTGCACCGGGGCGGGCCAGCTGCGCTCGCCGCGCGAGATGTCACCGAGCTTGACCTGTCCCGCCCGCGCCGCGGCGAAGCGCGCCCGCCCGGTCCAGAGCAGCAGGCAGAAGGTCAAGAGAACCTGGACGAAGACGGGGGCAAGGACGGCTTTGGGGCTCATGGTGCCTCGATGCGCGGGGGGAAAGACCGACGGGCCGAGGATCCGGCCGGCCTTCCGCTCGCCGGCGCAAATCCCCCCGGCCGCCCCCTTTCGCAACCGCCTCCGCGGCGCTACATGAGGTCGGCGGGGCTGCGGTTCTCGTCAGGAGACACATATCCCCGGGGCCTTATCGACTCCCTCGGGAGCTGTCACTGCCCTGGTCCGTGGACCGGGGCATTACGGCGCCCACCTACTTCGTAGGTTTCCCGGGATCGATTCTCCAACGGCTCTCGTGGCTCCGCGCTGGACTGACATGACGACGGACGTTTCCCCCGCCTCCCCGGACAAGGCCGCCCTGCGCAAGGCGGCCCTGGCGCGGCGGGACGGGCTGGCGGTCGAGGTCCGCGAGGACGCCTCCCGCCGCATCGCCGAGACGGTCCTGGGTCTTCCCGAGATTTCCGATGCCGCGCTGGTGGCGGCCTACTGGCCGATCCGCAGCGAGGTCGACGTCCGTCCGCTGATCGGCGCCTTGCGCGCCCGCGGCCAGGCGGTGGCCCTGCCGCAGGTCACGCCCGACGGGCTGGTCTTCCGCCTCGCCGCGGAGAACCAGGCGCTCGCCGCCGGCGGCTTCGGCCTGAGCGAGCCAGGGCCCGATTCGCCCGCCGTCGCGCCCCGCGTGCTGCTGGTGCCGCTCGCCGCCTTTGACCGGCGCGGCCACCGCATCGGCTACGGCAAGGGCTATTACGACCGGGCGCTGGCCCGCCTCGACGCCACGGGGCGCACGCTGGCCCTCGGCATCGCGTTCTCGGCGCAGGAGACCCCCCTCGTGCCGGACGGCCCGCACGACCGGCCCCTCGACGGGATCGTGACCGAGGCGGGCCTCATCCACCCCACCGGAGACTGATTCCCGCCATGCGCCTCCTCTTTCTCGGCGACATCGTCGGCCGGCCGGGCCGCCTGGCGGTGAGCGAGCGCCTGCCGGCGTTGCGCGAGCGCTGGCGCCTCGACTGCGTGGTGATCAACGGCGAGAACGCCGCCGGCGGCTTCGGCATCACCGAGAGCATCTGCGACGAACTGATCAATGCCGGCGCCGACGCGGTGACGCTCGGCAACCACTCCTTCGACCAGCGCGAGGCCCTGGTCTTCATCGCCCGCCAGCCGCGGCTGGTGCGCCCGGCGAACTACCCGCCCGGCACCCCGGGCCGCGGCGCCACCGTGGTCGAAACCCAGAGCGGAGCCCGGGTCCTCGTCGTCAACGTGATGGGGCGGATCTTCCTCGATCCCCTCGACGATCCCTTCGCGGCGGCCGAGCGCGAATTGTCGGCCTGCCCCCTGCGCGACGCCGCCGACGCGGTGATCGTCGACGTGCATGCCGAGGCGACGAGCGAGAAGGAAGCCTTCGGCTGGTTCCTCGACGGACGGGCAAGCCTCGTCGTCGGCACCCACACCCATGTGCCGACCGCCGACCATCGCATCCTGCCGGGCGGCACCGCCTACATGTCGGATGTCGGCATGTGCGGCGACTACGATTCGGTGCTCGGCATGCAGAAGGACGAGCCGGTGCGCCGCTTCCTGCAGAAGACCCCGGGCAGCCGGCTCGAAGCCGCGACCGGCGAGGGCACCCTGTGCGGCCTCGCGGTCGAGACCGACGACGCCACCGGCCTCGCCCGCCGGGTGAGCCCGGTCCGCCTCGGGCCCCATCTCGAGGAAACCTGGCCGCAACACTGGGAGTGAATCCCTCGAACCCCCGTACTGCTCCGGCTTGATCGACCCGGCGGCACCCGGCACAGTGCCGGCGGTTCCCGTCGGCTTCGTTCAGCGGGAGCGACCAGTCAGCCTGCGGACGATCCCTCGCCCGCGACAGTGAGTACGGCCCGCGATGGCGGCGAGCGCTGCGACCCTTCCCCTGACGTCGCCGCGGATCTACCTCATCCGCATGGCGGTGTTCCTCACGCTGGCCGGCTTCCTGGCCTTCGTGCTCTATCGCCAGATCGTGCCGGCCTTCATGGCCAATCCGGGCCTGAACGGCCTGATCCTCGGCGCGACCCTGATCGCCATCATCATGGCCTTCGGGCAGGTGCAGCGCCTCTTCCGCGAGGTCCGCTTCGCCAACCGCACCGCGACGGGCGCCGCCGAGCCCGGCACCCCCCGGGTGCTGAGCGCGCTGGCGCCGGCGCTCCGCGAGGCGAAGGCCGGCCGGCCGCACCCGCAGGCGCAGTTCCAGCCGCTCCTCGACACCGTGGCCTCGCGCCTCGACGAGGGGCGCGAGATCCTGCGCTACATCGGCGGCCTGCTGATCCTGCTCGGCCTGCTCGGCACCTTCTGGGGCCTGATCGACACGCTCTCGGCGGTGGGCGGCGTGATCCGCTCGATGCGGGCCGGCGGCGGCGACGCGGCGGTGATGTTCGACGAATTGAAGAGCGGCCTCGCGGTGCCGCTCTCCGGCATCGGCCTCGCCTTCTCGGCCTCGCTGTTCGGCCTCGCCGGCTCGCTGGTGATCGGCTTCCTCGACCTCCAGGCGGGCCAGGCCCATACCCGGTTCTACAACGAGCTGGAGGATTGGCTCGTCACCGCCGCCGGCCCTGCGCCCGCGCCGGTGCCGGTGCCCGTCACGGTCCCGGCCGCCGCGGCGCTCGCCGCCTCGGCCGCACCGCGCCCGCCCGAGCCCTCGCCGCAGGGCGACGCGGTGCTGAAGGACGTCGCCGATGCGATGACGCGCCTCGGCACGCTGGTCGGCGACAGCACCACCCACGGCCGGGCCAGCACCCAGGCGATGGCGAACCTCGCCGAGGGTATCCAGGGCCTCGTCCAGCACATGCGGGCCGAGCAGCAGATGATCCGCGACTGGGTCGAGGCGCAGGCGGCCCGCGAGCGCGAGCTGAAGCAGGTGCTCGACCGCCTCGCCCGCGAGAAGGTGGAGTGAGAACCTGATGGCCGGCCGCCTCGTCCGGCGCGACCGCGCCCTCAATGTCTGGCCCGGCTACGTCGACGCGCTGACGACGCTGCTGCTCTCGGTCGTCTTCCTGCTCACCATCTTCGTCACCGGCCAGTTCTTCCTGTCGCAGGAACTGTCGGGCCGCGACACGGTGCTGGAGCGGCTGAATCGCCAGCTCTCCGAGCTCACCGACCTCCTGGCGCTGGAGCGCTCCGGCAAGCGGGCGCTGGAGGAGACCGCCGCCGGCTTGCGGGCGAACCTGTCCGGCTCCGAGGCCGAGCGGACGCGGCTGCAAGGGCTGCTCGCCACCGGCCAGGGCGCGGAAGGCAAGGCCGCCGAGCTCGGCCGCCAGCTCGACGCCGAGAAGGGCGCCACCGCCCGCGCCTTGAGCCAGGTCGACCTGTTGACCCAGCAGATCTCGGCGATGCGCCAGCAGCTCGCGGCCCTGGAGGACGCGCTCGCCGCCTCCGAGACCCGCGACCGCGAGAGCCAGGCCCGCATCGCCGATCTCGGCAGCCGCCTCAACGTGGCGCTCGCCCAGAGGGTGCAGGAGCTGGCGCGCTACCGCTCGGACTTTTTCGGGCGCCTGCGCCAGATCCTCGGCAACCGCCCCGACATCCGCATCGTCGGCGACCGCTTCGTGCTGCAATCCGAGGTGCTGTTCTCCGCCGGCCAGGCGGTGCTGAAGCCCGAGGCCGGGCCGGAGATCGACCGGATCGCCAGCGCGATCCTGGAGCTCAACCGCCAGATCCCGGCCGACATCCCGTGGGTGCTGCGGGTCGACGGCCATACCGACGCGCGGCCGATCGCGTCGTCGCAATTCCCGTCGAACTGGGCGCTCTCGGCTGCCCGCGCCATCGCGGTGGTGCAGTACCTCGTCGGAAAGGGCATCCCGCCCCAGCGCCTGCTGGCCGGCGCCTTCGGCGAGTTCCAGCCCCTCGATGCCGGGACGAGCGAGGAGGCCTATGCGCGCAACCGGCGCATCGAGATGAAGCTGACGGAGCGGTAGGAGCTCAGATCAGCTTCAGGCCGCGGAAGCTCGCGTGCCCGTCCCGCCCGACGATGATGTGGTCGTGCACCACGATGCCGAGGGGCCCGGCCACCGCGACGATGTCGCGGGTCATCTTGATGTCGGCCTGGGACGGGGTCGGATCGCCCGAGGGATGGTTGTGGACCAGGATCAGGGCGGTGGCGGAGAGTTCGAGCGCCCGGCGCACCACCTCGCGGGGATAGACCGGGGTGTGGTCGACGGTGCCGCGCCCCTGCACCTCGTCGGCGATCAGGCGGTTGCGCTTGTCGAGGAAGAGCAGCCGGAATTCTTCGCGCGGCGCGAAGGCCATCGCGGCCCGGCAATAATCGATCACCGCGGCCCAGGATGAGAGCAGCGTGCGCTCTGCCACCGCGCCGCGGGCCAGCCGCCGACCGGCGGCCTCCATGATCTTGAGATCGGTGACGACCGACGGGCCGATGCCGTCGACCTCGAGCAGCCGCTCGGCCGGGGCGCTGATCACCTCGGCGAAGCTGCCGAAGCGGGCGATCAACGCCTTGGCGATCGGCTTCACGTCCCGGCGCGGGATGGCGCGGAACAGAACCAGCTCCAGGAACTCGTAATCCGGCAGCGTGTCCCCTTGCGCGAAGCGGGCGCGGAGGCGGTCGCGGTGGCCGTGGTAATGCGGCTCCTCCGCCTTGCTCTCGGGGGTCTTGCCCTCTTGCGCCTTGCCCTCCTGCGCCTTCACCCCGGGCGCGGAACCGCCGGCCTCCGCGAAACCGGGATGGGTGCGGGGCGGGCGGGCCATGGCGGGGCTTGGCGAAGGGAGGGCTTGGCGAAGGGAGGGCTTGGCGAAAGGAGGGCTTGGCGGTGGCGGGCTTGGCGAGACCGTCAGGCCGCGGCGGCGGTGTCGCGCGGCTTGTCCAGCCCCTTGGGCGAGAGCGTGAAGATCTCGACGCCAGTCTCGGTCACCGCCACCGTGTGCTCGAACTGGGCCGAGAGCGAGCGGTCGCGGGTCACCGCGGTCCAGCCGTCCGCCAGCACCTTCACGGCCGGGCGGCCGAGATTGATCATCGGCTCCACGGTGAAGAACTGCCCTGGGCGCAGGGTGACGCTGTAGCTCGGCTCGACATAGTGCAGGATGGTCGGCGCGTCGTGATAGGTGCGGCCGAGGCCGTGGCCGCAGAAGTCGCGCACCACCGAGCAGCGCTCGGCTTCGGCGAAGGCCTGGATCGCCGCGCCGATGTCGTTGGTGGTGCCGCCGGGCTTGATCGCCGCGATGCCGCGCATCATCGCCTCGTGGGTGATGTCGCACAGGCGCGCCGCCTTGCGGGGCACCTCGCCGACATAGGCCATGCGGCTCGAGTCGCCGTGCCAGCCATCGACGATCAGGCAGATGTCGAGGTTGACGATGTCGCCCTCGCGCAGGGGCTTGTCGTTCGGAATGCCGTGGCAGACGACGTGGTTGATCGAGGTGCAGATCGATTTCGGGTAGCCGCGGTAGTGCAGCGAGGCCGGATAGGCGCCGTGATCCATCGCGAAGGTGTAGGCGAGGCGGTCGAGCGCCTCGGTGGTGACGCCGGGGGCCACCGCCTCCATCAGCAGGTCGAGGGCCTCGGCGGTCAGCCGGCCGGCCTTGCGCATCGCCTCGAAGGCCTCGGGGCCGTGGATCGGCGGCTCCTGCCGGCGGCCATCCTTGACCGCACTCTGCTCGTCACGACTCATCGGGGGCCCGAAAGATGCTGCTGGCGCTGAAACTGGATGCTTCGATGTAGGCGTTTCCGGTCCCGAAGCCAAGGACGAAGCCGGGGTGTCGCGCTCAGCGCGGATCGACCCAGGCGCGCGGCCGGGCCGGCGCGGCGGCGGGCCCGCGCTGGGCCACGCGCGTCACCGGCCGTGGGGCGGCTGCGTGGTGGCGCCGCACCCGGCGGGCGGCGCGGCGCGGGCGCCGTCCCGACTCGCCCCAGGCGGCGCCGACGACCCCGCCCACCACCGCGCCGATCGGCCCGGCGACGAGGGCGCCCGCCACCGCACCGGCCCCGGCGCCGACCACGGTGCGGCTCTGGGCCTGGGCCGCGGGGGCGCCCGGCACGGTCGCGGCCCCGAGCGCGGCCAAGCACACGGCAAGGCGGGCGAGCCTCGGCAGGAAACGGGTCACGGGCGATCCTCTCGTGTGTGGTTGACGCGGTTGCGGCGCTCCGATGTCGCAAGACCGTGACCAAACGGCGGCGGATGCGCGCCACCGGCCCGAACCCCTAGGCGCGGCGGCCCCGAGCGGCTAGGAGAATCCGAGATCCGGGGGCGCGTCAGGCCCCGCAAGCCAGGAACTCTGAGGCGATGGCAGACAAGGCGGTCCCGCACTTCCACAACCAGGACGGCGTTCCGGTGATCGAGGTCGGCTCGAAGGAGTTCATGTGCATCGGCGCGCTGCCGCCGTTCGACCATCCCCACGTCTTCCTCGACATGGGCGCCGACCACGAGATCATCTGCCAGTACTGCTCGACCCTGTATCGCTACAACGCAGGCCTCAAGGCCGGCACGGCGAACCCGGCCTCGAGCGTCTGGGACGATCGCGCCCGCCTCGCTGCCGAGTAGGCCTTGGTGCAGGATCACCGGCCGACGAGCCACCTGCCGGGACCCCGCCCGGTCCCGGACCGGCCGGGCCTGCGCGTCGCAGTCGTCGGGGCCGGCATCGGCGGGCTCACGGCGGCTTTGTGCTTGAGCGCCCGCGGGCACGACGTGACCCTCGTCGAGCGCCGCACCGCCTTCAGCGAGGTCGGGGCGGGCTTGCAGCTCTCGCCCAATGCCAGCCGGATCCTGACCGATCTCGGCCTCGGGCTGCCCTTGCGCCGCGTCGCCGGCGAGCCGGCCCGGGTGCGGATCCGCGCGCTGACCACCGCCCGCCCGATCGGCGAGATCGCCCTGGGCGAGGCGATGCGCGAGCGCTTCGGCGCGCCCTACTGGGTGGTGCACCGCGCCGACCTCCAGACCATCCTGCTCGACGCCGCCCGCAGCCGTCCGGGCATCCGCCTCCTGGTCGGGCGCTCCGTCACAGGCGTGCAGGAGAGCGCCACCCGGGCCACCCTGGCGCTTGCCAGCGACGGCGGCCGCAGCGAGACCCTGGAGGTCGACCTCGTGGTGGCGGCCGACGGCGTACGGTCCGCGCTGCGGGCCGGCCTCGACCGGCGGCCCCTGCGCCCCCGCGGCGAGGCCGCCTGGCGCGCCACCCTGGCCCGCGAGGCGGTGCCGCCCGATTTTCTCGCCGACGAGACCGGTCTGTGGCTCGGCCCCGGCCGGCACGTGGTGCATTACCCGATCAATGGCGGGCGCCGGCTCAACCTCGTGGCGGTGGTGCCCGATGCGAGCGGCAGCGAGGATTGGGGCACCCGGGGCGAGCCCGCCCGCCTGCGCGCCGCCTTCGCGGACGCCGCCCCGCCGCTGGCCGGCCTGCTCGCCCGGCCCGAATCCTGGCTGGTCTGGTCCCTGGTCGACCGGCCGGCGGCCCGCCCGATGGCCCGCGGCCGGATCGCGCTGCTGGGCGACGCGGCCCATCCGGTGCTGCCGTTCCTGGCTCAAGGCGCCGCGCTCGCGATCGAGGATGCCGCGGTGCTGGCCGCCTGCCTCGTCCCCGGCCAGCCGGTGCCGGCGGCGTTGGCCCATTATGCCAAGGCCCGGGCGGAGCGGGTGCGCACCATCCAGGCCCATGCCCGCCGCAACGGCCGCGTCTACCACGCCGGCCCCCTGATCGCCGCCGCCCGCGACGCGGTGATGGGCCGACTCGGCCCGGTCCGGATGACCGAGCGCTACGCCTGGCTCTACGGCTGGCGCCCCCTCGGCCCCGCGTAAGGGGCCTTGATCTGCGCCCCGCCCCCGGCTAACCCGGACCGGCTGGGCAGTGCCCGCGCGGACGTGGCGGAATCGGTAGACGCACGAGACTTAAAATCTTGCGACCTCTGGTCGTGCGGGTTCGAGTCCCGCCGTCCGCACCAGAATGCTAATTAACTCAAGATTGTATTTTTCTTATTAGTATCATTATTGCAATGTGAAACGCTTGAGATTGAGTTTCCCAGCGTTTATTAGCAATTGCATTAGTAATGCAAGTCATTCAGGTCTTGGCCTGTTTCTGTTTTACGCTTTAATATAAATGATACTTGAGGGGAGGCCGGGGTTTTTACTCTCAAAACATAGATAAGATGAGATACTATAGCCGCAATAAATATTTCAGATGTGATTGTGGTTAAATAATAATTAAATTGTCGATTGAATAAATAAATAGATTTCAGAATACGAAAAATGTTAGAATCAAGTGTGAGTTTGGGCAAGCTTCCAATTTTGCACACAGGCGCAAAAATACCCAATCAATGGAACCGGCAAGCGACGTATCCACGCGCGCAATTTGTTCATTGTTCGAGCGCAATATATTGATCTGTATTTTTGATAATATCAACATTCGATCGCCTTCATTGGCAATGACGAATCCAGCGCCGAACAGCGCAAATTCTGCTATTCCAAAAACCCATGACGGGCGTTTAATATTTTCCAACGACGACGATGCAACTCGACGCTCGATTTTGCTGAGCATTTCTGTCGAGAGCGAAACTCGATCGGCCAGCGTGTAATGCATTATGTCTTTCAGTTTCTCACAATGACGCAAATTAGTTGGTAAAATGATTGCAAGTGAGCCGCGGAGCCTCGTGGGACTATGTGTCGGAGGGCCGTCGAAAACAAAAAAAATCATTTTACGTGTGTGGCAAAATTCGCAATCTACCTCCCATTCAAATCGCAATGCTTCACTTTATAGCACGGCTTTCGATTGTTCTTGGCTTCGGGCGATGGTGGAGTGGCTCTGGTCAACCCTCACATATGCCGTGGCCGCCGCCGTCCTTTCCCCCGTCGCGTTCGCCATCGGCTGGGCGCTCGTCGAAGGGCTCATCCTCTCCCGGCTGATCCCGCGCGAGGCCATCGACGCGCTCGCCGAGGCGGTGATGCGGGAGCATCCCGAGGATCCGGCGGGCTAGGCTCTCCGGGAGGAGCACGCCGCCTGGCATCGCAGCGAACGCGTCGCGCAGGGTCGCCGCCGCCGGGTGCGGCGGCGGATCGCCCGTGGCCAATTTCATTTGAAGTCAAGCGCGGGATCCCCTTTCCCGTGTGGAAGAGGAGTCGGGTGAGGGTGGAGACGGATCAGGATAATCCGCCAAGCGTCGCGCTGCGCAGCTCAGCGGTTGAGAACCATTGCGGAAACCGAGCGACCCTCACCCCCGGCCCCTCCCCGACACGGGAGAGGGAGGAACCTGCACTCCTTCCTGTCCTGAGAAGACCCTGCGACGGCGCCCGCCGGCCGGCGCCCTACGCCACCAGCCCACCCACCGGCCGCAACGCCTCGGTCCCCGGGAAGACGCTGCGGGCGAGCAAAGCCGGCGACAGGCCGAACAGGTCCGCCGCCAAGCCCTTGGCGATGGACCGCACATCCGTGGTCGGGGTGAGGTCGCGGCCCTCGTGGAGCTGCGCCGGGGCAAGGCCCGGCCAATCCGCCAGAACCCGGCCGCCGCGCACCGCTCCGCCGAGGAGGAACGCCACCGTGCCGGTGCCGTGATCGGTGCCGGTGGTGCCGTTGACCCGGGCGGTGCGGCCGAACTCGGTGACGACCAGGATCGCGGTGTCGGCCCAGCGCGGGGCCAGGATCTCGGCGAAGGCGGAAAACACCCCGTCGAGCCCCCCGAGTAGACCCGCGAGGCGGCCGGTGGCGCCGCCCTCGTCGGCATGGGTGTCCCAGCCGTCGAGGGCCAAGGCCGCGAGGCGCGGGCCGTCATCGGCCGCGATCAGCCGGGCCGCGCCCTCGGCGAGGCCGCGCAG
Organism: Methylobacterium currus; assembly: GCF_003058325.1. NCBI lineage: Bacteria > Pseudomonadati > Pseudomonadota > Alphaproteobacteria > Hyphomicrobiales > Methylobacteriaceae > Methylobacterium > Methylobacterium currus. The sequence goes on from NZ_CP028844.1 coordinate 373,137, forward strand.
GCCGCCCGCGCCCGTCGGCCCGCCCTTCGCCAGGGCATCGACGCCGAGGCCGCGGGCGAGGGAGGCCGCCAGCGCCGGGTCGCGGGCCTCGTAGAGGCCGAGCACCCGGCGGCCGAGCTCGTCGCTCGCCCGCGGCAGGCGCGGCGGCGCCCAGCCGAGGACCGGGGCCGGCCCGCGCAGGATCAGGGGCGGCACCACGCCGATGCCGAGGGCGGTCCGGGGCGGGATCCCCTCGCCGGCCGGCAGGGCGGCGGCGAGGCGGTTGAGCCAGCCGCTCGCGGTGAAACCGGGGCCGGGCTGGCCGCTCTCGAGCACGTCCTGCCCGTCGAAATGAGAGCGTTCGCGGTAGCCGGTGGCAGCCGCATGCACCACCAGGGCCTGGCGGGTGGCATAGAGCCGCGCGAAGGTCGGCAGCGCCGGATGCAGGGCGAAGAAGCCGTCGAGGGGCAGAGCCGCCGCCGGCCCGTCGCGGGTGAGCGCGATGCCGGGACGTAGAGCGGCATAGGCCGGGTCGCCCAGGGGCGCCACCGCCGAGAGGCCGTCGAGGGCGCCCCGCAGGATCACCACCACGAGGCGGGCGTCGCGGGCGCCCGGCGCGGCGTAAGCGGTGCGGGGGATGGCGCCCCAGGCGAACAAAGCGCCGGCGGTGCCGAGGATCGCCCGGCGGCTCGGGTGGACATCGCACGATTCCGTCATGGGGATCACCGTCGCTGGAACTCGGGGGCCATCAGGACGAGGGCGATGGCTTGCGCCCGGCTCTCGGCCCGGCGCAGCGCCGTGCGGGTCTCGTCGGTGGCGAGCGGCCCCAGCACCGACTCGGCAAAGGCCGCCGGGTCGGTGCCGGCGGCGAGCTGGCCCGTCCGGGCGGCGAGGTCGAGCCGCGTGCGCAACCCCTCCGGCGAGGCCCAGGCGCCGGCATCGTCGGGATAGCCGTTCGGGGCCGGGGCGGACCAGAATGGCTGGCCGAGGGCGGCGAGCCCGTTCATCACCATTCCGGGATGGGGCGCGAGGGCGAGGCCGCGCAAGGCCGCGACCAAGAATTCCTGCGGCGAGCGGATCTTGCGCTGAACCGGGTTCCAGGCCTCCGGCGCCTCGATCAGCGCCAGCGACACCCGCGACAGGTCGCCGTCCTGGTCGATGAAGGTCTGGGCGAGGCGCGCCACCAGGGCGGGGGGCGGATCGTCGGCGACGAAGTGGCGGGCGAGCCGCAAGGCGACGTGGCGGGCGGTCGCGGGATGCACCGCGAGGTCGTCGAGAGCCATGCGCAGCTGCTCGGGCCCGACATCGAGATAGGTGCGGCCCAACAGCGTCACCGCGCCCGGCTCGTGGGCGGCGCGTCGGAAGGCGGTCGCACCCGGCAGGCCCGCAGCCTGGCCGTCGCGCTGCAGCGACCAGCCGGTGAGGATGCGGGCGAGCGCCGTCACGTCGGCTTGGCCGTAGCCGCCCTCGCTGCCGAGGGTGTGCAGCTCCAGGAGCTCGCGGCCGAGATTCTCGTTGAGGCCCTTTCCCTGGCGCTGGCCCGCCGGCGAGTTGGGGCCCACCGAGGCGATGTTGTCGAGGTAGATCAGCATCGCCGGATGGGTGGCGGCGGCGAGCAGCAGGTCGCGAAACCGCCCGAGCACGTGCGGGCGGATCGCCTCGCGCTCGAAGGCGCCGGCGCTGACCCGCAGGTTCGCCCCCCGCACCACCGAGACGGTGAAGTGGTTGGCCCAGAACCAGACCAGGCGCTCGACGAGGCCGGTGGGCGCCTGTTGCGCCAGGGCGAGGCGGGCCGCCACCTCGGCCTGGTAGGTGCGCTCCGGGATCGGCGGCGCCGGCGGGCCTTCCGGCGTCGGGGCGTCCAGGTTGCCGGCCCGGGCGAGCTTGCGGCTCTGATCCTCCGCCTGGAGGGCGGTGAGCAGGGTCGACGCGGAGGAGAGGCTCGGCCCGCCCGGCAGGGGGACGACGCCCGCCTGAATCTCGCCGCGCAAGACCTCCTCGACCGGCTCCGCCCGGGCGAGGTCGCCCGGACGGGCGCCGAGCCCGAAACGCCCGAGGGCGAGCGCCGTCCAGCGCGGATCGACCGCCATGCCCGTGCCCTCCCCTTTCGTCAGCCACCCTCATGACGCGCCGCAAGGGCTTAACCGATGCTGAGCGGGAGATGACGGTTTCGTAAGGGTACGCCGGCGAGACGTCGTCTCGACGGGCGAGGGCGTCGGCGATAGGATCCCTCACCCTCGCGTGACTGACGCTTGAGATGGGGCACCATCGGGGAGCGCGAAGGGCCGTCGCCGCGCGTCTGGGCATCCTCCTGCAAGGGAACGACGATGCCCGCCTCAAGCAACCTCCTCGCCTTCGCGGCGATCGCGCTCGGCATGGTCCTGACGCCCGGACCCAACATGATCTACCTGATCTCGCGCTCGATCTGCCAGGGCAGGACGGCGGGCCTGATCTCGCTCGGCGGCGTGGCCCTCGGCTTCGTCGTCTACATGCTCTGCGCGGCCTTCGGCATCACCGCGCTCGTCCTCGCGGTGCCCTATGCGTACGACGCGGTCCGCCTCGGCGGCGCGGCCTACCTGCTCTGGCTCGCCTGGCAGGCCGTCCGGCCCGGCGGCCGCTCGCCCTTCGAGGTCGAGGACCTGCCGAAGGACAGCCCTCGCACGCTGTTCCTCATGGGCTTCCTGACCAACCTGCTCAATCCGAAGATCGCCGTCATGTACCTGTCGCTGCTGCCGCAATTCATCGATCCGGCGGCCGGGAGCGTGCTGGGCCAGGCGCTCGTGCTCGGCACGGTGCAGATCGTCGTCAGCGTCCTGGTCAACGCGCTCATCGCGGTCTCGGCCGGATCGATCGCGCTGTTCCTGACCCGGCGGCCGTCCTTCGCCGTCGTGCAGCGCTGGGTGATGGGAACGGTGCTGGCCGCCCTCGCCGTCCGGATGGCGACGGAGGCCCGCCGCTAAAATCGCGGGGGCCGCCGCTCACGGCCGGCCGCCGCCCGCCAGCGCCAGCAGCCGGTCGCAATCGACATGCGCCTCGAGGTGGTCGGCGAGGCCGTCGAGCACGCTGTCGATCACCGCTTCGTAGGCCTCCGGCCCCGGCGCGGTGCCGAGTCGGTTCAGCCACAGGGCACGCTGGCCCTCGTCGGCGAACAGGCCGTGCACGTAGGTGCCGCAGACGAGCCCGTCGGCCGACACGGCGCCGTCAGGGCGGCCGCAGGCGAGGCGGAGCAGCGGCCGGGCCGCGTCGGGCCCGTCGGTTTCGCCGACATGCATCTCGTAGCCGGTGAACGGCGTTCCGTCCGGCAGGCTGACGCCGCGCGCCGCGGCGAGCCGCTTCTCGGCCGTGAGCACCGTCGCGACGTCGAGGAGGCCTAAGCCCGCCACCGTGCCGGGCGGCCCCTCGATGCCCTGCGGATCGCTCAGAGTGGTGCCGAGCATCTGGTAGCCGCCGCACAGGCCGAGCACCCGCCCGCCGCGGCGGCGATGGGCCAGGATGTCGATGTCCCAGCCCTGCCGGCGCAGGAAGGCGAGGTCGGGGATCGTGGTCTTGGAGCCCGGCAGCAGCACGAGGCCGGCCTCGGCCGGGATCGGCCGGCCGGGCTCCACCAGCACCACGCTCACCCCGGGCTCGGCCCGCAAGGGATCGAGGTCGTCGAAATTGGCGATGCGCGGCAGGACCGGCACCGCCACGACCTTTCCGCCCGGCCGCTCGGCGCCGCGCAGGCCGAGCACGTCCTCCGCCGGCAGCCGCGCGGCGTCCGGGAAATGCGGGATCAGCCCGAGCGCTTCCCAGCCGGTGCGGGCGGCGATCAGGTCCATGCCGTCGGAAAACAGGTTCGGGTCGCCGCGGAAACGGTTGACGAGGAAGCCCCGCACCATCGCGGCATCCTCGGGATCGAGCACCGCCTTCGTGCCGACGAGGCTCGCGATCACCCCGCCGCGGTCGATGTCGCCGAGGAGCACCACCGGCGTGCCGGTGGCACGGGCAAACCCCATATTGGCGATGTCGCCCCGGCGCAGGTTCACCTCCGAGGCCGAGCCCGCGCCCTCGACCAGCACCAGGTCGGATTCGGCGCGCAGCCGCCCGAAGCTCTCGACGACCGCCGCCAGCAGCCGCGGCTTCCAGGCCTGGTACTCCCGGGCCCGCGCGGTGCCGACCATCCGCCCCTGCACCACCACCTGCGAGCCGGTCTCGCTCTGCGGCTTCAGGAGCACCGGGTTCATGTGCACGGACGGCGCGACGCCCGCCGCGCGGGCCTGGAGCGCCTGGGCCCGGCCGATCTCGCCGCCATCGGCGGTGACGGCGGCATTGTTCGACATGTTCTGCGGCTTGAACGGCCGCACCCGCAGGCCCCGCCGCGCGAAGGCGCGGGCGAGCCCGGCGACGATCAGCGACTTGCCGACATCCGAGCCCGTGCCCTGGATCATCAGGGCCTTGGCGCCCTCTCGCGCGGGCATGTCTCGCACAGGCATGACTCCTCGGGGGTTTGCCGGCCACGTCGTGCGGCAGCGCACGGAAAAAATTCAGAAACCCGATCGGTCAACCGCCAGGTGTGGCGCGGCGGTCATAGGCGCGCGGCCACGCTCAAGCTAGCCTACAGCCACATTTTCGCTCAACCGGGGCGTCCTCCAGTGCTCAAGAAGTTCCTGCTCGCCGGCGCCGCGACGTCGCTCCTCACCGGGGCGGCCTTCGCGGCCGACCTGCCGGCCCGCGTCGCCCCGCCGCCGGTCTTCACGCCGGTGCCGGTCTTCACCTGGACCGGCTTCTATGCCGGCCTGCACACCGACTACACCTTCACCGACCGCCAGCGCATCAACACGGTCGGCAACGACCTGACGCCGACCAACACGATCGGCAACGTCGCGACCCTGCGTCGCCCGCCGGTGGTGCGCAACGAGCAGGACGGCCTGGCCAATATCGGCGGCGGCTTCGGCTACAACTACCAGTTCACGCCGGGCTCGGGCTTCGTGGTCGGCGTCCAGGCGGACTGGGCCTGGACCGACCTCCACAAGAACACCTTCTATCTCGGCCCGCAGCTCGCCGCGAATGGCGGCTTCCCCGACCCGAGCGCCTTCCGTCAGGAGCTGTCCTGGCTCGGCACCGTCGTCGGCCGCGTCGGCTACGCCTTCGACCGCGTCTTCGTCTACGGCATGGGCGGCTTCGCCTATGGCGGCGTTGATTACCGCGCCAACTTCTACACCACGGCCGGCGCCACCCCGCCGCTCGCCCTGGCCTATGCCGGCCGCTACAACGAGCTCGAGACCGGTTACGCCTATGGCGGCGGCATCGAGTACGCCCTGCCGACCGACTCGTTCCTGGCCCGCTTCAGCCTGCTGAGCCTGCTCGGCGTGCAGTCCCAGGCGGTGACGATCAAGGCCGAGTACCTGCATTACGATCTCGGCAGCCGCAACGTGCTGGTGAACAACACCGGCCTCACGGTGGCCGCCGCCGCGCAGCCGCGCGGCTCCTACACCTCGCGCTTCCACACCGAGGGCAACCTGGTCCGCGCCGGGTTCAGCTACAAGTTCAACGGCCTCTGATCTGCGGATCGGCTGAGCCGGATCGGCGGACCCGAAGGGTCCGCCCCTCTCGACGGCCGCTGGGCGAAACGCCCGGCGGCCGTTTTTCGTTGTGGGCAGAGAGCGGCGATCGGCGGGCGACCAGATCTGCGGCCCGCTCCGCTCGGCAATCAGCCCAGCCTCGTCGAGGCGGCGGTAGAAGTGCTGCTTCAGCGCGTGGTTGGACGGGGCGGAGGAGCGGCCGAAATGGTCGAAGCTCAGCCCGAAGCGCCGGCAGATCTCCGATTGGCGCGCGTGCCCGGCGTCGCAGAACGCGCGCGGCGCGAGACCCGCTTGCGCCGCCGCGATCTCGGTGGGCGTGCCATGCTCGTCGGTGGCGCAGACGAACAGCACCTCGCTGCCGATCTGACGATGGAAACGGGCGTGGACGTCGGCCGGCAGAAGCGAGCCGACGAGATTGCCGAGGTGCTTGGCGCCGCTGACATAGGGCAGCGCGCTGGTGATGAGGATGCGGTGCGACATGGGGAGCGTCCCGTACGGAAACGGTGGACGCGCCGAACCCACGAAGACGAAAAAGCCCTCCCGCTCGGCACGGAAGGGCTGGGTTCGGCGCTCTCGCCTGTCTCGCGCTGGTGCGCGTCACCCTCTCCGGCCGGACCTCGTGCGGTCGGGCCGGGTCATTCGCAGGGTCGGGGCGAAGAGCGGTCGCATGAGTAACCAGTACCGTGCGGGCGGCGCGTGCTCAAGCTCTCCCATCCTCGTCGCGACGACCCGCAGCTCTGGGCCGATCAGCCCCTCCTCTACTCCCGCCCCGCCTCGCGCAGGTGACGGATGATCCCCGAGAAGTCGGTACCGCCCTGCCCGGCCGCCTCGAAGGCGGCGTAGATCGCTTCCGCATGGGCGCCGAGCGGCGTCGCCGCGCCGGCACCCGCAGCAGCCTCCTGCGCGAGGCGCAGGTCCTTCAGCATCAGGGCGGCGGCAAAGCCCGGCTTGTAGTCGTTGTTGGCGGGCGAGGCCGGGACCGGGCCGGGAACCGGGCAGTAGGTGGTGAGCGACCAGCACTGGCCCGACGAGGTCGAGGCGACGTCGAACAGGGCCTGGTGCGACAGGCCGAGCTTTTCCGCCAGCACGAAGGCCTCGGCGACGCCGATCATCGAGATGCCGAGGATCATGTTGTTGCAGATCTTGGCAGCCTGGCCGGCGCCGGCCTCGCCGCAATGGACGACCTTGCGGCCCATTTTCGCGAGGACCGGCTCGGCCCGGGCGAAGGCGTCCGGGGTGCCGCCGGCCATGAAGGTCAGGGTCGCCGCCTTGGCGCCGCCGACGCCGCCGGAGACCGGGGCGTCGAGGCTGGCAAGACCGCGCGCTTGCGCCTTCTCGTGGGCCGCCCGGGCGCTGGCGACGTCGATGGTCGAGCAGTCGATCATCAGGGCCCCGGGTGCGGCGTGGGGCAGCACCGCGTCGTAGACCGCCAGCACGTGACGGCCCGCCGGCAGCATGGTGACGACGATCTCGGCCCCCGTCACCGCCGCCTCGGCGCTCTCGGCGACCGACACGCCGGCCGCGCGGGCGGCCTCGAGCGCCTCCGGCATCAGGTCGAAGCCCGTCACCGCGTGCCCCGCCGCCGCCAGGTTGGCGGCCATCGGCCCGCCCATGTTGCCGAGGCCCAGGAAAGCGATCTGCGTCATCGTTGTGTTCCTTTTTTGCCGTATCGTTGTTTGGATCAGCTACGGAGAATCCGTATAGCCATGGCGGAGCGGTTCACCTGGGATGAGCGGAAGGCGACATCGAATCTGCGCCGTCACGGCGTCGCAATCGAGACCGCCATCAAAACGTTTCGTGATCCATTCGCCATCGAACGGATCGATGAGCGGGAGGCTTACGGGGAGGAACGCATCGACATGCTTGGCATGTGCGATAGCGTCATCCCGTTCGTAATCTAGACTGAGCGAGGTGAGGAGATCCGCCTGAACTCCGCGCGACGGGCAGAGCGACATGAGCGAGACCATGATTTCCGCGAGAATGCGCCCTGACGGAACCGTCGTGCTAGGCCATCCGGACGGAAGCGAGACGCCGTTCGCGACCGATGATCGACGCGGAGGTCGCAGCCGCGGCGGCGGCCGATCCCGATGCGCAGCCGACCAGCCCTGAAAGCCTGACAGGCTCCCGACGCCTGCCCCGCATCCGAACGTCGCGGCGAGTCCTCGCGCTGACACAGGAAGAGTTCGCCGCACGCTATCACATCCCGATCGGCACCGGGAACGGGAGCAAGGCCGCACCGTCCCCGACCGGCCCGCCCAGGCTTACCTCGCGGTCATCGCGCACGATCCCGAGGGAGTTCGCCGGGCCCTTGCGGCGCGCATGGCCTGATACGGCCACGTCTTCAGTTCCCCACCAAGCCCCGCGCCACGATCACCCGCATGATCTCGTTGGTGCCCTCCAGGATCTGGTGCACCCGCAGGTCGCGGACGATCTTCTCCACGCCGTATTCCGACAGGTAGCCGTAGCCGCCATGGAGTTGCAGCGCCTCGTTGGCGACCCGAAAGCCGGTGTCGGTCGCGAAGCGCTTGGCCATCGCGGAGCGCTGGGTGGCGTCGGGGTCGCGGCGGTCGAGGGCGGCGGCGGCGCCGTACAGGAGGGCGCGGGCGGCCTCCAGCTCCGTCGCCATGTCGGCGAGGCGGAATTGCAGGGCCTGGAACTCGTCGATGCGCTTCCCGAACGCCTTGCGCTCGGCCATGTAGGCGAGGCTCTTGTCGAGGGCGGCCTGGGCCCCCCCGAGGGAGCAGGCGCCGATATTGATCCGGCCGCCATCGAGTCCCGCCATGGCGATGCGGAAGCCGATCCCCTCCTCGCCGAGGCGGTTCTCGACCGGCACCCGGCATTCCTCGAAGATCACCGCCCGGGTCGGCTGGGCGTTCCAGCCCATCTTGCGCTCGTTCGGCCCGAAGGACAGGCCGGGCGCGCTGGAGGGCACTACAAGGGTCGAGATGCCCTTCGGGCCCGCCTCGCCGGTGCGGACCATCGTGACGTAGACGTCGGCCGCGCCGGCGCCGGAGATGAATTGCTTGGCGCCGTTGAGGATGTAGTGGTCGCCCTCGCGCCGGGCGGTGGTGCGGAGCGCCGCGGCGTCGGAGCCTGAGCCCGGCTCGGTCAGGCAGTAGGCCGCCACGTGATCCATGCGGCAGAGCCCCGGCAGGAAGCGCTCGCGCTGGGCCGCCGACCCGAACTTGTCGATCATCCAGGCGGCCATGTTGTGGATCGACAGGAAGGCCGCGACCGTCGGGCAGCCGAGGCTCAGCGCCTCGAAGATCAGCGCGGCGTCGAGCCGGGTCAGCCCCGATCCGCCATGGTCTTCCGAGATGTAGATGCCGCCCATGCCGAGCCCTGCGGCTTCCCGCAGCACGTCGACGGGGAAATGCTTGCGCTCGTCCCAATCGAGCGCGTGCGACGCGATCCGCTCGGCCGCGAAGCTGCGCGCCATGTCGCGGATGGCGACCTGGTCCTCAGGCAGGGTGAACAGGGTCATGGCGGCTTTTCCTCCTGTTCTGTCTTGGTCTTGGCCCGGCCGGATGAGGCGCGGGTCGTCTCCTCCCCCCGCGGGCGGGGAGAGGAGATATCCGCGCCTCGTGCGGGCGTCGGGACGTGCTTACTGCATCACCGGCATCGAGAATTGCGCGCCTTCCTTCACCCCCGACGGCCAGCGCTGGGTGACCGTCTTGGTCTTGGTGTAGAAGCGCACGGCGTCCGGGCCGTGCTGGTTGAGGTCGCCGAAGCCCGAGCGCTTCCAGCCGCCGAAGGTATAGTAGGCCAGCGGCACCGGGATCGGCACGTTGATGCCGACCATGCCGACCTGAACCTTGGCGGCGAAGTCGCGCGCCGCGTCGCCGTCGCGGGTGAAGATCGCGACGCCGTTGCCGTATTCGTGCTCGTTGGGGAGCCGCAGGGCCTCGGCGTAGTCCTTGGCCCGCACCACCGACAGCACGGGGCCGAAGATCTCTTCCTTGTAGATCCGCATCTCCGGCGTCACGTGGTCGAACAGGCAGCCGCCCATGTAGAACCCGTTCTCGTAGCCCTGCATCTTGAAGGGCCGGCCGTCGACCGCGAGCTTGGCGCCTTCCTTGATCCCGATCTCGACGTAGTTGCGTACGCGCTCGAGGGCGGCCTTCGTCACCAGCGGGCCGTAATCGGCGCTCGGATCGGTCGAGGGACCGATCTTCAGGCTCTCGACCCGCGGGATCAGCTTGCTCATCAGGGCGTCGGCGGTCTTCTCGCCGACCGGCACCGCCACCGAGACCGCCATGCAGCGCTCCCCGGCCGAGCCGTAGCCGGCGCCCATCAGGGCGTCGACGGCCTGGTCCATGTCGGCATCCGGCATGATGATCATGTGGTTCTTGGCGCCGCCGAAGCACTGGGCGCGCTTCCCCGTCGCGGTCGCCCGGGCATAGACGTACTGGGCGATGTCGGAGGAGCCGACGAAGCCGACCGCCTGGATGATGTCGTCGTCGAGGATCGCGTCGACCGCCTCCTTGTCGCCGTTGACGACGTTGAGGATGCCGGCCGGGAGCCCCGCCTCGATCATCAGCTCGGCGAGCCGCATCGGCACGCCCGGATCGCGCTCCGAGGGCTTGAGGATGAAGGCGTTGCCGCAGGCGATCGCCGGGGCGAACTTCCACATCGGGATCATCGCCGGGAAGTTGAACGGCGTGATGCCGGCGACCACTCCGAGCGGCTGGCGCATCGAGTAGATGTCGATGCCGGGGCCGGCGCCTTCGGTATACTCGCCCTTCTGCAGGTGCGGGATGCCGCAGGCGAATTCCACCACCTCGACGCCGCGCTGGATGTCGCCCTTGGCGTCGGGGATGGTCTTGCCGTGCTCGCGGGCGAGCAGGTCGGCGAGGCTGTCCATCTCGCGCGCCACGAGGTCGAGGAAGCGCATCATCACCCGCGCGCGGCGCTGCGGGTTGGTGGCGGCCCAGGCCACCTGCGCCTTGGCGGCGTTCTCGATCGCGGCGCGCATCTCGGCCTGGCTCGCCAGCGCCAGGCGCCCGACCACCTCGCCGGTCATCGGCTGGTAGATGTCGGAAAAGCGGCCCGAGCGGCCGGGAACGTGCTCGCCGCCGATGAAGTGCCCGACTTCGCGCACCATGAGGGATCCTCCCTGGATCGACTGTGTTGGGGCCACCTTGCCCTGGCGATCCACATAGCGGAAGGGGCGTGAGAGCGGAACGGGTGTGCACGAATGCGGGAACCGGATGGGCCGAAGGGAGACGTGTGGGACGATTACCGCTTCGTCCTGGCCGTGCACCGGGCCGGCACGGTCTCGGCGGCGGCGCGGCGGCTCGGGGTCGACCACGCCACGGTGATCCGGCGGATCGACCGGCTGGAGCGGCGCCTCGGCGAAAAGCTCTTCCATCGCCGCGCTTCGGGCTACACCGCGACGCAAGCCGGCCTCGCGCTGGTCGCGACCGCCGACGCGATCGAATCGGCGATCATCCACGGCGAGACGGCGATCGGCCGGGCGGCGGCGCAGCTCGTCGGCACGGTGCGGATCGGCGCGCCGGACGGCTTCGGCAGCGCCTTCCTGGCGCCCCGCCTCACCACCCTCATCGAGCGCCACCCGGATCTCGACATCGAGCTCGTCGCCACCGCCCGGCTGTTCAGCCTGTCGAAGCGCGAGGCCGACATCGCCATCGGCCTGAGCCTGCCGCCGGAGGGCCGCATCGTCGGGCGCAAGCTCACCGACTATACGCTCAAGCTCTACGCCGCCCCCGCCTACCTCGCCCGTCTCCCGCCGATCCGGGAGCGAAGCGACCTCGAGGGCCACCGCTTCATCGGCTATATCGACGAACTGCTCTACTCGCCGGAACTCGACTACCTGCACCAGGTCGCGCCGGGGGCCGGCGCGCGGCTGCGCAGTGCCAACCTGAATGCGCAATTGCAGGCGACGGTGGCGGGATTGGGCCTCGCGGTACTGCCCTGCTTCATGGCCTCCGGGCGCCGCGACCTGACATGCGTGCTGCCGGACGCGGTGTCGCTCACCCGCAGCTTCTGGCTGATGATGCACGCCGACAGCCGCGACCTCGCCCGCATTCGCGCGGTCGCCGAGCACATCTACGCGGTGGTGGAGGCGGAGCGGGAACTGTTCGCGCCCGGAGGGTGAGGCGGCGCGGCCGCACGGGGCCGGTCCCTCACGCCGGATGCCACCACTGCCCGCGCAGCACCACGCCCTCCGACGTGATCCGCCGATCCCCGGTCATATGCTCGCCCAGCACATCGACGTAGTCGAACGCGCCCTCCCGTACCGCCAGCACCGTCGCGTCGCCGAGCGACCCGACCCGGAGGCTGCCGTATTCCATGCGCTGGAGCGCGACCGCAGCGTTCACCGTCGAGGCGGCGATCACCTCGTTCAGGCTCATGCCGAGGCAGAGCATCTTGGACATCGTGGTGACCTGGTCGAAGGCCGGGCCGTCGATGCAGAGCGCGTGGACGTCCGACGAGATCGTGTCCGGCAGGAAGCCGCCGGCCAGCATGGCGCGGGCGGTCTTGAAGGCGAAGGAGCCCTTGCCGTGGCCGATATCGAACAGGATGCCGCGCGCGCGCGCCTCGCGGACTGCCGGCTTCACTGCGCCCTGCGCCGTCACCGGCGAGTTCGGGAACGGCCGGAAGGCGTGGGTGAGGACGTCGCCGGGGCGCAGCATCGCCAGCACCGCCTCGTAGCTCGGCGGCGGCTCGTCGATATGGGCCATCAGCGGCAGGCCGGTCTCCGCGGCGACCTGGAGGGCGATCTCGAGAGGCGCCGTCCCTTGCGTGCCCGAGGCATGGGCCCCGACCCGGACCTTGATGCCGACGATCACGTCGCGGTTCGCCTCCGCCACCGCCACCGCCTCGCGGGGCGCCATCAGGCGCATATCCTGGCTCTCGCCGACCATCACGGTCTTGGAGAAGCCGTAGATGCCGGCGAACGAGACGTGCAGGTAGGCGAGGATCCGGGCCTCGGAGCGCTCGATCACGTGCTTGCGGAACCCTGGGAAGTTGCCGGGCCCGGCGCTGCCGGTATCGACCGAGGTGGTGACGCCGGAAAGTCGGCAGAACTCGTCGGCGTCGATGCCGAGCGAGGTGCCGCCCCAGTAGACGTGGGTGTGCAGGTCGATGAGGCCCGGGGTGACGATCGCCCCGCCCATCTCCCGGACCTCCGTCTCCTCCCCGACGGGCAGGTCGCGGCCGAAGCCCGAGACGAGGCCGTTCGCGAAGGCGACATCGGCGATGCCGTCGTGGTTCTGCGACGGATCGATGATGCGGGCGCCCCGCAGGATCAGCTCGTGCTGCACGGTTCTTCCCCTGATGATGACATAGGACGGGCCGGTCACGCGGCTTGCGCCGGCAGGGCGGTGCCATCGAGGTGGCAGGCCGCGAAATGGTCGCCGCCGACGGAATCGAGCCGCGGCTCCTCGCTGCGGCAGCGCTCGAAGGCGTGCGGGCAGCGGGTATGGAAGCGGCAGCCGCTCGGCGGGTCGATCGGGCTCGGCACGTCGCCACGCAGCACGATGCGGGTGCGCCCGGCATCGGGCTCCGGCACCGGCACGGCGGAGAGCAGCGCTCTCGTGTAGGGATGCCGCGGCGCCAGGAAGATCTCTCGGCGCGGGCCGATCTCGACGATCTTGCCGAGATACATCACCGCCACCCGGTGGGTCATGTGCTCGACGATGGCGAGATCGTGCGAGATGAACAGCAGCGCCAGGTCCAGCTCCTTCTGCAGGTCCTGAAGCAGGTTGACGATCTGCGCCTTGACCGAGACGTCGAGGGCCGAGACCGCCTCGTCGCAGATGATCAGGTCCGGCTCGGCGGCGAGCGCCCGGGCGATGCCGATACGCTGGCGCTGCCCGCCGGAGAACTCGTGCGGAAAGCGCGACAGGGCCTCACGCGGCAGGCCGACCCGCTCCATCAGGGCGGCGAGGCGCCCGTCGAGATCGGCGCGGGACTTCGCCAGGCCGAAATTGCGGATCGGCTCGGCCAGGATGTCGCGCACCCGCATCCGCGGGTTGAGCGAGGAGAACGGGTCCTGAAACACCATCTGGATCCGCCGGCGCAAGGGGCGGAGCGCGCCGGCCGAGAGGTCGTCGATGCGACGGCCCCCGAGCACCACTTGGCCGGAGGTGGGCGGGAACAGCCGCATCAGGCCGCGGGCGACCGTCGACTTGCCGCAGCCGGATTCGCCGACGAGGGAGAGGGTCTCCCCCTTCTCCAGGGTGAAGGAGACGCCGTCCACCGCCTTGAGGCTGCGAGCATTGCGTCCCAGAAGGCCACCGCCGAGCAGGAAGTGCTTGCGCAGGTCGTTGACGGCGAGGAGGGGCTGGCTCACGCGGCGAGCGCGTCCTTCGGCGCGTAGTGGCAGGCGGCGAGGTGGCCCGGCGCCTTCGGCTCCAGAGCCGGGGCGTGGCTGCGGCAGAGATCGGTGGCGGAAGCGCAGCGGCCGGCGAAGACGCAGCCGTCGATGCGGGTCTTGAGGCTCGGCACCATGCCGGGGATCTCGGCCAGCCGCTGGGCTGCGCCCGGCCGCTCGGCGGCGCCGAGCCGCGGCACCGCGCCCATCAGGCCGCGCGTGTAGGGGTGGCGGGGGCTGCGGAAGAGGTCGCGGACCGCCGCCTCCTCGACCTTGCGGCCGGCATACATCACCACCACCCGGTCGGCGACCTCCGCCACCACGCCGAGATCGTGGGTGATGAGCATGATGGCGGCCCCGACCCGGCGCTTGAGGTCGCGCATCAGGTCGAGGATCTGGGCCTGGATCGTCACGTCGAGGGCGGTGGTCGGCTCGTCGGCGATGAGGAGCTTTGGCGAGCAGGCGAGCGCGATGGCGATCATCACCCGCTGGCGCATGCCGCCGGAGAGCTGGTGCGGGTATTCCCGCACCCGGCGCCGCGGCTCCGGGATGCCGACGAGGGCCAGCATCTCGACCGCCCGCTCCTCCGCCTCCTTGCGCGACAGGCCCTGGTGCAGGCGCAGGGTCTCGCCGATCTGGCGGCCGACGCTCAGCACCGGGTTCAGCGAGGTCATCGGCTCCTGGAAGATCACGCTGATGGCGTTGCCGCGGATGCGGCGCATCTCGCGCTCGGACAGGCCCAGGAGGTCGCGCCCCTCGAACCGGATGGCGCCGGCGATGCGGGCCGGCGGCTCGGGCAGGAGCCGCAGGATCGACATCGAGGTCACCGACTTGCCGCAGCCGGATTCGCCGACGATCGCCAGGGTCTCGCCGGCGCCGATCGCGAAGGAGACGCCGTCGACCGCGCGGTTGACCCCGTCGGGCGTGCGAAAATGGACCTGGAGATTCTCGACGGAGAGAAGGGCCGATTCCTTGAGGTCAGGCATCCTTGGCCATCCGCGGGTCGAGGGCATCGCGCAAGCCGTCGCCGACGAGGTTCACGGCGAGGACGGTAAGCGACAAAAAAATCGCCGGGAACAGGATGATGGTGAACTTCACCTGCCAGAGCGCCCGGCCCTCGGCCATGATGTTGCCCCAGGACGGGGTCGCGGGCGGCACGCCGGCACCGATGAACGACAGGATCGATTCGGCGATCATGGCCGAGGCGCAGATATAGGTCGCCTGCACGGTCATGGGCGCCAGGGTGTTCGGCAGGATGTGGCGCCAGATGATCATCGGCATGCGGGTGCCGGTGGTCACCGCCGCCTCGACATAGGGCTGCTCGCGCAGGGAGAGCACCACGCCGCGGACCAGCCGCGCGACGCGGGGGATCTCCGCCACGGTGATCGCCAGGATCACGTTCTCGACCGAGCCGCGGGTCAGCGCCATCAGGGCGATCGCGAGGAGGATCGGCGGGATCGACATCAGGCCGTCGACGATCCGCATGATGATCCCGTCGGCCCAGCGCACCATGCCGGAGACGAGGCCGATCGCGAGGCCGGCCAGCGAGGCCAGCAGCGCCACCGCGAAGCCGACGAGGAGCGAGACCCGGGCGCCGTAGACGACGCGGGAATAGATGTCGCGCCCGAGCATGTCGGTGCCGAACCAGTACTGGGCTGACGGCACCCGCGTGCGGCGGGACGGGCTGATCGCCGTCGGGTCGACGGTCCCGAGATACGGGGCCAGGATCGCCATCAGGGCGACGATCAGCAGGATCGCGCCGCCGATCACGATGGTCGGGTGGCGCCGCCAGGTCCGGCGGATCGGCCCGAGCGCCTTCCGGGGCGGGTAGAGGTCGGGCAGCGGCGCGGCGACCGCGAGGCCCGGAGGCGCCTCCGGCCCGAGAGGGTGGGCGGCGCTCAATAGCGGATCCTCGGGTCGATGAGGGTGTAGAGGAGGTCGATCGCCAGGTTGACCAGCACGTAGGTGAAGCTGAACAGCAGCACGACGCCCTGGATGACCGGATAGTCGCGCCGCAGGATCGCATCGACAGTGAGACGGCCGAGGCCCGGAATCGCGAACACCGTCTCGGTGACGACCGCGCCGCCGATGAGGAGCGCGATGCCGATGCCGATCACTGTGACGATCGGCACCGCGGCGTTCTTCAGCGCGTGGACGAACAGGACGCCGCCCTGCGCCACGCCCTTGGCCCGGGCCGTTCGGACGTAATCCTGCTGGAGCACGTCGAGCATCGTCGCCCGTGTGACCCGGGCGATGAGCGCGATGTAGACGAGGCCGAGGGTGAGCGCCGGCAGGACGAGGTTGGCGAGCCAGGGGCCGATTCCCTGCTCGATCGGCGTGTATCCTTGCGCCGGCAGCCAGCCGAGTTCGAGCGCGAAGACGTAGGCGAGCAGGTAGCCGACGACGAAGACCGGCACCGAGAAGCCGAGCACCGCCGCCCCCATCACCAGCCGGTCGACGAGCCGCCCCGCCTTCCAGGCCGCCACGACGCCGAGCGGCACCGCCACCAGGACGGCGAAGATCAGCGTGACGAGCATCAGGGAGACGGTCGGCTGCACCCGCTGCCCGATCATGGTGGTGACCGGCAGGTTGGTGAAGATCGAGGTGCCGAGATCCCCGTGCAGGATGCGCCAGGCCCACTCGCCGAAGCGGACCAGGAACGACCGGTCGAGGCCGAGCGAGGCGCGGATGCGCTCGATATCGGCCGGCGAGGCCTGGTCGCCGGCGATCAGCGCCGCCGGGTCGCCCGGCGCCAGCGAGAGCAGGCTGAACACGAACAGCCCGACCACCGCCATCACCGGGATGACGGCCAAGATACGCCTGACGAGGAAGGCGAGCATGGAATGGCTGTCCTCAGGCCTTGGAGACGCCCCAGGTGAAGGGCAGCGGCCCCTTGCCCACGCCAGTGACGTTTTTCCGCCAGGCCTGGTAGCCGAGGAAGTAGCCGGTCGGCACGTAGACGCCGCCGGCGACCGCCGCGGCATTCACCTTGTCGATCGCCGCCTTCTCGGCCGCGGGATCGGCGGCATCGAACCACTCGGTGATGCCGGCCTCGACCGGCGGCAGGTCGGGCCAGCCGAACCAGGCCTTGTCGCCGTTGGCGCGGATGGCGGGATAGACCGCCGGGTTGATGCAATCGGCGCCGGCATGCCAGGTGTGGAACATGTTCCAGCCGCCCTGCGACGGCGGCGCCTTCGAGGCGCGCCGCGTGCCGACGGTGCCCCAGTCGGTGGCGACGAAATCGACCTTCATGCCCATCTGCTTGAGCAGGTCGGCGGTGACGTCGCCCATGTTCTTGGTGATCGGCTGGTCCTGCGCCACTACGCAGACCACCGGCTCGCCCTTGTAGCCGGCCTCGGCCAGCAGCTTCTTCGCCGCCGCGATGTCGCCCTTGCCGATTTTTTGGCCGCCCGCCTCGCTGTAGAGCGGGGTGCCCGGGGTGAAGAAGCCGGGCAGCGGCTTCCACAGCTTGTCGTCGTCGCCGATCAGCGCCCGCATGTAATCCTCCTGGTTCATGCCCATGAGGACGGCCTGGCGCACCTTCGGATTGTCGAAAGGCGGATGGAGGTGGTTCATCCGGAACGCGCCGATATTGCCCAGCGGATCGGCGATGTCGACGTTGATATTGGAATTCTTGCGCAGGAGCGGGACGAGATCGGGGATCGGGTTCTCCCACCAATCGACCTCGCCGTTCTGGAGCGCCGCCGAGGCGGTGGCAGGATCGGGCATGATCACCCACTCGACCCGGTCGAGCAGCATGCGCTTGCCGCCGGCGAGCCACGAGGACGGCTCGTCGCGGGGCATGTAATCCGAAAATTTCTCGAAGACCGCGCGGGCGCCCGGCACCCATTCGCTGCGGGCGAACTTCATCGGGCCGGAGCCGACATACTCGGTGATCTGCGTGAACGGATCGGTCCTGGCGATCCGCTCCGGCATGATGAAGGCGCAGGGCGCATTGTTCTTGCCCAGCGCCAGCAGGAGCTTCGGGAACGGTTTTTTAAGCTGCCAGCGGAAGCTGCGGTCGTCGACCGGGCTGAGCTCGGCCTGGATCGCCCGGATCATGAGGCCCATCGGGTCGCGGGCCATCCAGCGGGTGAGGCTCGCCACCACGTCCTTCGGCAGCACCGGCTCACCGTCGTGGAACTTGAGGCCCGGCCGCAGCCGGAAGGTCCAGGTCAGGCCGTCGGCCGAGACCTCCTCGGATTCGACCATCTGGCGCTGGGGCTTCAGCTGCGCGTCGACGCCGTAGAGCATGTCCCAGACGAGGGCCGCGGCATTGCGGACGACGTATTGCGTCCCCCAGATCGGGTCGAAATTCGCGAGGTTGGCCTGCGGCACGAAGCGCAGCACCTTGGCCGGTTGCGCCAGCGCCGGGGCGGCGAGGTGAGGCGCCAGGCCGGCGGCGCCGAGGGCGGCCGAGCCTTTCAGAAACGTCCTGCGATCCATGGCGAGTCCTGCCTGCGGGGCCTCTGATCGTGAGCCGTGCCCGAGCCCCGAAGGAGCCGGCTCTCCCGCGAGGTTCGCCCCGGTCCGATCACTCGGTCAAGGCGGATTGCGGGGTTGTGAACGGTCACGCTTGCCGGGCGAGCAAGCTTCGCGCCAGCGCCGGCAGGGTGACGTTCGCGGCAGGTCGACCGGATCGGAGCCGCAGGACCGGAGCCACATGAATTAGGCATTTTTGCCTACCGCCCTCGGTCGATTTCCTGCGCGAATGTCCGGCCATTTTGAACCATAATCGCTCTCCGCTATTGTCCAGAAATTGACCATGAACGCATCGACGACATCGCGGGCCGAACAGGCAGGATACTCCGGGGAGATGATCCTCGATCGTCCCGCGCCGGCCGTGGAATGCCAGGTCACGAACGTTACGGCAGCGGGCGCCTCCCTCACGGTGCCGGCGGGCCTCGAGGTGCCGGACGCGTTCACGCTGGCGATTGCCGGCGAGTTCGTGATGCGCCGCTGCCGCGTCGTCTGGCGTCGGCGCGGCCGCGTCGGCGTGGCGTTCGAGATGCCGGCCTGACCCTGCCTTCGCGCGAGGCGGGTGTTTCGGGCGAACCGCCTCAGGCTCCTCACGTCGAGCCCGGCAAGACCGGGCAGTCTTGCGGGATGATCGCAGGAGACTTTCGGGGGAATCTCGAACGCCGCGTGAGCATCGGCGGTTCTGGATTCCGGGCTCCGCTGCCGCGGCCCTGGAACGACGCCGTCGAAGCGACAGCTCCTCCGGTATGTCGAACAGGGTCTCGTCGTTCCGTGATCGGCCGACAGACCTCCCGCGATCATCCGCCGATCCGGCCTCAGAGCGACCGGATCTTCTCCTCGATGCGCTTCGCCTCCTCCTCGTCGACCGCGACCGGGGGGCTACTGTCGTTCGGCAGACCGGGGCCGGTCTGGGCGATCGTCTCGTCCTTCGGGCGCGCGTTGGGGCCGTTCGAGATCGTCGCCGGCCGGTCTTCGTCGTCCTTGGCCATCGATGCCCTCCTTGTCAGCGCTTGTGCCACTGCAGGAGGCAATCGGGCGGACGCGGCCCATCGTTCCGGACGCGCCTCAGATCACCTCGACCTTGGTGCCGACGGGCACGAAGCGGTAGAGCTCGATCACGTCCTCGTTCAGCATCCGGAAGCAGCCGGCCGAGGCGGCGCGGCCGATCGAGGCCGGATCGGTGGTGCCGTGGATGCGGTAGAGCGTCGAGCCGAGATACAGCGCCCGGGCGCCGAGCGGGTTGCGCGGGCCGCCGGCCACCATGCGCGGCAGGCCGGGCCGGCTGCGCCGCATCTCCGGCGTCGGCGTCCATTGCGGCCATTCCTGCTTGGCGGTGACCGTCTGGACGCCCTTCCAGGTCGTGCCGGGGCGCCCGACCGCCACCCGGTAGCGCAAAGCCGTCCCGTCGCCGCGCACGAGAAAGAGCAGGCGGGCCGACGTATCGACCACGATGGTGCCGGCACCCTGCGATCCGGGATAGCCGACCACCTTGCCGCGCCGCACGGCCGGCAGGGCGACGGGCGGCGCGAGGCGCGGCGCCGCGGGCACCGGCAGCGGCTCGGCGGGAAGGGCCGCGAGGCGCGCGGGAGCGTCCGGCCCCGGACCAGGGGCGGCGAGCGGCGGAGTGGCGAGCGAGGGGGGCACAGGCGGCGGAGCGGCGGGAGCCGGTGCCGCGGGGAGCGGCGTGACGGGAGGTGGCGGAGCGGGCGCCGGCTCGGGAGCGAGCGCGGTCAGGCGCATCGGGGCGTCCGGCAGGGGCAGGGCCGGAACGGTGGCCGGCCCCTCCCCGGCGATGGGGCTGCGCGGCGCCTCCCTGGCAGCGGCCGGGCGGGAGCGGCAGCGATAGACGCGCTGCCCGTCGGCCCGCATGGTCACCGGGCCGATCGCGTCGACGACGATCTGCCGGGCCTCCGCATGGGCGCCCGTCCGCAGGTCCTCGGCCGAGCGGAAGCAGCGCATGTGGAGGCGATAGCCGATCGCCGTGTCGGAGACCCTGTCGATCCGGCAACGCAGGTCGTGCGCGTCGAGCCGGGCCTCGGCGGCGGGCTTCAGCCGGATCTCGAACACCCGCGGGCTCGCCGGGTCGGCGCAGTCGCGCAGGGTCGGCGCCCACCAGCCCGCCGGCGACTCGTCGGCGCTCATCGCCTGGGCGGCGCCGGCGCTGCACAGAAGGAGGGCGGGCAGGAGCCGGCCGAGACGTCGCATCGTGGGGGCTTTCCGGAGAGTGACCTGATCGGCGCAGGGCCGGAGGGACGCGGCGGGGCTCATCGCGCCGGCGGGCGTCCCGCCTCGGCGACGGGGCGGAAGCCGGCTTCCTGCGGGGCCGTGCCGATCACCACGAACCCGCTCCAGCCGGCCCGGGGCGCGGGCGCGCCGGACAGGCCCGGATCGGCGACGAGGGCGACGCGGACCGCGTCGCCGGACCGGCTCTGGTCCCGGGCCGGCGGTGCGGGCGGCACCTCCGCCTCCTCGAACAGGCCCGCCCGGAGCAGGAGCGGCCCCTCCTCGGCGAGGCCGGCGGGCGGGCGGGCGACCACGCGGAAGGACGCCATGCGGGCGCCGAGCCGGTCGAGGGCGAGGCGGATCGGCCGCCCCTGCGGGGCGTCGAGCGCCGCCAGCGCGGCCTGCGTATCGGCCCGCGCCGGCACGACGTGGACGACGCGGTACTGGCGCGCCTTCAGCCGGCGCAGCAGCTCGGGCAGGATCGCGACGGTCCGCGGCTGGATGTCGTGGAGAAGGATGATCCCCCGTCCCGCCGCGTCGAGGCGCCTGAGCACCCGCGCCATCACCGCCGCCGGCGAAATCTTCTTCCAGTCGTCGCCGTCGACGTCGATGCTGAACGGCACCAGCTTCTGCGCCGCGGCGTAACGGTCGAGGGCGGGGCTGTGCCCGAGGCCGGGGAAGCGGAAGAACGGCGACAGGGCCGGCTCGTCGTCGGTAAGGACGGTGCGGACGGCCTCGAGGCCGCCATTGATCTGGTCGCGCCGCACCTCGGGGCTGCGGATCCGGTCGAGATAGCGGTGCGACCAGGTGTGGCTCGCGATGGTGTGGCCCTCGGCGGCGGTCCGCCGCAGGGTGTCGGGAAACTGCGCCACCATGCTGCCGACGACGAAGAACGTCGCCTTCACGCATTCGGCCTTGAGGGCGTCGAGCACCGCCTGCGTGCGCCGGGGCAGCGGGCCGTCGTCGAAGGTCAGCACCACCTCGCCGCGGTCGAGCGGCAGGGTGCGGCCGTAGCTCGCCCTGCCGACCGGTCCCTGCGTGAACGGCACTTCGAGGGTGCGGGCGGTGCCGAGCGCCTTGGGCCCGCATTCCTGCGCCGCGGCGAGGGCCGGCGGCAGGCACAGGAATCCGGACAGCAGCAGGAGCTTGAAGCAACGCACGAACAAACTCCGCCACGCCGATCGGCCTTCCGGCACAATTTCACACGTAAAGCTGAGTCGCCGGTAAACGCGCCATCCCCACGCGGCAGTCGATTCGGGATCGAAAGCAGGGACGACCTTTCGTCATGCAGGAGACGACGGGAAGATGGATATGGTTAATTGTCATTAACGCGGCGATGTCCCCTTCGAGCTACTAGAATAGAACTGCATGAGGCGGTCGGCCCTGGATCGCGCCGACGGCACCGCAGCGCCGCGGTCCTTAACTCGACGCTAACCACAGCCGTCGTTCCGTCGATGGAAGGCAGCGGAATCGCGGGCGGATGGCACGGCGTGGACACACCCTTCGGGAACAGACCCCGTCGCACGGCGCCACCCCGGCGGGACCTGCGCCGCTCGCACCCGGGCTCCTGACGCTGGCGCGCTGGCGGCTCCTCGCCATGCACCGGACGGCCGGCGTCGGGCATGTCGGCGGCAATCTCTCGGCCCTCGACGCGATGATGCTGGTGCATCACGAGATGCTGACCGATGCCGACCGCTTCGTCCTCTCGAAGGGCCACGCAGCGGGCGCGCTCTACGTCACCCTGTGGAGCCGGGGCCTGATCGCCGATGCCGAGCTCGACAGCTTCCACGCCGACGGCACCCGGCTTCCAGGCCATCCCCCTGCGGGGCATCCCCCCGGACGCGGCCTTCCCGGAATCCGCTTCGGCACCGGCAGCCTCGGGCATGGCCTCTCGCTGGCCGGCGGGCTCGCCCTCGCGGCCCGGCTGCAGGGCCGGGCGGGCCGGGTCTTCTGCCTGACCTCCGACGGCGAGTGGCAGGAGGGCTCGACCTTCGAAGCCCTGATCTTCTGCGCCCACCGGCGGCTGGCCAACCTGACGATCATGATCGACCACAACCGCCTCCAGGGCTTCGGTACGACCGACGAGGTCGCCTCCCTCGACCCGATCGGGCGGGTGCTGGCGGGCTTCGCGGTCGAGATCCGCGAGGCGGACGGGCACGACCTCGCCGACATGCGCCGCGCCCTCGCGCCCGGAACCGACCGGCCGGTGGTGATCGTCCTGCACACGGTGAAGGGCCGCGGGGTGCCGGCCATCGAGGGGCGCCTCGACAGCCACTACCTGCCGCTCACCGAGGAGCAGGTCCAGGAAGCGATCCTCGGCGAGGCGATCCCCGGCACCGGGGAGACGGCCTGATGCGGCGCGAATTGTGCGCGGCGCTGGTCGCCCGGGCGACGCGGCCCGACCTCGTCTTCCTCACCGGCGATCTCGGCTTCGGCGCCCTGGAGCCCCTGCGCGACGCCCTCGGCGAGCGCTTCCTCAATGCCGGCATCGCCGAGCAGAACATGATCGGGGTGGCGGCGGCGCTCGCCAGCGAGGGGCTGGAGCCCTGGACCTACACCATCGCGCCGTTCTGCTACGCCCGCGCCTTCGAGCAGATCCGCAACGACGTCTGCTTCCATCGCCTGCCGGTGCGCATGCTCGCCAATGGCGGCGGCTACGCCTACGGGGTGATGGGCCCGACCCATCACGCGCTCGAGGATTACGGGATCCTCTCGACGCTGCCGTCCCTGCGCATCTTCGTCCCGGCCTTCGACAGCGACGTCGCCGCCGTGGTCGCGGCGGCCGGGAGTGAACCGGGACCGGTTTATGTCCGTCTCGGGCGCGGCGAGGTGCCGGCGGGCTGCACCGCGCCGCCTTACGCGCCCTGGCGCCGCCTGCGCGCGGGGCGGGGAGCCATCGTCGTCGCGGTCGGGCCGATGGCCGGCCTCGCCTGGTCGGCCTTCGCGGAGGATGCGGAGGACGGGCCGGAGGTGTGGGCGGTGAGCGAATTGCCCTTAGGGATGAGCCCGCCGCCGCGGGCCTTCGTGGAGGCGCTCGCCGGCCGTACGCTCTGCGTCGTCGAGGAGCACGTCGCGCAAGGCGGGCTCGGCCAGAGCCTCGCCGCCTGGTGCCTGGAGGGCGGCATCCCGGTCTCGGGCTTCCGCCCGGTCACGGCGGCCGGCTACCCGTCCGGCACCTACGGGTCGCAAGGGTTCCACCGGCGCGAGAGCGGCCTCGACCCGGCGTCGCTCCGCGCGAGGCTCGGCGCAAGGCTGTCGGCATGAACGGGTCTTCCGCCGACTGGATCGACACCCTCAAGGGCCCGATCGCCGTGCTCGGCGCAGGCGGCTTCGTCGGGTGCAACCTGTTTCGCCACATCCTGGCGCGCCGCCGCGACGTCTACGCCGTCGCCCGCGTCCTGCCGGCGCCGCGCCTGCGCGGCATCGATCCCGCGCACCTCGTCGCGGTCGACGTCACCGACCAGGCGGCGACCGCCAGCTTCGTCGAGGCGATCCGCCCGGCGACGGTGTTCGACTGCATCGCCTACGGCGCCTATTCGTTCGAGACCGACGCCGACCTGATCTACGCCACCAACTTCACCGCCCTCGTCTCGCGTGTCGAGCGGCTGGCCCGGAGCGGCGCGCTGGCGGCCTACGTGCATGCCGGCTCCTCGTCCGAGTACGGCCTGAACTCCGCCGCCCCGTCCGAGGACGCGGCCCTCGTTCCGAACAGCGCCTACGCGGTCTCGAAGGCGGCCGCCGCGCAGTTCCTCGCCTATGCGGGCAAGACGCGGCGCTGGCCGGTGGTGAATCTCCGGCTCTACTCGGTCTACGGCCCCTACGAGGACGCCAACCGCCTGATCCCGGCCGTCGTGTCGCGCGGGATGAACGGCGGCTATCCCGATCTCGTCGACCCGACGATCGCCCGCGACTTCGTCTACGTCGAGGATGTCTGCGAGGCCTTCGTGCGCGCGGCGGCGAAGATGTCCCTCGACCTCTATGGCGAATCGCTCAACATCGGCACCGGGACGGAGACGACCATCGGCGACCTGGCGCTGACGGCCAGGGACGTGTTCGGCCTCGCCGAGGCGCCGCGCTTCGGCGCGATGGCGCCCCGTGCCTGGGACCTCGCGCGCTGGCAGGCGAACCCAGAGAAGGCCGAGCGCCTGCTCGGCTGGCGGCCTGAGACGCCGCTCAAGGACGGGCTGGCGCGCACCGCCGCCTGGATGCGCGAGGCCGGGGCGGACATGTCCGGCCTCACCAAGGCCGGCGCGACGCGGCGGCGGAGCATCGCCGCCATCATCGCCTGCTACAAGGACGAGGAGGCGGTGCCGATCATGCATGCCCGCCTGACGGCGGTGTTTCGCAAGATCGACGTCGATTACGAGATCATCTTCGTCAACGATGCGAGCCCGGACGGGTGCGGCGAGCGCATCCGCGAATTGTCGGCCGCCGACCCGCACGTGCTCGGCATCACGCATTCGCGCAATTTCGGCTCGCAGATGGCCTTCCGCAGCGGCATGGAGCTGGCGACCGCCCAGGCCTGCGTGCTCCTCGACGGCGATTTGCAGGACCCGCCCGAGCTGATCGAGCCCTTCTACGAGGCGTGGGTCGCGGGCCACGACGTGGTCTATGGCCGCCGGGTCGAGCGCGAGATGCCGCTGGTCTGGGGCCTGCTCTACAAGGCGTTCTACCGGGTCTTCGCCGCCTTCAGCTACGTGCGCATCCCGCACGATGCCGGCGACTTCTCGCTGATGGACCGGCGCGTGGTCGGCTGGCTCTTGAACTGCCCGGAGCGCGACCTGTTCATGCGGGGGCTTCGCGCCTATGTGGGCTTCCGCCAGACCGGGGTGGATTACGTGCGGCCGAAGCGGATGTTCGGCACGAGCACGAACAACCTGCTGTCGAACCTCGAATGGGCCAAGCGCGGCATCTTCTCGTTCAGCAACACGCCGCTGAAGCTGCTCACCGCCGGCGGCATCGTGCTGCTCGGCCTCGCCGGCCTCATCGGGACGCTGCTGGTCGCCGCCCGTCTGATCGTGCCGGACATCGCGCCGCGCGGCGCGGTCTCGACCCAGCTGGCGATCCTGTTCTTCGGCGCCCTGAACCTGTTCGCGATCGGGCTGATCGGCGAATACGTGGCGAAGATCATGGAGGAGGTGAAGGGGCGCCCCCGCCTCATCCGGGCGGCGCTGATCCGCGGCGGCGTCGCGACCGACCTGCCGCCCGAGGGGAGACCCCGCCCGTGACCGGCACGCTCGCGCAAGGCATCCCCGCGCGCCGGGATCGCGCCGTCCCGGACGCGCCCCGAGGTGCGGCCGAATCCCCGCATTCCGCCATGCGGGCGGCGGGCCGAGGTCTCGGCCGACGGCCCCTCGGCCACCTGCCCTTCGCCGTCGTGCTGGTGCTCGCGGCCGCTCCCAACCTGCTCTTCCTCGCGACGCATCTCCGGACCGCGCCACTGGCGGCGGGGTGCGTGGCCCTCCTGACGGCGGCGCTCGCCCTGGTGCTGCGGGACCTCGGCCGCACGCGCGAGCCGATCGACGCGCCGCTCCTCGCCGCCGCCGTCGCGGCCGGGATCGGGCTCTGCCTGCTCGGCGGCGAGGGACACCTGTTCTTCGCCAACGACGACTGGCTGATCCGCGACGCGGTGCTGCGCGACCTCGTCGCCGAGCCCTGGCCGGTCGGGTACCTCTATGCCGGCGACCCGACGATGCTGCGTGCGCCGCTCGGGATGTACCTGCTGCCGGCGGCGATCGGGAAGGTCGCCGGCCTGTACGGGGCGCATGGCGCGCTGCTCGCCCAGAACGCGCTCCTGTTCGGCTGCCTCTTCTACGGCTTCGCCCGCCTCGCCCCGTCGCACCGGCAGCGCCTGGCGGTCATGGCGATCTTCATCGCCTTCAGCGGCTGGGACCTCGTCGGCACCTGGATCCTCGGCGGCCCGCTCACGCCGGGCATCCATCTCGAGCAGTGGATCGGCAACCTGCAATTCTCGTCCCACGTGACGCAGCTCTTCTGGGTGCCGAACCACGCGGCCTCGGGCTGGATCTTCGTCGGGGCCTACTGCCTGTGGCGCGTCTCCGCCCTGCGGGCGACGTCGCTCGCTGTGGTATTCGGCCTGTGCGTGTTCTGGTCGCCGCTGGGCATGATCGGCGCCCTGCCCTTCCTCGCCGCCGCGCTCCTCGTCGATCGGGCCCGCGGCCGGCTCACACCCGAATCGATCGCGACCGTGAGCCTCGCCGGGATCGGGCTCCTGCCGGTCGCGCTCTATCTCGGCGCGGATGCCGGCCGCGTCCCCCACGGGCTGCAGGACATGACCGAGGAATTCGCCGCCCGGTACCTCGTCTTCGTCACGATCGAGATCGTGCCGGCCCTGGTCGTTCTCGGCCTCGCGCCGGGATCGATCGCCGGCTCCGACCGCTGGACCCGGCGGGAGACCGGGCTCGTCCTCGGCCTGCTGCTGCTCGCGCCGCTCTACCGGCTCGGAGGGGCGGATTTCGTCATGCGCGCCTCGATCCCGGCCCTGGCCCTGCTGGCATTGCGGGTCGGCACGACGGCCGTCAGCCTCCGCGGCTGGCGTGCGGCCGTCGCCGTTGGGGTCCTCGGCGTAGGGGCGGTCACGCCCCTCTACGAGGTGATCCGGGCCGTCGTCGTCCCGCCCTTCTCGATCAGCGTCTGCGATCTCCTGGCCGCCGCCAGGACCCCGCCCAATGACGGGCCGCTCTTCCACTACGTCGCCCGGATCGACGCCCTGCCGGGGCACCTCGCCGACCGCGTCCTCGCCACGCCGGTGACGCTGGTACGGCGCGAGAAGCGGGGCCCCTGCTGGCCCGACCACCCGGCGCATCAGGAACATGCCGGGACGGTGTTCTGAGCGGATGTGCGACAGGCCGACGTCTCGACCGCTGCGCTGGACGTTGCGATCCGTCCGTGTCCAGGTCGCCGGGATCGGCTCCGGATCCGTCGGGCCGCACGAGACGGAAGGCCGTGCCCGGCGAAGGACCAGCCCCGATCGTTAAGGCTCCGCTAACCAAACCACCGTTCCATCGTCGCCGGCATGCAGGCGAGGACGCAGCCTGCACGGAGCGGCGGGACGCAGGCGACCGGCGGGTCGCCCGGTGCCGGAGCCGCGTCGCGAGCCCGGCCCCGAGGATCACCCGTGACCCAGGATCATCAGACGCTCACCGTTCCGGCTCCGCCCGCGATCCTGGATCGGCTCCAGGGCCGCGACTGCCCGGTCTGCGGCACGCCCGAGCGGGGCGCACGGCCCTTCCTGTCGGCCTCGATCGACCCGGCCCGGATCGGCGCCCTCAGCTACGCCTCGCGAAAAATCCCGGAATTCATGACCTTCCGCCTGGTCCGGTGCGGGACCTGCGAGACCGTGTACGCCGCCGAGGCGCCGGGCGCCGAGGCCCTGGCGCGCGCCTACCGGGAAGCAGGCTATGACAGCGCCGAGGAGGCCAAGTACGCGGCACGGACCTACGCCGAGGCCCTGGCACCGCGTCTCGGCCCGGCGGGACGCGGAGCGGAGCCCCGCGGGGGCGCCGCCCTCGAGATCGGCGCGGGCAGCGGCGTCTTCCTGCAGGAATTGCTGGATCTCGGCTTTGCCGAGGTCATCGGGATCGAGCCCTCGCACGACGCGGTCGCGGCGGCCCCGGCCGCGCTCCGCCCGCACCTGCGGGTCGGCGTATTCGATCCCGCGCAGCACGCGCCCGGCAGCCTCTCGCTGGTCTGCTGCTTCCAGACCCTGGAGCACGTCCCCGACCCGCGCGGCCTGACGCGGGCCGCCTACGACCTGCTGCGGCCCGGCGGCCGGATCGCCTTCGTCACGCACGATTACCGGGCCCCGATCAACCGGCTCCTCGGCCGACGCTCACCGATCATCGACATCGAGCACATGCAGCTGTTCTGCCCGGCCAGCCTGCGCCGGCTCCTCGGCGAAGCGGGGTTCGGAGAGATCGCGATCGGGCCGCTCCGGAACCGCTACCCTTTGCGCTACTGGCTGCGCCTGCTGCCGCTGCCCGGACCGCTCAAGCCGGCCGCCCTGTCGGCCGCGGAGGCCCTCGGCCTCGGGCGGCGGAGCGTCGGCCTGAATGTCGGCAACCTCCTCAGCGTGGCCCGCAAGCCGCTGTGACCGGGCTCTCGCGCCGATGCGCCGTCACGAAACGGGCGGGCGGCGCGCCGTGACGGTGTAGCCGAGGCAATCCTCGCCCCAATCCCATCGCAGCGACAGGGTGCCGACCAGGGCGAGCCCGCCCAGGACCGGCAGCAGGGCCGCGCCGAGGAGGCGGCGCCCGGGGTGGCCGGCGGCCCCCATGAACGGGATCAGGCACAGGGCCATCGCCTTGTAGCAGGCGACGGTGACGGGATTGCCGCGGGCGGTGACGCGGACATCGCGAAAACCCGCCTCGCGCAGCAGCAGGTCCAGGGAGGACGGCGTGTAGCGCCAGTAATCGTAGGGAACGAAGTGCCAGCGGGCCGCGAAGGGCACCGTCAGGACGAGGCGGCCGCCGGGCCGCAGGCAGCCGAACAGGTTCGCCACGAAGGGGGCCGGCGCCTCGATATGCTCGAGCACCTCGGTACAGAGGACGACGTCGACGGAGGCGGGCGGGACGTTCCAGTCGTCCTGATCGACATACTCGGTGTCCGGTACCGCGTAGCCGAACCGGTCGAGGGCGTCTCGGGTGTCGATGCCGCGATACTGGGCCGAAGGGGGCAGCAGGGATCGGAAGACCTGGGCGCCACATCCGACGTCGAGCACGGTGCCGGAGGCCGTGGCAAGCTCCACGCGCAGGTCGCGCCAGGCCGACCCGGCCTGAAGATCGAGGAAGCGACGCAACGCCGCCAGCAGGTCGTCCCACCGGGAGCGCCGGGGGCGGAAGACCGGCGGCTTGAAGCGCTCCGCCTGCTGCTCGATCAGGTTGCGGCGCGTGGCATGGGTACTCATCCGACAGGTCCCGATCTGTGCGGCCTCTCGGCGGCCTGTCGGGCCGATCCACCGGCAGCCGCCATCGGAGGCATCGCGGCCTTTTCGGCGGTCCTTGCAGTGAAAAGAAATGGCGCGCCCGAAAGGATTCGAACCTCTGACCCCCAGATTCGTAGTCTGGTGCTCTATCCAGCTGAGCTACGGGCGCCCGATCGAAGGCAAGCCTTCGATTATGATACAACGGACGATGGCAGAAGCCTCATCACGCCGTGACGTCTCAAGTTTGAAATGGCGCGCCCGAAAGGATTCGAACCTCTGACCCCCAGATTCGTAGTCTGGTGCTCTATCCAGCTGAGCTACGGGCGCCTGACCGGGGGGAGCGGTGCGCCCCGCCGGTGGAGGTGGGATCTAAGGGGTTCGCCCCGGCTTGGCAACCCCTATTTCGCCGGCGGAAGAGGGAGCCGCGCGAGGCGGCTCCCTCCCCGTTCGGGCACCCGATCAGAAGCCGGCCTGGGTGACGAACTTGGTGTTGAGGTAGGCCTCGATCGCCTCCGAGCCGCCCTCGCTGCCGTAGCCCGAATCCTTGACGCCGCCGAAGGGCGTCTCCGGCAGGGCGATGCCGTGGTGGTTGATCGACATCATGCCGCTCTCCACCCGCGTGGCGAGCTTGGTGGCGGTCTCGGCCGAGCGGGTATAGGCGTAGGCGGCAAGCCCGTAGGGAAGGCGGTTGGCCTCCGTGAAGGCTTCTTCGTCGTCCGAGAAGCGCTGGATCGCGGCGATCGGCCCGAAGGGCTCCTCGTTCATGATCCGGGCATCGAGCGGCACGTCGGTGAAGACCGTCGGCTCGAAGAAGTTGCCCTGGTTGCCGATGCGCTTGCCACCGGTGCGCAAGTTGGCGCCCTTCTGCTCGGCATCGGCCACGAAGCCCTCCATCGCCTCGATGCGGCGGCCATGGGCGAGCGGGCCCACCTTCACGCCCTCCTCCAGGCCGTTGCCGACCTTGAGGTCGCGGGAGAAGCCGACGAACCCGTCCACGAAGGCGTCGAACACCGAATCGTGGACGAGGAAGCGGGTCGGCGCGACGCAGACCTGGCCGGCATTGCGGAACTTGTTGGCGCCGAGCACCTGCACGGCCTTCTGCACGTCGGCATCGCGGAAGACGATCGCCGGGGCGTGGCCGCCAAGCTCCATCGTGGCGCGCTTCATGTGCTTGCCGGCGAGCGCGGCCAGCTCCTTGCCGATCGCGGTCGAGCCCGTGAAGGTGATCTTGCGGATCACCGGATGGGGAATGAGATACGACGAGATCTCCGCCGGGTCGCCGTAGACGAGGCCGAGCACGTCGCCCGGGACGCCGGCGTCCAACAGGGCCTGGATCAGGGCGGTACAGCTCGCCGGGGTGTCCTCGGGGCCCTTCAGGATCACCGAGCAGCCGGTGCAGAGCGCTGCCGAGACCTTGCGCACCGCCTGGTTGATCGGGAAGTTCCAGGGCGTGAAGGCCGCAACCGGGCCGACCGGCTCGCGGATAACGAGCTGCATCACGCCCTCGGCCCGGGGCGGGATCACGCGGCCATAGGCCCGCCGGCCTTCTTCCGCGAACCAATCCATGGTGTCGGCGCCGCCGAGCACCTCCATCTTGGCCTCCGCCAGCGGCTTGCCCTGCTCCAGGGTCATGATCCGGGCGATCTCGTCGGCGCGCTCGCGCATCAGGTTGGCCGCCTTGCGCAGGACCTTGCTGCGCTCGAAGGCCGAGACCTTGCGCCAGGCCTTGAAGCCGCGATCGGCCGCCTCGAGGGCCTCGTCGAGGTCCTGGCGGGTCGCGACGGCGAGCTGGCTCAGGGTCTCGCCGGTGGCCGGGTTGAGGATCGGCATCGTCTGGCCGGTCGCGCCGTTGCGCCACTCGCCGGCGATGTGGAGCTTAACGTCAGGAAACATCGGGGGCTCATCCTCGTTCCGGAGGGGACGGGCCTTAACTAAGGCAGTCCCCCCCGGCGAGACAGGCTCCGCCGCGCAAGCCGGCCCGTGGCCGGCGCGCCTTGTCCGTCAGGCGATGACCTGACAGACTTCACGGCCTCTTGCTTCCGAGCCTCTTGCTGTCCGGTCTCTTGCGCCGCGATGCGCCCGCCTCACCGCACCCCGACGGCGTGGGCGATGTCCTCGAAGCGCTTCTGCGTCGCGCCGATCTGGCCGTAGAGGGCCTGCCGCGTGCAGGCTGCGACCGTCATGCCGTGGAAGAACAGGCCGGCATCGTGCCGGTTGCGGCAATCGAGGTAGTTGGGCAGCACGAAGACGGTGAGCAGCACGATGAACGGGAAACCGAGCTTCACGAAGAGCCTGACCGGCCAGGGCAGGTAGGAGAAGGCCCGCTCCTTTTTTCGCCTGGCCGGCGGCGCTACGACGATGCGGATGGCGCCTTGCCCGCGATCACGGTCGAGGCGCTCGATCCCGCTGCTCCGGTGCCCGCTGCTCATCCTGCTCCCCACGCCGCCCCCCGTGCCGCTCTCGTCTACGCCGCGCGCCAGGATCGTGCGCCGGGCAGGACGGATGGTGCCGCAGCGGGCTTAAATTTCCGTGCGCCGCAACGATCGCAGTCTCTCATACCATCGCGCTTTCGCATCGGCAGGTCGATGCGAAAGCGTCCGGCGCAGCAGCGCCGGCGCCCGTTCTGGCTTAGCCACGCCGTCGAACGAGGCCGTTCGAAGGCGCGGCGGTATCGATCGTAGGGGGACGGTGCGCCGACCATGTGCGCCCGCGCACGCCGCCGGGACCGCGCCGATGCCACAAGGGAGACGCCCTGACGGGCGTTCCTCCAAGACTTCGGGCCGCCCGCAAGGGCGGCTTTCTTTCTGTCCGGGGGACCCGCGACGAGGGCCGGTCAGAGCACGACGTGCTGGCCGAAGGTCTCGGGTCGGAACGGCAGCCGGAAGGTGACGGCGAAGCCGTTCTCGAGGTGGCGCACCACCGTGGCGCGGCGCTTGCCGACGGTCACCGCTTCGCCCACCGGCGGAACGTCGGTGACCGCGATCGCCACGCCGGTCATCGACAAGTCGATGATCGTCCCCGGTATGACCCGGCCGTCGGCGCGTCGCACCTCGACCGAGCGGGTATGGGGCACGATGCGCGGGTCGCTGCGCTGGTCGGTCTTTCCGTTCGCCTGGGCGGCGAGCCAGTCGAGGCGAGCGGCGAAGCGGGCGCGGCGCTCGGGCCCGACCTCCACCGCGACGGTGAAGCCGTCCGGCGTGATCGTCTGGATCGCTCCCGTCACCGGGCCGACATTGTCGAGGTAGAGCGTGACGGGGTCGCCCAGGAGGCCGCTCTCGGGCGCCCGCACCTCGATCGTCGAGAGGGAGAGGCTGCGGGTCTCGCAGACATGCTCCACCCCGCCCGGCAGCAGGTAGCGGCCACCGACCCGGATCTGGATCAACCGGATTCCCTGTTCGGATTCGGTTTGGAGCTGCAACTTCAAGGGACCCGCCAAGATCTTACAAACGCGCCAGGGTAGCATCGCGCGACGCGTGACCGGCCGCAAGGCCGCGGATCGCGCACCATCCACAATCCACCACGAGACTTAATGCCGGGTGCACGGGCTCGGGGCGATCGGCCGGTCTGACGCAGGCCTGTCGGGGCGCCGGCCGGTCGCCATGCCGGAGGCCGGTTTCCGCCCGGCCTGCTCTGGAAGCCGGTGCCCGGGACGGGAACAGCCTGGCCTGACGACACACAGCACGCAATCACGACGCAATCCCGCATCTCTAATCAAGCTTCGCGGCGAGAAGAGCCCGACCAACACCAATCTAGCGGGAGTGGGACCATGACATCGACATCGACCGGGCCGCATTTCGGTGGCCTGCTGCTGCGCGGCCTGCTCACCGCGGTCTTCGTGACCGCGGCCGGCATGAAGTTCGCGGCTCTGCCGTTCGAGGTCGCGGTCTTCGCGCGCTTCGGCTATCCGCTCTGGTTCATGTACGCGGTCGGGGCGGCGCAGCTTCTCGGCGCCGCGTTGCTGTGGGGCCGCGGCACCGTCGCGCATGGCGCGCTGCTGCTCGCCGCCGTGATGGTCGGGGCGGCCTTCAGCCACCTGCGCGCCGGCGACCCGGTGGTGATGGCTTTGCCCGCCCTGCTGCTGCTCGGCCTTCTGGCCGGCCTCGCCTATATGCGCCGGGGCGAATTGATGCCCGCAAGCCTCCAAGCCTCGCGGGCTTGACGCCCCCTACTCCGCCGCGAACAGGCCGGCGGGCTCCTCCGCGCCGCCCTTCGGGTTGCCGGGAGCGGTCTCGCAGCCGAGCGCCGGCAGGGCGACGACGCGGTTGCCGCGGAAATCGGTGCGGCACACCGCGGCGCCGCGGCTCTCGACATAGGCCAGCAGCCGCCGCGCCCGTCCCGGCGAGCGCGAGCCGATGGCGCGGGCGAGGGCATCGTCGGACGGGCACGGCGCGCCCGCCCGGGCGGCGCGGGCGAGCAGCAGGAACAGGCCCTGCACCTCCTCGGGCAGGCCGGCGCAGGCGGCCATCACGGCATCGGCCTCGTCCCCCTCCGCCGCCTCCCCGTCGACGCCTGCCCGCGCGATGGCGAGCCGTCGGCGGAAGCGGCCGAGATCGAGGGGCTCGCCGGGCAGCCGGCGCATCCGGCAGCGCACCAGGAAGTCCTGGTAGAGAACCGCGATCGGGTGATGCGCCGCGTCCGGATCGGCGGCGATCTCGCGCAGGATGTCGGAGAGGGCCGCGTCCCGCTCCGCCTCGCTCATGCTCGGCGCCACCTCGACCGGCTCCGGCGGACGGTACTGGGCGAGCTGCTGCAGCAGGTCGGCCGGCGTCGCCCGCGGGGCCGGAGCCGGGCGGGGCGCGGGGGTCCAGACCGGCTCGTTCTCGGAGGGCGTCAGGATCAGCTCGCGCAGATCGTCGCCGGCGGCCGGGCTCGGCAGCGGCACGAGCTTCGGGCTCGACGAGCGGGCCGAGGTCGCCACCGGCCCGATGGCGATCGGCAGCGGGCGCTTCGACAGGGCCGGCCCGAGCGCGATGAAGTGGCCGCGCTCGAGATCGCGAAAACTCTCGGCCTGGCGCCGCTCGAGGCCCAGAAGGTCGGCGGCGCGGGCCATGTCGATGTCGAGGAAGGTGCGGCCCATCAGGAAGTTCGACGCCTCGGCGGCGACGTTCTTGGCGAGCTTGGCGAGGCGCTGCGTCGCGATGATGCCGGCGAGCCCGCGCTTGCGGCCGCGGCACATCAGGTTGGTCATCGCGCCGAGCGAGGCCTTGCGGGCCTCGTCCGAGACCTCGCCGGCGGCCGCCGGGGCGAAGAGCTGCGCCTCGTCGACCACCACCAGCACCGGGTACCAGTGGTCGCGCTCGGCCTCGAACAGGCCGCCGAGGAAGGCCGCGGCGGCGCGCATCTGCGCCTCGACGTCGAGGCTTTCCAGGGTCAGCACCACCGAGACCCGGTGCGCCCGCACCCGGGCGGCGATGCGCTGAAGGTCGGCCTCGCCGTGGTCGCCCTCCACCACCACGTGGCCGTGGGCGTCGGCCAGGGTGACGAAGTCGCCCTCGGGGTCGATCACCACCTGCTGCACGTGCGGCGCGCTCTGCTCCAGGAGGCGGCGCAGGAGGTGCGACTTGCCCGAGCCGGAATTGCCCTGGACCAAGAGGCGCGTCGCCAGCAGCTCCTCCAGGTCGAGGGCGGCCGGCCGGCCGCCCGCCACCCCCATCTCGACGCTGATCGTCATCTCGGCTCCCTGCGATGGCCCGACTCGTAACACGGCAGGGCTCGCCCTGATCCGCACCCCGAGCCGGGGTCCACAGGGAGTTCGCCTCAGCCGAAGGCCAGCGCCCGCGAGCCCTCCCCCATCCTGTCGAGCATCCGCTGCCGCCACGCCTCGACGGGGTCGCCGGGTTCGAGGAGCGCGAGCGTGCTGACGCCGCGGGCCCACAGGAAGGCGCCCATCACCACGTGATCGGCGTAGAGGGGCGCGTCGCCCCCGAGGAAGGGCTGGGCGCGCAGCACCGTGCGGATGGGCGCGAGGGTCTTGCGCAGGACGGCGAGCTGCGCCTCCGGGTCGGGGCAGACCGCCTCCAGGGGCTTGCCGAACCGGGCCTCGCGGCTCTGCCGGAAATAGGCCTGGTCCGCTTCCGCGAGGTGGCGGTGGATGTCGAGGAGGAGGAGCGGCACCAGGGCGACGTGCAGCACCCCATCGGTCCAGGCGACATGGAACCGGGTCAGCGCCAGCCCTGCCGGGCCGCCGAACAGCGACGGCCGGTCCGGATAGGCCGCGTCCAGATGCGCGGCGATGCTTGAGGATTCGGCGATCGGCCGCCCGTCCTCGACCAGCACCGGCACCTTGT
Organism: Methylobacterium currus; assembly: GCF_003058325.1. Classification (NCBI taxonomy): domain Bacteria; kingdom Pseudomonadati; phylum Pseudomonadota; class Alphaproteobacteria; order Hyphomicrobiales; family Methylobacteriaceae; genus Methylobacterium; species Methylobacterium currus. The sequence goes on from NZ_CP028844.1 coordinate 408,948, forward strand.
CCGAGCCCGAGAAGGCGAGCGCGTCCCGTTCCGTGAACCGCCACGGCCGGCCCTCGAAGGGGAGGCCCTTGTGCTCCAGGGCGAGGCGGATGCGCCAGCAGAACGGGCTGAAGCGCCGGTCCGGATCGGCGGCGGCAAGTTCGTAGAGCACACGGGACAAGGGGGGTTCCTCCGGCCGCGCCCGGATCGAGCCGGGCGGTCTGGCGGGGCGGATCATGGCGGGTGCCGGCGGCGGGGGCAACGCGGTGCCGCCGTCTCCCCGCGGGTTTGGCCCGACAGGGGATAACCGGCCGGAGCCGCACGACACTCTACAAATCCGATCGACATTCGGGTATGCCGCCTCGGCCCGGAGAGGCGCCGCTCGGCGCCGAGAAGCCGCGAGAAGCCGCGAGACGCCGAATGTTCCGAAAGACCCCGCTGCGCGCCGCCGCTCTCCTCGCCGCCCTGCTCGCCGGGGTCTCGGGGGCCTGCGCCGACGCCACGCTCGATCGCATCAAGGCCAAGGGCAAGTTCACCGTCGGGGTCATCCTGTCGGGCGCGCCCTTCGGCTTCATCGACCCGAAGACCCAGGAGCAGAAGGGCTTCAACATCGACCTCGCCCGGGCGCTCGCCGAGAAGCTCGGCGTGGCGCTGGAGACGGTCACGGTCACGCCGCCCAACCGGGTGCAGTTCCTGCAGCAGGGCAAGGTCGATGCGCTGCTCGCCAACATGCAGGTCACCGAGGACCGGGCGAAGATCATGGACTTCCCGCCCACCGTCTTCGACCGCGCCGGCGGCGCCGCGATCGGCCGCAAGGACAGCGGCATCAAGGATTGGGCCGACCTGAAGGGCAAGCCGGTCTGCGTCTCGCAGGGCTCGAACTTCACCCAACCGTTGATCGAGCTTTACGGCGCAGTGGTGAAGGGCCTGCCGAGCCAGCCGGAATCGCTCCTGGCGCTCAAGGGCGGCACCTGCGTGATCGCCGTCCATACCGGCGCCACGCTGGGCCTGATGCTCGAGGACCGGGCCGAGGAGTGGAAGGATTACGGCATCCTGATCCCCACCGAGATCGTGCCGGCCGATTCGGTGGTGTGGATCCGCAAGGGCGAGAAGGACACCTCCGCCGCCCTCGACAAGGCCCTGCGCGAGCTGATCACCTCCGGCAAGCTCCTCGAGATCGCCAAGAAGAACCGGCTCCTCAACACGGCCTTCATCGAAGAGCAGCAGAAGACGCTCTCGGCGGCGCGCTGAGCGAAGAAGGTTCTTCGAGGATGCAGGACGCGGTCCGGGACTTCATCGCCCTGGCGGCCCGGATCGGGCTCAACTTCGACTTCCTGACGAGCCCGTTCGAGGTGCGGATGTGGCTCGACGGGATGGCGACGACGCTCGTCCTCGTCGCCCTCACCATCCCGCTCAGCCTCGCGGGCGGCATTTCCCTGGCGGCGGCGCTGACCTCGGACAGGCCCTGGCTCGCCGGGCCGGCGCGGGCCTATGTCGAGCTGACCCGCAACACGCCGACGCTGGTCCAGCTGATGTTCACGGTGCTCGTGGTCAACATGCTGATCTCGCAGGCGCTCGGCGGCGCGCAGAACAACCCGCTCGGCGCCTGGTTCTGGCTCGTCGCGGTGGTGAGCCTGCACGTGGCGGCGCTCCACGCCGAGGCCCTGCGCGGCGGTATCGAGGCGGTGCCGGCCACCATGATCGAGGCGGCCAGGGGCCTCGGCTTCTCGCGCCTGGAGGTGCTGCGGGTGGTCGAGCTGCCGCTGGCGCTCCGCACCGCGCTGCCGGCGATCGTCAACAACCTCGTCAACCTCGTGAAGCTGACGACGATCGGCTACGCCGTCGCCGTCAACGAGATCACCTACGCCTCGCTGATGATCTGGACCCAGCGGGACAACGTCGTCGAGCTGATGATCGTGCTCCTGGTGTTCTTCAGCGGCATCAACCTCGCGGTGGCGCGGCTCGGCGCGGCGGTCGAGCGGCGGCTGGCGGTGCCGGGGTTCGGGCAGTGACGGCCGCCTCCCGCCCCGCGCGGCCGTCGCCTGCGCCGCTCATCATGGCCGGCAGCGTGGGCGCCGCGGTCGCGCTCTGGCTCGTCCTCGACCCGCCGCTGGCGCGCCTCCTCCTCGAATGGCTGCCTTACCTCGCCCGCGGCTTCTCGATGAACATCCTCATCAGCGCGCTCGCCATGCTGCTCGGCACGCTCGCCGGCGTCGCCCTCGGCGCGATGGAGCTCGCCCAAGCACGGCTCGTGCGGGCCCCGGCGATCGCTTACGTGCAGGTCTTCCGCAATGCCCCGCACCTCGTGCTGATCTTCGCCACCACCTACATCTTCCCGTTCGAGATCGTCGCCTTCGGCCACTACATCCCCTTCCCCGACTGGATGAAGGCGGTGATCGGGCTGGCGATCCCGGCGAGCGCCCACGCCGCCGAGATCACCCGCGGCGCGCTGCAATCGATCCCGACGCCGCAATGGGACGCCGCCAAGGGCCTCGGCTTCTCGCGGATCGAGGCCCTGCGCTTCATCATCCTGCCCCAGTGCCTGCGCCGGGCGCTGCCGCCCTGGATGAACCTGGCCGCCTCGATCTGCATGGGCACGGCGCTCGCCTCCCTGGTCGGCGTCCACGAGCTGCTCCATGCCGCCACCGACGCCAGCACGGCGGTGAGCCGCACCGACTTCACGGTGCTCACCTACGTGGCGGTGCTCTTCGCCTTCTTCCTGTTCTGCTACCCGGTGTCGCGCCTCACGCAACGGCTCGAGCGGCGCCTCGCCCGATGAGTCCAGAAGCCATGACCTCGTCGCCCCCTCCCCTCGTCGCCCTCGAGGACGTGCATCTGAGCTTCGGTCCGACCGAGGTGCTGAAGGGCATCGACCTGACGGTCGCCCGCGGCGAGGCGGTGTCGATCATCGGCCCGTCGGGCTCGGGCAAGTCGACGATCCTGCGCTGCATCAACGCCCTGCTGGCGCCGAGCTCCGGCCGGATCACCGTCAACGGCGTCCGGGTCGATGCCCTGCGGAATGAAGCCGAGCGCATCGCGTTGCGAAAGCGCATCGGCATCGTGTTCCAGCAATACAACCTGTTCCCGCACCTGACGGTGCTCGACAACATCACCATCGCGCCGGTCCGCATCCTCAAGGAGACGCGGGCGGAGGCCGAGCGTCATGCCCGCGAATTGCTGGAGCGGGTGCGCCTCGCCGACAAGGTCGCTTCCTATCCGGGCCAGCTCTCGGGCGGGCAGCAGCAGCGGGTCGCCATCGCCCGGGCGCTCGCCATGCGGCCGGACCTGGTGCTGTTCGACGAGGTGACCTCGGCCCTCGATCCCGAGACGGTGGGCGAGGTGCTGGCGGTGATCCGCGGTCTGGTGCGGGAGGGCATGACCAGCCTCCTCGTAACCCACGAGATGCGCTTCGCCGAGGAGATCAGCGACCGGATCGTGTTCACCGAGAACGGCCGCATCGTTGAGGACGGCCCGCCCGACCAGATCTTCCACCGCTCGCAGAACCCGCGCATCCGCCACTTCGTGCGGGGGCTCGGGGCCCGCGAGGCGGTGCAGCCCGGCGAGGGAATCTGACCCCATGACCACCTCCCTCACCCACGGCTTCGCCGCGCTGATCGCCACATCCGTCCCCTCCGACGAGGCGGTTGCCGCGGCGCGGCTCGCGATCGTCGATGGCCTCGCCTGCGCGCTCGGCGGCGCCGACGACCGCTCGACCGGGATCCTGGTCGGGACCCTGGGCGCCGGGACCGGCCCCTCCGTGCTGATCGGCCGGACGGAGCGCGCCGACCCGTTCACCGCCGCCCTGATCAACGGCCATAGCGGCCACGTCCTCGATTACGACGACGTCCATGCCAGCGTACGCGGCCACCCGACGGTCGTGATCCTGCCGGCGCTGCTGGCGCTGGCGGGCACCCGCCCGGTCGCCGCCCGCGACCTGATCGCGGCCTCTATCGTCGGCCTGGAGGCGATGGCGCGGCTCGGCCTGGCGCTCGGCTCGCGCCACTACGAGACCGGCTTCCACGCCACGGCGACCCTCGGGACCGTCGGCGCCGCGGCGGCCGTCGCGCACCTGCTGCGCTTCCCACCCGACACGACCGCGGTGGCGCTCGGCCTCGCCGCCACGCAATCGGCGGGCCTGCGCCTGCAATTCGGCACCGACGCCAAGCCCCTCCATGCCGGCCTCGCGTCGCGTGCGGGGCTGACGGCGGCGTGCCTCGCTGAAGCCGGGCTCTCCGGAGCGCCGGACTTCCTCGGCGGACCGATCGGCTTCCTCGACGCCTTCGGATTCGGCGCGACGGCGCCCGAGCGCCTGCTTCCCGGCTGGGGCGAGCCGTGGCAGATCCTGACGCCCGGCCTGACGCTCAAGGCGTTCCCCTGCTGCACGGCGGCCCATCCGGTCGCGGTCGGGGCGCTGGCCCTGCGCGACGCGGACGGCCTGCGCCCGGATTCGGTCGAGGCCGTCACCCTCACCTTCCCGCCCGGCGGCGACGCCGCGCTCGTGGTCTCAGCAGCCGGCACCGGCATCGAGGCGCGGTTCAGCCCCGAATACATCTTCGCCGCCGCCCTCACGGATGGCGCGCTGAGCATAGGCCATTTCGACGAGCGGCCGGTGCTGCCGGACCTCGCGGCGCTGGCCGCCCGCGTCTCGCGCCGCCACGACGACGCGGCGCCGCGCCTGTCCTCCGACCCGGCGACGCGGTTCGTAGTCCTCGACGTGACCGTCAAGGACGGCCGGAGGTTAAGCCGGCGGATCGAGGGCCTGCCGGGCCTGACCGACGCCAGGCCGAAATTCCGCGACGCGACCGGGGACGCACCCGTCTTCGCCGAGATCCCGGACCTCGTCGCCCGGATGAGCGATGAGGCCGACCTCGCCCGCCTCCTCGCCCTCCTCGGCCAGAGCCGTCCCTGATCTCCGACAAAGAGGCGTCCCCGATGACAGCCCCCGTGACAGGCCCCATCACAGGCCCCATGACAGCCCCCCGCCGCATCCATCTCGGGCTCTTCCTCCAGGGCGCCGGCCATCACGTCTCCGGCTGGCGCCATGCCGACGCCGAAGCGGGCAGCGAGAATTTCGACCTGCTGCGCCGGATGGTGAAGGCAGCCGAGGCGGCGAAGTTCGACATGGTCTTTCTCGCCGACGGCCTGACCAGCGGCGTCGACGCCCACCCGTCGATGATCGCCCGGTTCGAGCCCCTGACGCTCCTCGGCGCGCTCGCCATGGTGACCGAGCGGATCGGTCTCGCGGCCACGGCCTCCACCACCTATGGCGAGCCCTACCACCTCGCCCGCGCCTTCGCGTCGATCGATCACCTGAGCCAGGGCCGTGCGGCTTGGAACGTCGTGACGACCTCCTACGCCCGCACGGCCAACAACTTCTCGAAGAGCCACCCCGAGCATGACGCCCGCTACGCCATCGCGGAAGAGTTCGTCGACGTGGTGCGCGGCCTGTGGGACAGCTGGTCCGACGATGCCTTCCCGAAGGACAAGGAACGCGGCGTCTATGCCGACCCGGCCAAGGTGCGGGTGCTCGACCACGCCGGGACCTATTACTCGGTGAAGGGCCCTCTCAACATCCCGCGCTCGCCGCAAGGGCATCCGGTGCTGATCCAGGCCGGGTCCTCGGGTCCCGGCCAGGACCTCGCGGCGCGGGCCGCCGACATCGTGTTCACCGCCCAGGCGAGCTTGACCGAAGCGCAAGCCTTCTACCGCAGCCTGAAGCAGCGGGTCGCCGGCTTCGGCCGCGACCCGAACTCGGTCGCGGTGATGCCGGGCTTCCTGCCGGTGGTCGGGCGCAGCCTCAAGGAGGCGAGCGAGAGGCTGAGCGAACTCGACCGCTGGAGCCCCATCGAGCGCGCGATGCCGCTGCTCGAGGAGCGCATCGGCCATTCCCTTAGCGGCTACGACCTCGACGGGCCGCTACCGGACCTGCCGATCTCGGACCAGCTGCGCAGCCGCGCCGAGCTGCTGACCGAGCTCGCCCGCCGCGAGGGCCTGACGATCCGCCAGCTGGCGCTCCGGGTCGCGGCGGGCCGCGGCCACCACATCGTGCTGGGTACGGCGTCCGACATCGCCGACCGGATGCAGGAATGGTTCGAGACGGGGGCCGCCGACGGCTTCAACGTCATGCCGCCCTACTTCCCGGGCGGCCTCGACGCGTTCGTGGCCGAGGTGGTGCCGATCCTGCAAGAGCGCGGCCTGTTCCGCACCGAGTACGAGGGCACGACGTTGCGCGACCATCTGGGGATCGCGCGGCCGGACTGGCCGGGGGCGTGAGCTGGGCTCGACCGAGATCTCCCGGCATTGGACATGGCGTCGGCCGACTTTCTTCTTGACGGTGGGTGGAAGTGGCCACACTGTCCCGCGCCATGCGCAGGAACCGGACCCCTTGTGACCGACGCCGACGCCGCTCCACACAAGCGGCGGCTCTTCGGGCTGCGCGTCGATCGGCATCCGTCTGCGCGGTGACGGCCTCACGCTAGGCCCACCGCCGGAGCGGCTCCGGTCCGCGTTCCTGAACCCCCGCAGCCCTCGGCTCCGGGGGTTTTTGTTTGCCCGAACCCCAGAGGAACACCCCATGAGCATGCGCGTCGGCATCGTCGGGATCAGCGGTTTTGGCGGCGGCGAGGCGTTGCGCCTGATCGCCGGTCACCCTTCCTTCGAACTCGTCTACGCAGCCGGCGAGGGCAGCGCCGGCAGCCGTCTGGCGGACCGCTTTCCCGGCGTGCCGGCCAGGCTGGCCGACCTGGTGATCGAGAAGTGGGACCCTGCGACCCTGCCGCCGCTCGACGTGCTGTTCGCGTCGCTGCCGACCGGCAGCTCGGCCGAGGCGCTGGCGCGCGTTCCCGCCGACGTGAAGATCGTCGATATCGGCGGCGACCACCGCTACGTCGACGGGTGGGCCTACGGCCTGGCCGATATCTGGCCCGACCGGATCGTGGGCCGGAGCCGCGTCGCCAATCCCGGCTGCTTCCCGGCGGCGGCGCTGACCGCTCTGGCGCCGCTCCTGGCCGACAGGCTGATCGAGCCCGGCAACATCGTGATCGACGCCAAGACCGGCATCTCGGGTGCCGGCCGGGGCGGCGGCGACAGCCGGTTCGGCTATGCCGAGAGCAACGAGAACCTCGTGCCCTATGGTCTGCTCAAGCACGTCCACATGCCCGAGATCGCCGAGACGATCGAGCGGCTGAGCGGCGGCAGCGCGGCCGGGCTGGTCTTCACGCCGCATCTGGTGCCGATGACCCGCGGCCTCCTCGTCACGATCTATGGCCGCGGCCGCGCCACGACGGACCAGTGCCTGGCCGCGGCCCGGCGCTTCTATGCCGGGCGGGCCTTCGTCCGCGTGACCGACAGGCCGCCGCAGACCAAATGGGCGACGGGCTCGAACCTCGCCTTCGTCCATTATGCGGCCGATCCCGAGCGCAACCTGGTGATCGCGATGGGCGTGGTCGACAATCTCGGCAAGGGAGCGGCCGGTCAGGCGGTGCAGAATGCGAACCTGATCTGCGGCTTGCCGGAGAATGCGGGGCTGGACGGCGCACCTGTCTGGCCGTGACGGTCGGCCTTGGGGCGGCGGGGAGGATCCTGCGACTGGCCATGACCGACGTTGCGGCAGGCGTCCAGGCTGATCGCTTCACGCGATCACGGCGCGCTCGCTGTCGCCATGCGTAACCAGCGCCGGCGCAAGCGTGCCGGCGGAGCAAACTCCACCGCTCGACGCTCCGCCGTCGCGGGTTCTCGCTGCGAAGCCGGGAGTCTTTCTCCGGAATACCCGTCACATGGCCGACGCAGCAGCCACATGCGGCGCCTTCGCCTTCTCGGCCGACCTGATCGCCTTCCAGGCATTCGGCTGGGACACGAAGCCGCGCAGCGCCGCGACGTTCTGCGCCGCCTGGGCCGGGCCGAGGTCGCGGGTCAGCACCTGCTCGGCCTCGCCGAAGCGCCCTTGCAGGCCGAGGACCAGGGCGAGGTTCTGGCGCACCCGGCCGTCGGCGCGCGGGTCTGCGCTGGCCTGGCGCAACGTCGATTCCGCCTCGGGCAGGCGCTTGGCCAGCGCATAGGACAGGCCGAGATTCGACAGCACCGCCGGCTCGCCGGGGACGATCTTGAGGGCCGCCTCGTAGTAGCGCTGGGCCTGGACATGGTCGCCCATCTGGTCGGCCACCGCTCCTTGCGCGGAGAGCACGCGCCAGTCGGGATTGGCCGGGGAATGGGCGTTGCGCAGCACCTCCGCCGCCTCGCCGAAGCGGCCGACCTCGGCCAGGCTCTTCCCGTAGGCGGCGAGCACCGCCGGGTTCTTCGGGTTGCGCAGGGCGGTCTGCTGGAGCACGGCCGCGGCCTGGGCGCCCTGGTCGGTCGCCCGCAGGGCCTGGGCATAGGCCATCGCGGTGCCGACATCGGCCGGATCCTTCTCGTAGCGCGCCGCGAGGCGCGCGACGTCGCGCCGGGCGGTGTCCACCGGGGCGCCGGCGTCGATCGAGCCGGTGGTGAAGGAATCGACCGAGCCCGTGGTGAGGGACTTGAGCGACTCGCGCGACAGGCAACCCGACGCCATCAGGGCCACGACGCCGGCGACGGCGAGCCGCCGCAGGGAGTACGAGCGGACGGGGCGGGTCTCGACGGTCGCGGGCATTGGCCACTCCAGGGGCGGGCCTGGGATGTGGCAACCCCGCTCCCACGGCCCTCGTGACCGTGGTGATAGGTCGTTAACCCTAATGCGTCGTTAACGCTGCGGCCTCTCCGACGGGGTCGCCTTCGGGGCCGGCTGGGGCGCCTTCGCGCCGCCCCGGTCGGTGCCGGTGCCGTGGCGGCTCGGCGTCACCGGCTCGCCCTGGTGGCGGCTGCCGTCCTCGATGCCAATGGTCTCGCGTCGCTCCAGCGGGTTGATGGGCTTTTGATCCTCGGCCATGCGGGCCTCCTCCGGGTTCCGGTCTGGTCCGGGGTGACGCCGCAGGCAGGCCGGAGTTCCCGGAGAGCCGGCCGGCGGCCAGCATTGACAACCGCCCCGTCTTGGCTCCCCCTCCGGCCTTTCTCGAAGGAAGGGATGCCCCGCGTGACCACGCTCCTGCCCGCGACCGAGGACGCCATCCCGATCCGCTGCGTCGACGCCGTCGGCTGGCCGGCGCTGCAGGCGGAGCTGCCGCCCCTCGCGGCGGCCTTCGCGACGGCGTCCGGGTTCGAGGCGAAGCCCGGCCGGACTGCCCTGCTGCCGGGGCCAGACGGGGCGCTGGCCCTCGTACTGTACGGGGTCGAGGCCGGCGGCCGGGCCGATCCGTTCGCGGTCGGGCGCCTGCCCGAGGCCCTGCCCGAGGGGACGTACCGCCTCGAAAACCTGCCCGGCGATCCCGCCCTCGCGGCGCTCGCCTGGCGGCTCTCCGGCTACCGTTTCGGGCGCTACCGCGAGCGGCCGTCACCGGGGGCCCGTCTCGTCGCGCCCGAAGGCGTCGATGCCGCCGAGATCGACCGCATCGCCGATGCCGTGGCGGCGGGCCGCGACCTCGTCAACACGCCGGCGAACGATCTCGGACCGGCGGAGATCGAGGCGGCGTCCCGGGCGCTAGCCGAACGGTTCGGCGCCACCTGCCGGGTGATCGCCGGCGAGGCGCTGGAACAGGGCTTCCCGCTCATCGCCGCGGTCGGCCGGGCTTCGCCGCGGGCGCCGCGCCTGGTCGACCTCACCTGGGGCGACACGGACGCGCCGCGCGTGACCCTCGTCGGCAAGGGCGTGGTGTTCGACACCGGCGGGCTCGACATCAAGCCCTCCGCCGCGATGCTTCTGATGAAGAAGGACATGGCCGGGGCCGCGGTGGCGCTCGCCGCCGCCGAGATGGTGATGGGGGCGGGTCTTCCCATCCGCCTGCGCGTGCTGGTCCCCACGGTCGAGAACGCGGTCGCCGGCGAGGCCTTCCGCCCCGGCGACGTGCTGGCGAGCCGGCGCGGCCTGACCGTCGAGATCGGCAACACCGACGCGGAAGGACGGCTGATCCTCGCCGACGCGCTGGCGCTCGCCGACGAGGAGGCGCCGGAGCTGGTCTTCGACTTCGCGACGCTCACGGGTGCGGCCCGGGTGGCGCTCGGCCCCGACCTGCCGGCCCTGTTCACCGAGGACGACGCGCTGGCGGCGGACCTGACCGCGACGGGCCTCTCCGTCAACGACCCGGTGTGGCGGATGCCGCTCTGGGCGCCCTACGCCGCCCTTCTCGATTCGAAGATCGCCGACCTCAACAACGTCTCGGGCGGCCCCTTCGCCGGGGCGGTGACGGCGGCCCTGTTCCTGCGCCGCTTCGCGCCGGCGGCCAAGGCCCATGTCCATCTCGACCTCTACGGCTGGAACCCGAGCACGAAGCCCGGCCGGCCGGAGGGCGGCGAGGTGCAGACCGCGCGCCTCGTCTACGCCCTGCTCAAGAGCCGCTACGCTGCGCGCGGGTAGGGGGCGCTACGCCGTGCCGAGCGCCGCGCGCTCCACCTCGTAGGCCTCCCGCACCACCGCCTTGCCGTAGCGGCGTTCCAGCCGCCGCACGGTGAAGTGGCCGCGGGCGACGGCCTGGAAATGGTCCATGAAGGCGGTGTTGACGGCCGCCCCCCGAGGGCACCCAGAACCGGGACCGCCTGGGCGGCGAGCTTCTGCGACACCACGCCCCCGAAGCGGGCACCGACCTGGCCGGCGAAGCGAATCAGGGCCGGCGCGCTCTCGTCGACGAGGCCGCGGCCCGCGGCGTAGCGGGCCGCCTCCGACATCGCCTTCGCCAGCGCGCCGCGCACCGCGAAATAGCCGCTCTCGGCCGCGTTCCCGGCCGCGCCCTCGCCCTGCGTCGTGCCGCGGCCGCCGAGCGCGAAGACCTGCATGCAGGCGAGCGCGGCTTCCGGGTCGCCCAAATCCTCGCCCTCGCGCTGGGCGATCTCGGCGATCGAGCGCAGCATCAGGGTGGTGGAGACCGGCAGTTCGACGGCGAGGGTGGTGATGCCGAAGGCCCCTCCGATGGCGCCCGAGACCGCCGCCAGGGCCTTGTGGCCGCGGTCGCCGGGCGGAAAGCGCTCGAGCAGCTCCATCGCTTTGGCGCGCCAGGACGGCGAGAGGTCGGGGCCGAGCGGGGCCAGGGCGCTGGCCTCCGACCGTGGCTCCGCCGACGCCTCCGCCGCCTTCGGCAGGGTCGCGAGCGCCACGTGCAGGGCGCCGCGCATCGCCGTCTCGGTGGCATGGCCGACCGCGTCGATGACGGGGGTCGGCAGGGCGCGGGTGATGAGGTCGAGGGGGGCGCCGGCCATGGCGGAGAGACGGCCGGCGAGGCTCGGGCGCTCCAGGGCCGCGACGGCCCGGCGCAAGGCCGCGCGGTCCTCGGCGCTCAACGGCGCCGAGGCCCCGACCGGGACGGGGGACGGGGCGGGCTCGACGGCGACGATCTCGGACACGGGCGCTCCCTCGCGGATGACAGGCTCGGGATTAAAGCTGGGGCGCCGGGGGCGGGTTCCGCAAGGGGCGGGCGGCCGGGGCAAATGCCCCGGCCATCAGGCCCGGGCCGGCAGTTCCTCGGGCGGCGCCGGCTCGGTCTCGCCGGGCAGCATGCGGAGCCCAAGGCAGAGCAGGGTCACCGGGATGCCGACGGCCGAGGTCATGACGAAGAAGGCCGGGTAGCCGAGCGACTCGACGGCGAAGCCCGAGAGGCCGCCGACGAACTTGCCCGGCAGGGCGTAGAGCGAGGAGAGCAGCGCGTATTGCGTCGCCGCGAAGGCCGGCGAGGTCAGGCTCGACATGTAGGCGATCAGCGCCGTGCCCGCGAAGGCGCCGGCGAAATTGTCGATGCTGATGCTGGCGACGAGCAGCGGCAGGTCGTGGCCGGCGAGCGCCAGCCAGGCGAACATCAGGTTCGAGGCCGAGGCCGCGATCCCGCCGATCAGGAGCGCCGGGTAGAGGCCGAGCCGGCTTACCGCGATGCCGCCCGCGAAGGCCCCGGCGATGCCGACCCAGACGCCGTAGACCTTCGAGACCGTGGCGATCTCCGAGAGGGAGAACTTCATGTCGATGTAGAGCGGGTTCGCCATGATGCCGGACACGATGTCGGGCAGGCGGTAGACCGTGATGAGCGCGAGGATCAGCACCAGCCCCGAGCCCTTGCGGGCGACGAGATCCGCGAAGGGATCGACCACGGCCTCGCGGAGCGCGTGCCGCCAGCCGCGCCGCGGCCCCGGATCGCGGGCCTGCACCTTCGGCGCCGCCAGCGTGCCGGCGACGGCGACGAGCATCAGCAGCGCCATGCTGCCATAGGCCGGCGCCCAGCCGAAGGCGTCGGCGACGAACAGCGCGCCCGCGCCGGCGCAGATCCGCGCGAGGCTGTAGCCGAGCTGGTAGGAGGCCAGCATCATGCCTTGCCGCTCGGTCGGCGCGGAATCGATGCGCCAGCCGTCGACCACGATGTCCTGGGTCGCCGACGCGAAGGCGATGACCAGCGCACAGACCACCGTGTAGCCGAGCGAGCCCGCCGGATCGCCCCGGCTCATCGCCACGAGGCCCGCCGCCACGGCGGCTTGCGACAGCAGCATCCAGGCCCGGCGCCGGCCGAGCCACCGCGACAGGACCGGCAGGTCGACCCGGTCGATCACGGGCGCCCAGAGGAACTTCAGCGTGTAGGCGAGCGAGACGTAGCTCAGGAGCCCGATGCTCGACCGCTCGATGCCGGCGCTGCGCAGCCAGGCCGACAGGGTAGCGAAGACGAGCAGGATCGGCAGCCCGGCGCCGAAGCCGAGCACCAGCATCATGGCCATCCGCCGGTCCGCCACCACGTCCCGCAGGGTGGCGCGGGTGCGGGCGAGCCAGCCCGTGCCCTCTTTCCCGGCCGTCTTCGTCATCGTGATCGTCGTCCTCCAGGCGTGAGGCACCGCGCGGGGCCGCCGCCGCGCAATCGACCCCAGCATGTGGGCGGGATCATGATGGATGAGAAATTAACATTGTGTCCACCGGAGCTTACGTGACCATCGGGAACCCCGCCCGCAGTCGCGGGTTCGCTCAGGAGAAATGGGGCCACGGCCCCGCTCCGTCCCGGATCGGCCGGGCGGGGCTAGGCCGCGGACGGGCGGGTTGCGGATGATCGGGTTGGATGCTCCGAGGGAGGCCGGAACGAGGACGACGCGCGCCGACGAGGCCACGCCTCGGGGCGCGCAGCCATGGGATGCGCCGTTCCTGGCCGCCTTCCGCGCCAGCGCGACGCCGATGGTGATGACCGACCCTGCCCTGCCCGACAACCCGATCGTGTTCACCAACGACGCCTTCTGCCAGCTCACCGGCTACGCGGCGGAGGAAGTGCTGGGCCGCAATTGCCGCTTCCTGCAGGGACCCGACACCGATCCCCGCGAGATCGCCCGGGTGCGGGATGCGGTGGTCCGGGGCGAGCCGTTGCGGGTCGACCTCCTGAACTATCGCAAGGACGGGCGCCCGTTCTGGAACGACATGACGCTCACCCCGGTGCGGGACGAGGCCGGCACGGTGCGCTCCTTCTTCGCGGTCCTCACCGACGTCACCCGGACGCGCCAGGCCGAGCGGACGCTCGTGCGGGAGAAGGACGGCCTCGCCCAGGATCTCGAGGCGCGCAACCGGGCGCTCCAGGCCGCCCTCGACCAGCAGACCGCCCTGCTGCACGAGGTCGACCACCGGGTGAAGAACAACCTCCAGGTCATCTCCTCCCTGGTGCTGCTCAAGGCGCGGCGCACCCGCGATCCCGCCTGCCGCGACGTGTTGCGCAGCATGGCCGACCGGATCGGCGCGCTCGCCACCGCCCACCGTCTGCTCTACGCGGTGAGCGACGTCGCCCGGTTCGACCTGCGCGACTTCGCGACCGATTTCGCGGCCGACCTCGAAGCCGGACTCGACCCGGACCGGATCGCGCTCTCGGTCGATGTCGAGGCGGTCGCCGTGCCGGCCTCGATGGCCGCGCCTCTGGCGCTCCTCGTGCACGAACTCGCCGTCAACGCGGTCCGGCACGGCTTCCCGGGCGAGCGGCGCGGCCAGGTCGGGATCACGGCGAGGGCCGAGGGCGAGCACCTGATCCTCGACATCCGCGACGACGGCGTCGGGATGCCCGAGCAGTCCGACAACCCCGAGGGCTTCGGCCGCGACCTCGTCGGCATGCTGGTGCGCCAGCTGCGCGGCAGCCTCGCCGTCGAGGCGCTGAATCCCGGCACCCGCGCCTATGTCGTCCTGCCGCTCGGGATCGGACAGTCGAGACCCGGTCATCCGGGAACCGGCCATTGAGCGCGGGCGGCCTGCGGGTCCTGATCGTCGAGGACGAAGCCTTCATCGCCCTCGAGCTCGAATGCCTCCTGGAGGAAGCCGGCTACGTGCCCGTCGGGGTCGCGACCCGCTCGGGCGAGGCGATCGCCCTCGCCCGCGACCTCGCGCCCGACATCGCCCTCGTCGACATCCACCTCGCCGACGGCCCGACGGGGGTCGCGGTGGCGCAGGCCCTGAGCGCCCGGCCCGGCCTCACGGTGCTGTTCACCACCGCCAACGCCAAGCGCGTCCCGCCGGACTTCGCGGGGGCGGCCGGGATCATCGCCAAGCCCTATTCGGAGCGGGTGATCCGCGCAGCGCTCGCCTATGTGCGCGGGCGGTATCATGGCGGGGTGCCGGCGGAGGCGCCGGACGGGGTGGTGTTGGCGCCGCGGCTACAGACCTAACAGGTGCGATCGAAATTGTTCGATCAGTACATATTTTTATATCATGAAAGCTTCATCTGAAACCAGACGTTGCGCTGCGATCGGCATCAGAACGTATCATATTTGAGTATTGCCTTTTTTATTACCGATGAATATAGGACTTCAATTTTTTTATTGATGTACAAAATATCGTTATGATAACGTATATTTCGTCAATTTATTGGCGAGAGATCATATAATGACTTTGAAAAACAGTTTTCCGGAACCGCCTCGTCCGCAACCGACTGGACGCTACATCGTGACGTTCGATCCCAGTATCAAGACGGCGCAAGCACAGGCGCTCATCGAGAACCGAATCGGCATCCGCACATTCGACCTGCGCGAGATCGGGGATACGCGACTGCCTGGCCCAGGCGCGGCCGCTCCGGAGGGGGGTGCCGTCATCGAACGCTTCAAGGTCGCGATCATCCAACCCCAGGATGCCGTCGGCGCGCGCATCGCGAGCCTCCGGGCCGAGAGCGGCGTGGAGACGGTACGACCGGAATTCTACCTCTTCGCGATCAGCGAACTCGAGCGGCGCTACGCGGCGTGGGTTCGGGAAGGGCTCTCGATCCTGGCGAACGGCTTTCCCGAGGCGGCAGCGCCCGTGGCCGCGGCGGCCGAGATGGCGGCAGCCGAGGCGGCGGCCTTTGCCGACAACGACCAGCTCACCTGGGGTCTTCAGGCCGTCGGCGCCGATCGGACGCCCTATACCGGCAAGGGGATACGGGTGGCGGTCCTCGATACCGGTCTCGACTTCGATCACCTCGATTTCGCCGGGCGTGCGATCGTCAGCCAGAGCTTCGTGCGGGACGGCTCCGTGCAAGATGTCCAAGGGCACGGCACCCACACGGCCGGCACTCTCGCCGGGCCGGCCAGCTCGAAGGTCGGCCGGCGCTACGGCGTGGCCCCGGACGTCGACCTCCATATCGGCAAGGTCCTCGACGATCGCGGCGCCGGGGCCGAATTCGACGTCGTCGAGGGCATGAACTGGGCGATCGAAAAGGAATGCGCCGTCATCTCGATGTCCGTCGGCCGACCGACACGGACGAACGAGACCTTCGACCCCCTCTATGAGCGAGCCGGGCGTGCGGCACTCAAGAAGAACTGCCTGATCATTGCGGCCTCCGGTAACGAGAGCGCCCGCGACTACGGCTACATCGCCCCCATCGGCGCGCCGGCGAACTCCCCATCGATCATGGCGGTGGGCGCTGTCGACCCGAAGCTGAAGGTCGCTCCGTTCTCCTGCGGTGGGGTGAACGAGGACGGAAAAGCGCTCGACCTCGTTGGGCCGGGCATGTCGGTCTACTCGGCCTTCCCCGAGCCCCGGCGGTCGCGCACCCTCCAGGGTACCAGCATGGCCTGCCCGCACGTCGCCGGCGTGGCTGCGCTGTTTGCCGAGTCTGACCTGTCCCTGCGGGGGCTCCGCCTGCGGCAAGCGCTGATCGCCGCCGCACGCGAGATCGGCCAGGTGCGTGACTATGGCCACGGCCTCGTCCAGGCTCCCCGAGGGGCCGGCGCCTGATAAGGATTCCGAAGGTTATTGTCTTAGCCTCTTGGCAAACCCGCGCGGAGCTTGGCTCCGCGCGCCCGGCGGCACCGACGCTCGCTGGGGTCAGCGGCCGATGATCGTCTCGTCGGGCCCGGTCCGTCCGCGCCACCGGCCACCCGACGAGCAGCACGGGAGATCGGGTCGGACAACCATGGTGAGGACGTCGTGCCAGCTTGCGCACGGGGTCGAATCGACCGACATTGGCGCTATATACCTTGTCAAGATGGAGAGCCGCCATGGCAGACGTTGAAATGATCATCATGGTTGAAGACGAAAACCATGCCGATATCAAGGAGGTTGCCAAATCACTCGAAGCTAAAGGTCTTCATGTACATAAGACTATTCCGCGTTTC
Organism: Methylobacterium currus; assembly: GCF_003058325.1. Taxonomy (NCBI): domain Bacteria; kingdom Pseudomonadati; phylum Pseudomonadota; class Alphaproteobacteria; order Hyphomicrobiales; family Methylobacteriaceae; genus Methylobacterium; species Methylobacterium currus. The sequence goes on from NZ_CP028844.1 coordinate 425,514, forward strand.
CGAACGATCTTCGGAACAAGCGATATTGGCTTGGTAAACGCTTTCAAGGATGTCGCCGGAGTCGAGGCGGTTCGACCGCAGACGAACTTTCAGCTTCCGCCGATGGACGAGAAGGTGCCGCAATAGACGCGATTTTATCGATCAATGCAATGTCGCAACATCGAAGCCGGTGCGTGCAATCTGCAACAACAGCCCCCGACCGAAGGGCGGCCGGGGGAATGCGGTCGATGTCGGCGATTGTGACCGGGAACTCTCCGCCTATCTCTCAGCCCGCGCCGCCTTAAGCCGGTAGAGCGCGTCCAGCGCATCCCGCGGACTCAACGCATCCGGATCGATGCCGTCGAGCAGCAGGCCGACCGGGTCGGGTTTCTCCACCACCGGCGTCGGCGGCGGGGCGGCCGGCATCGCGGAAAACAGCGGCAATTCGGCGGGGATCTTGCGCCGACCGGAACCGCCCTCCCCGCGCTCCAGTTCGGCGAGCAGCGCCTTGGCGCGGGCGATCACCGGGGCCGGCAGGCCGGCGAGGCGGGCGACCTGGAGGCCGTAGGAGCGGTCGGCGGCGCCCGGCACCACCTCGTGCAGGAAGACGACGTCGCCCTTCCATTCCGTCACCTTGAGGGTGGCGTTGGAGAGCCGGTCGAGGCCCTGGGCGAGACCGGTCAGCTCGTGGAAGTGGGTGGCGAACAGGGCCCGGCAGCCATTGGCGCCGTGCAGGTGCTCCAGGCAGGCCCAGGCGATCGACAGCCCGTCGAAGGTGGCGGTGCCGCGGCCGATCTCGTCGAGCACCACCAGGGAGCGGCGCGTCGCCTGGTTCAGGATCGCGGCGGTCTCGACCATCTCGACCATGAAGGTCGAGTGGCCGCGCGCCAGGTCGTCGGCGGCGCCGACGCGGGAGAACAGCCGGTCGACGAGGCCGAGATGGGCCGACGCGGCGGGCACGTAGGCGCCCATCTGGGCGAGCACCGCGATCAGCGCATTCTGGCGCAGGAAGGTCGACTTGCCGCCCATGTTCGGGCCGGTGACGAGGAGGATCTGACCCGCCTGTGTCCCAGAGAGGTCGCAGGCATTGGCGATGAAGGCTTCGCCGGCCTTGGTCAGGGCCGCCTCGACGACCGGGTGGCGCCCGCCCTCGATCCGGAAGGCGAGGCTGTCGTCGACGATCGGACGGGTCCAGTTCAATTCGACGGCGAGTTCCGCGTGCGATGCCGCGACGTCGAGCGCCGCGAGCGCGCTCGCCGCCGCCACGATCGAGTCGGATTCCGCCATCACGGCCTTGGACAGGGTCTCGAAGATCTCGAGTTCGAGGGCCAGTCCGCGTCCGGCAGCGTTGGCGATCTTGGTTTCCAGCTCGCCCAGTTCGACGCTGGTGAAGCGCATCGCGTCCACCATGGTCTGGCGGTGGACGAAGGTGGCGCGCCAGGGATCCTTCAGCAGGGTCTCGCCGAAGGCCTGCGGCACCTCGATGTAGTAGCCGAGCAGGTTGTTGTGCTTGATCCTGAGCGTCCGGCAGCCGGTCTCGGCGGCGTAGCGGGCCTGGAGCCCGGCCACGACCTGGCGCGAATCGCGCTGGAGCGTGCGGGATTCGTCGAGTTCGGCCCGATAGCCCTCGCGCACGAAGCCGCCGTCGCGGCGCTGCAAGGGAAGGTCGTCGGCGAGCGCGCCGGCCAGCTCGTCGGCGAGCCCCTCGTCGAGCCCGGCCAGGATGCGGGCGGCCTTGCCGATCTCGCCCGGCAGCGCACCAGCCCCGGCAAGCGCGGTTGCGATGCCGCGGGCCGCGAGCAGCCCGTCGCGCAACGCCGCGAGGTCGCGGGGCCCGGCCCGGCCGAGGCCGATCCGGGTCAGCGCCCGGGCCATGTCGGGCGCGCGGGCAAGTTCGGCCCGCAACTCCGCCCGCAGCGGCCCCTCGCCCACCAGAAACTCGACCGCGTCGTGGCGGCGCCGGATCAGCGCGAGGTCGGTCGAGGGGCCGGCCAGCCGCTCGGCCAGGAGGCGCGCCCCGGCCCCGCCCACCGTGCGATCGATGGCGGCGAGCAGGCTGCCCGCCCGCTCGCCCGAAAGGGTGCGGGTGAGCTCGAGATTCGCCCGCGTCGCCGCGTCGATCATCAGGCTCGCGCCGGCCGCCTGGCGGGTCGGCGGGCTCAAGGTGACCTTGGCGCCGAGCTGGGTGCGGGCGATGTAATGCAGGACCGCGCCGGCAGCCGCGACCTCGACCCGGCTGAAGGCGCCGAATCCGTCGAGGGTCTGGACGCCGAACTGCTCCTTGAGCGCGCGCTCGGCGGAAGCCGGATCGACGTCGCCGCGGCCGACCGGCGTGACGGCGGCCCTCGTGTCGCGCCAGAGGCGGGCGAGGTCGGGATCCTGGTGAATGGACTCCGCCATCACGATCTCGCGCGGATCGAGCCGGGCGATCTCGGCGGCGAGCCCCGCCCCCTCGACCTCGCCGAGAGAGAACCGCCCGGTCGAGATGTCGACGGCGGCAAGCCCGTAGGCCCAGGCCGCGTCCGAGGCGCGCCGGCGGGCGAGCGCCAGGAGCACGTTGGCCCGGCCGGGGTCCAGCAGGCGGTCTTCCGTGATGGTGCCCGGGGTGACGAGGCGCACCACCTCGCGCCGCACCACCGATTTCGCGCCGCGCTTCTTGGCCTCGGCCGGGTCCTCGGTCTGCTCGCAGACCGCGACCCGGTGGCCGAGCCCGATCAGCCGCTGGAGGTAGTCGTCGGAGCGCTCCACCGGCACGCCGCACATCGGGATGTCGGCGCCGCCATGCTTGCCCCGACGGGTGAGCACGATGCCCAACGCCCGCGAGGCGATCTCGGCATCCCCGAAGAACAGCTCGTAGAAGTCCCCCATGCGGTAGAACAGGAGAGAATCGGGATTCGCCGCCTTGATCTCGATGTACTGCGCCATCATCGGCGAGACCTTGGCGTCGTCGTCGGCGGCGGCAGGGCGCCGGCCGCGGGCGGGGGCTAAGGGCGCCGCCTCGGCGAGGTCGTAGGGCTCGTCGCGCAGGAGGCGGCCGGTGTCGCTGTCCATCGTCATGAGATCTCGGGCCGGTGACCTTGAGGCTGTGGTCGGATCCGCGGCGATCCTGGTCCGCCAGACTAACAGAGGCCCGCGGCCAGGCTCCAGACCGGCAGAACGGGGAAGATGGGGATGGTCGTCCCCGGCTGAAAATGCCGGCCGGGCGGGTGTTGGCGCCGCAGCCCCGCTTGAGCCGGCCGAGTCATGGCCCTAAGGGACGTGTCCCGCCGTCAGCGCGAACCTGTCGTTGAAAGAAGAGCTTGGCATGAGCGAGTCCCGTCCCGTCACCCGCCGCAAGCGCCCGACCTTCACCGACCAGGAGGCGCTGCAATTCCACCAGCAGGGCCGCCCGGGCAAGCTGGAGGTGGTGGCGACGAAGCCGATGGCGACGCAGCGCGACCTGTCGCTCGCCTATTCGCCGGGCGTCGCCGTGCCGGTCCTAGCCATCGCGGACAACCCGCAGCTGGCCTACGACTACACCGCCAAGGGCAACCTGGTGGCGGTGATCTCGAACGGCACCGCGATCCTGGGCCTCGGCAATCGCGGCGCGCTCGCCTCCAAGCCGGTGATGGAGGGCAAGGCGGTCCTGTTCAAGCGCTTCGCCGACATCGATTCCTTCGACCTCGAGGTCGGGACCGAGGACGCCGAGGCGTTCATCAACTGCGTGCGCTACCTCGGGCCCACCTTCGGCGGCATCAACCTGGAGGACATCAAGGCCCCCGAGTGCTTCATCATCGAGGAGCGCCTGCGGGAACTGATGGACATCCCGGTCTTCCACGACGACCAGCACGGCACCGCGATCATCTCGTCGGCGGGCATCATCAACGCCCTGCACATCACCGGCCGGGACATCTCCGAGGCCCGCCTCGTCGTCAACGGCGCCGGGGCGGCGGGCATCGCCTGCATCGAGCTCGTCAAGGCGCTCGGCTTCCGCTCCGAGAACGTGATCCTGTGCGACACCAAGGGCGTGGTGTTCCAGGGCCGCACCGAGGGCATGAACCAGTGGAAGTCGGCCCACGCGGTCGCGACTTCGAAGCGCACGCTCGCCGAGGCGATGGACGGCGCCGACATCGTGTTCGGCCTCTCGGTGAAGGGCGCCTTCACCCCTGAGATGATCGCCTCGATGGCGCCGCAGCCGATCATCTTCGCGATGGCGAACCCCGATCCGGAGATCACCGTCGAGGAGGTGGCCCAGGTCCGCGACGACGCCATCGTGGCGACCGGGCGCTCGGACTACCCGAACCAGGTCAACAACGTTCTGGGCTTCCCCTACATCTTCCGCGGCGCCCTCGACGTGCACGCGACCACGATCAACATGGAGATGAAGATCGCGGCGGCGCAGGCCCTCGCCGCTCTCGCCCGCGAGGACGTGCCGGACGAGGTCGCGGCGGCCTATCAGGGCGCGCGGCCGCGCTTCGGGCGCGACTACATCATCCCGGTGCCGTTCGATCCGCGCCTGATCCACACCGTGCCCCCGGCGGTGGCCAAGGCCGCGATGGAGACCGGCGTCGCCCGCAAGCCCATCGACAACATGGACCGCTACCGGGCCCAGCTCTCGGCGCGGCGCGACCCCGTCGCCGGCACCCTCAACCGGGTGTTCGAGCGGGTGCGCAAGTTCCCCAAGCGCGTCGTCTTCGCCGAGGGCGAGGAGGAGGTGGTGATCCGCGCCGCGGTGTCGTTCGTCAACCAGGGCCTCGGTACCGCGATCCTGGTCGGCCGCGAGGACCGAGTGATGGCCAATGCCGAGGCCGCCGGCATCGACCTCAACGGCCGCGACAACATCGAGATCCACAACGCCGCGAAGTCGCACCGCAACAGCGTCTACGCGCAGTTCCTCTACGCCCGGATGCAGCGCAAGGGGTACCTGTTCCGCGATTGCCAGCGCCTGATCAACCAGGACCGCAACCACTTCGCCGCCTCGATGGTGGCGCTCGGCGACGCCGACGCGATGGTGACCGGCACCACCCGCAACTACTCGATCGCGCTCGAGGACGTGCGCCGCGTGATCGACCACAAGCCCGGCCACCGTGTGATCGGCGTCTCGCTCTGCCTCGCCCGCGGCCGCGCGGTGCTGGTCGCCGACACGGCGATCCACGAGATGCCGAGCGCCGAGGAACTCGCCGGCATCGCCATCGAGGCCGCCGGCGTGGCGCGGCGCCTCGGCTACGAGCCGCGGGTGGCGATGCTGTCGTTCTCGACCTTCGGCCATCCGAAGGCCGAGCGCGCCGAGCGGGTGCAGGAGGCGGTCAAGATCCTCGACGGGATGCGGGTCGATTTCGAGTATGACGGCGAGATGGCGGCCGATGTCGCCCTCGACAAGGACCTGCTCGCCCAGTACCCGTTCAGCCGGCTCAAGCAGCCGGCCAACGTTCTGGTGATGCCGGCCTTCCACTCGGCTTCGATCTCCACCAAGATGCTGCAGGAACTTGGCGGCGCCCAGGTGCTCGGGCCGCTGATCGTCGGCCTCGACAAGGCGGTGCAGATCGTCCCGCTCGGGGCGACCGATTCCGACCTCGTCAACATGGCGGCGCTCGCCGCCTACAACATCGGCGGATGATCGCTATCCCGGAGCCCGGTGGGCTCCGCCTGATCTCGTCCGTCTCCTCATCCTGACGGGTCGGCCGAAGGAGGCTTCCAGGGATCGCCCAGATCTCTGGAGGCCTTCTTCGAGGCTTCCATCGGTCGCACCGCAGGAAGAGGTCGAGGGGCGGAAGAGGCTTCTTGTCTCGACGCGGTCAGTCGCCCGCCACTCGGGCGGCGTCCTCCCGCGCCTTGTCCCGCGCCAGCTCCTCCGGCACCAGGGTGGCGGCGTCCTGGCGCGCCGCCAGGGCCGAGAGGCGGATAGGTCGGTCGTCCCAGGCATCGACCCCGACGTCGCAGGAGCGGGTGGTGTCCGGGAGCGTGCCGTGGGTGTGGCCGTAGAGGTGGCGGGTGCCGCGCCACAGGCCGGGCCAAGCCCGGTGGGCGTAATGCGCGAGGTACAGCCGCCATTCGCGGCCCTCCTCCCGCAGGGTGATCCGCGCGCTCTCCACCGGCGGGTCGGCCCAGGGCAGGTCGAGGACGCGGTTGCTGTCGTGGTTGCCGCGCACCAGACGCTTGATGCCGTTCAGCCGGGCGAAGATCGCCGCGCAATAGGCGCGTTCGGCATGCGCCGCGAAATCGCCGACGTGCCAGACCTCGTCCTCCGGCCCGACGACCGCGTTCCAGTTCGCCACCAGGGTCTCGTCGTGCTCCGCGAGCGAGGCGAAGCGCCGGCCGCGCTGCCGCAGAATGTGAGCGTCGCCGAAATGCGTGTCGGCGGTGAAGAAGACGGCCATGCTGACCCGGTTCGCCCGCGGGACGGATGCGGGATCAGATGGGGCGACCCGGCGCGCCGGCACGGGACGGATCGCCGCGTCGGCGTGTTCTCCCCGCAAGGACCGGGGGCGGCCGGTCCCGGCGGCCGGACGACCGCCGGGCGGCTCCTCAGTAGCTGTAGTTCCGGGCCGTGCCGTAGCCGTCGCGCGGGCGCACGCGGGCGCCGTAATCGACGTCGCGCGCGGCGCGGCGCTTGGCGAGCGCCCGGCCGGCGAGGCAGCCCGCCACCGCGCCGACGACGCCGCGCTCGGCCAGGTAGTGCCCGGCGATGCCGCCGATGATCGCGCCCTTGATGCAGCCCTTGGCCTCCGCCGCGCCGACGCCCATCAGCGTCACGACCGCCACCACAGCCGCCTTCGCCACGTTCCGCATGATGCCTCCTCGCGCTCTCGCGATCCATTCAACGGCCAGGCTCGGCCGCCGTTCCGTCGCGGCAACGGGCGATGGCGGCCGGTGTGGCCGGTGTGGCCGGGCCGGCCCTTGCGCCACAGGAGCTTGGCCGTCGTGACCTCGCCCGGCTTGACCCGGACCGTGGTCAACGATTCTTTACCAAACACCATTAAGGCAGCAGGGCTGACCCGCCGAGGTGACATGTCAGGATCAGGCAGCGAGCGACCAGCCGCCGGCATGCCGCGCGAGGGTGACGACCCGGATCTGCGCGCGTCGATCCGGCGCGACCAGCTCGAGGCGGTGCGCCGCAGCGTGCAGCACGCCATGCCGGTCAACGCGCTCCTTGGCGTGACCGGCGCCCTGGTCGCCGCGCAGACAGGACAGGGCGGCGCGGGACTCGCCTGGTTCGCCGTCTCGTCGTCCGTGAACCTCGTCCGGTTCGGCCTGTGCCGCGCGCCCTGCCCCGGCCTCGCCGTCCCCGGGGCCGTGCCGCCCGGGCCGAGCCGGGGCGCCGCCCGCTCGATCGACCGGCATCTCCGCCTCGCCACCCTCGCGGCGCTGCTGTCGGGCCTGGTCTGGTCCCTGGTGGCGCTCCTATGCGACGGCTACACCGCGCCCCAGACCCTGTTCTACCTCATCGTCACCTGCGGCATCACCGCCGGCGCCGTCACCCACGGCATGGCCTACGCGGCGATCCCTGCGAGCTTCATCACGCCGCCGCTGCTCACGGTCGCCGGCTGCCTCGTCTGGGCCGGCGGGTTCGACCGCGCCTGCCTCGCCGCGACGGTGCTGATCTACCTCGCGGCGCTCCTGCGCAGCGCCGTCGAGACCGAGCAGGGCTTTCGCCGCACCTCCCGGCTGAAGAACGAGGCCACGGCCCTCGCCCGGGCGCGCCAGGAGGCGCACGAGGCGGCGAGCGCGCTCGCCGACGAGATGCGCCGGCGCGCCACCCACGACGCCCTCACCGGGCTGATGAACCGTGCCGGCTTCGCGCAGGGTGCGGAGGCGCGGATCCTCCAGTCCGGGCCGGCGCCGTGCCTGATGCTGCTCGACCTCGACGGCTTCAAGTCGGTCAACGACGTCTATGGCCACTCGACCGGCGACCGGGTGCTGATCGAGGTGGCGCGGCGCCTGCGCCGGGCCCTGCCGCCGGACACGCTGGCGGCCCGCTTCGGCGGCGACGAGTTCGCGGTCCTGTACGATCCGGCCTCCGGCCCGTCGCCGGCCGATCTGGCCGCGACGCTGATCCGGGCCGTGATCGAGCCGTTCGAGAGCTTCGATACCGGCCGCCTCGGCATCAGCATCGGCCTGTGCCACGCCCATGGCCCCAGCCTGACCCAGATGCTGACCTGCGCCGACGAGGCGCTCTACGCTGCCAAGGCCGCCGGCCGGAACCGCTTCCGGATCTTCGACGAGGGCCTGCGCGGGCGCCTGGAGATGCGGCGCGACAGCGAGCGGGATCTCTCCCACGCCCTGGCCGAGAACGGCCTCGCGGTCTGGTTCCAGCCGATCTTCGGCGAGGCCGGCGGCCGCGTCGCCGGCCTCGAGGCCCTGGTGCGCTGGAACCACCCGGTCCATGGCTGGGTCCCGCCCGGCGAGATCGTCGCCGCCGCCGCCCGGGCCGGCCTGACCGAATCGCTCCTGCGCTTCATCCTGGAGCAGGTCTGCGGCGCGATGCAGGTCCTGCGGGCCGGCGGCGTCCCCGACATCCGGGTGGCGATGAACGTCTCGCCGCGGGAGATGGCGCAGATCCCGGTCGACGAGATCGTGCTCGACCGCCTGCAGGCGCTGGGCCTAGCCCCGTCGCTCCTCGAGATCGAGATCACCGAGGAGACCGCCCTCGACATCGCGGCGGTGCAGGGCAAGCTCCTCGCCCTCTCCCGCGCAGGAATTCGGGTGGCGCTCGACGATTTCGGCACCGGCTACTCGTCGCTGGCCTCGCTGCGCCAGCTGCGGGCCGGCCGGGTCAAGATCGACCGCAGCCTCGTCACCGGCCTGTCGGCCTCCGACGACAAGCGCGGGCTGGTCCAGGCCGTGCTCGGCCTCGGCCGGGCGCTCGGCCTCGAAGTGGTGGCCGAGGGCGTCGAGACCGCAGAGGACCTCGCCACCCTGCGGGCTCTCGGCTGCCCGTTCCTGCAGGGCTACCATCTCGGCCGCCCGGCCCCGGCCGATCAGGCGCTCCGGCAGGCCCTCGCCTGCCGCCCGGATGCGGCCTGACCCTGCTCACACATCTCCGGCAGTTCCGGGCCTGTCCGCACTGGTCCGGGCCGCCGCTCTCCCGGCCCCGGGACGAAGCCGGGCGCAGCGATTCCGTCGCGGGAAGCCGGCAGGATCCGCTTTCCCGCCGCACCGGGACGGCTTAGGTCTCAGCCTCGACGCCGCGCGCCCGCCGAACGGGCGCCGGCCCCCGGGAGGAGACCTGACATGCAGCCGATTCTCGACACCTTCGATGCCCGCGCCATCCTGCCGGAGGACGGCCTGGCCGGTGCGCTGGCCGGCCGCGTCTGGCGGCCGGAGCTGAACGGGCCGAGCACCGTCGCGGTGCGGCCGGGCGCCGACGGGCAGCCGGAGCTCGTCGACATCACCCGCGCCTTCCCGACCATCCGCGACCTCTGCGAGACGGGGGACCCGGCTGCCGCCCTGCGCGGCGCCGCGGGCGAGACGGTCGGCCCCCTCGACGCGGTCCTGGCCAACACGCCGCCGGACAGCCGCGATCCGTCGCGGCCCTGGCTCCTCGCCCCGATCGACCTCCAGGCGGTCAAGGCCGCCGGCGTGACCTTCGCGGTCTCGATGCTGGAGCGGGTGATCGAGGAGCGGGCGCGCGGCAACCCGGACGCCGCGGCGGCGATCCGCCTCGAGGTCGGGCGTCTCGTCGGCAACGACCTGCGCCAGTTGAAGCCCGGCTCGGCCGAGGCGATGGCCCTGAAGGCGGTGCTGGTGGCGCAAGGCGCCTGGAGCCAGTACCTCGAGGTCGGCATCGGCCCCGACGCCGAGATCTTCACCAAGGCGCAGCCGCTCTCCTCCGTCGGCTGCGGCCAGGAGGCGGGCCTGCATCCGGGCTCGCAATGGAACAACCCGGAGCCCGAGGTGGCGCTGGTGGTGGCCTCCGACCAGCGCATCGTCGGGGCGACCCTCGGCAACGACGTCAACCTGCGCGACTTCGAGGGCCGCTCGGCCCTGCTCCTCGGCAAGGCCAAGGACAACGCCGCCTCCTGTGCGCTGGGGCCGTTCGTGCGCCTGTTCGACGGCGGCTTCACCCTCGACCATATCCGCCGCACCGTGGTGAGCCTGGAGGTGACCGGCGAGGACGGGTTCAAGCTCGCGGGCACCTCGCCGCTCTCCGAGATCAGCCGCGACCCGGCCGACCTCGTGGCGGCGATGATGGGTGGGACCCACCAGTACCCGGACGGCGCGGTGCTGTTCCTCGGCACGATGTTCGCGCCGGTCGAGGACCGGGGCGCCCCGGGCCAGGGCTTCACCCATAAGGTCGGCGACCGGGTGGTGATCCGCAGCCCGGGCCTCGGCGCCCTCGTCAACCGGATGCGCCACTGCCAGGATTGCGAGCCCTGGACCTTCGGAGCGGCGGCGCTGATGCGCAACCTCGCCGCCCGCGGGCTCCTGAACGGCTGAGAATCCGTTCACGGCCCCGCCGCCGTGACATTACCGTCACGGAAACCGTAGACGGCTTCCCCAGGCAAGCGTGGCCGGTTGCCAGGAATATAGCATTGGCTATACCTGACCGCCGGAACGGCAGGGGATGCGGCGATGCGGCGGACGGGCGGTGCGGGAATCGGGGTGGCCCTGGGGCTGTGCGCCGGCCTGGCGAATGCGGCCGACCTGCGCCCACCCGTCCCGGCCGCCCCCACCTTCGTCGACTGGTCCGGCCCCTATCTCGGGATCGAGGGCAGTGCCGGCGCCTCGTTCGGCAATTATCGCTTCGGGCCGAGCACCGTCGGCGGCCAGCCGATCCCGGCCTTCCAGAGCGGCGACTCGACCCGGCGCTCGGATGCGGGCCGCACCGCCACCACGGCGGTCGGCGGGCTATTCGGCGGCTATAACTGGCAGGCCGGTCCCTACCTCTACGGCCTCGAGGCCGACCTCTACGGCGCCAACCTCAAGCGGCCGGTGCCCTCGACGGCGATCGGCTTCGGCTACGACGACGTCGACCCGCCCTTCAGCGTGATCCGGGGCAAGACCGACCTCTATGGTGCGCTCCGGGCCCGCCTCGGCTATTCGTTCGAGAATTACCTCGTCTACGCGACCTTCGGGCTCGCCGGGGCCAATGCGCGGGTGCTCGCGACCTATCCGGATCTCGCCACCGGGGCGGTGGCGACGGCGCGGCGCGACCTGTCCTTCCTCGGCTTCACCCTCGGCGCCGGCGTGCAATACGCCATCACCCCGAACCTCGCGCTCGGCCTCGATTACCGCTACGTCGATCTCGGCCGCTCCGGCCGCTTCGATCTGGGTGCTGTGCCGGGCCTCGGCCCGGTGACGACGCAGGCCGCCTTCTCGTCGCACCAGATGATGGCGCGGCTGTCCTGGTACCCCTACGGCCTCAAGTTGCCGGCGGAGGTGGCCGAGGACGCGCCGGCGAGCCGCGACACCGGCCGCTACTCCTTCCATGGCCAGACCACCTTCGTGGCCCAGGGCGTGCCGGGCTTCCGCGCGCCCTATCGCGGCGAGAACAGCCTGGTGCCGAATCAGGTCCAGTCCACCACCACCGCGACCCTGTTCCTCGGCGTGAAGCTGACCGACAGCACCGAGCTCTACTACAATCCGGAATTCTCGCAGGGCTTCGGCCTGTCGCGCACGCTCGGCGTCGCCGGCTTCGTCAACGGCGAGGCCCAGAAGGCCGGCGCGCCGTTCCCCAAGCTGCGCTCGAACCGCTACTTCGTGCGCCAGACCTTCGGTCTCGGCGGCGCCACCGAGGACGTCCCGGACGGCGTCAACCAGGTGGCGATGACGCGCGACATCGAGCGGATCACGGTGGTGGCCGGCAAGTTCGCCCTCGGCGACTTCTTCGACGGCAACATCTACGCCCACGACCCCCGGATCGACTTCATGAACTGGTCGATCTGGGGCTCCTCGGCCTGGGACTTCCCGGCCAACCTCCCCGGCTTCACCCAGGGCGTGATGGTCGAGTACAACCGGCCGGAATTCGCCATCCGGGCCGCCTACACCCAGGTGCCGAAGCAGCCCTCGAACGACGTGCTCGACCCGCGGGTCTTCGACCGCGCCGGCACCAACATCGAGTTCGAGGAGCGCCACGTCCTCCCCGGGCTGGAGCAGCCGGGCAAGCTGCGCATCGGCCTGTTCAGCAATGTCGGCAACACCGCCAATTACCGCCAGGTGGTCGAGCTGACGCAAGGCGGCGCCTTCGACGACATCAACGACGCTGCGTCCGCGACGCGCCGGCCCCGGCGCAAGACCGGCGCCTATATCAACCTGGAGCAGGCGCTGACGCCGGATCTCGGCCTGTTCGCCCGGGCCAGCCTGTCGGACGGGCGCAACGAGAGCCTGTCCTTCACCGATGTCGATCGCAGCCTCTCGGGCGGGCTCTCGCTCAAGGGCACCGCCTGGGACCGGCCGAGCGACACGCTCGGCATCGGCGCGGCGATCAACGGGCTGTCCCCGTCGCACCGGGCGTTCTTCGCCAATGGGGGCTTGGGCCTGCTGATCGGCGACGGGCGGCTGAACTACGCCCCTGAGCGCGCCTTCGAGACCTACTACGCGCTCAGCCTCACCAAGGCGGTGACGGTGTCGTTCAACTACCAGTTGGTGGTGAACCCCGCCTATAATCGCGACCGCGGCCCGGCCAACTTCTTCGGCACCCGCCTGCACGCCGATTTCTGAGGCGGGCCCGGACACGGCGAGGCCCGGAGCCGCCGGGGCATGATGCAACTTTCGGACGATGCGCCGTCGGGTGGTGTGTCCGTTCTGCCCGGCGTGCCGCCCCCCCACGCTGCCCGGGCCGGCTGAACGTCGCCGGATCGTCCAACCTCTTCGATCAGGACAAGTCGCGGGATCGCCTCTCCCGAGCGGCAGGGACTGCCGGGGTGAAGGCGGCGATGGTCGAGACCAAGCTCGGCTGTTGGGTTGGTGCCCGGTCGACTTGAGCTTCACTGCGGAAACGTCCGATCGTCACCCCGGCGGCTCTCGCACCCGGGAGAGACGAGGTGCGCTTCGTTTCGACGGCACCGAACCGGTTTTCAGGACGACTCCGCCGATCGAAGATGAGCCGCATCGCCGACGGCCGGAACGAGCGGGCAATCCTGCAACACTTCTGGCAGCCACCCCCGGCAGCAGATCCGAAAATTACGGATAAAGGCTGTGCTGTGGCGTGCGGTCTTCCTTCCTAAACTTGCGTCACACAATCACGAGCAGATGCACACAATCGAAAGCGTCGGACACGTCAAACTCGCGATCTGACTTCGTGGTATTATATTGAACAAAAAACAATCAAATTGGGCCTCCGTCCGGGGCAAAAATCATGCAATCTGGCGTGACCTGTCAGTCGACGGCCTTCGGCTATCGGCCCGACATCGACGGCCTGCGCGCCGTCGCCGTGCTGGCGGTGATTCTCTACCATGTCGGCATCACCTGGATGCCGGGCGGCTTCGTCGGGGTGGACGTGTTCTTCGTCATCTCCGGCTACGTCATCACGCGCGGGCTGATGCGGGAGGCGGCCGGCCGCGGCATCGGCCTCGCGGAATTCTACGCCCGGCGCATCCGGCGCATCCTGCCGGCCCTCGTGGCGACCCTCGCCCTCACCTCGCTCGCCGCGTACTGGATCCTGCTGCCGCCGCAGCTCGCAGATTACGCCGGCAGCGTGGTGGCCTCGGCGCTGTCTGTGGCCAACCTCTATTTCTGGCGTGCCTCGGGCTATTTCGACGCCGCGGCGCATTACCGGCCGCTGCTGCACACCTGGTCGCTCTCCGTCGAGGAGCAGTTCTACCTCGTCCTGCCGGTGTCGCTGCTCCTGGCGTTGCGCCTGCGCCTGAGGCCGCTCTGGCTCCCCTTCGGACTGGTCGCCCTGCTGTCGTTCGGCCTGAGCCTCTATGCCGGCCGTTCCGCGCCGACGGCGAATTTCTACCTGCTGCCGACCCGGGCGTGGGAGCTCCTCGTCGGCACGCTGCTGGCCATGGCGCCGCATGGCGGGGCGAGCCCGCTGCCGCCATTCCTCCGTCAGGCCGCCGGCCTTGCCGGGCTCGCCGGCATCCTGGCCCCCTCCCTTTTCTACAGCGAGGCCACGCCCTTCCCCGGCGCCGGCGCCCTGCCGCCCTGCCTCGGCGCCGCCCTGCTGATCCGCCTCGGCGCAACGCAGGGCCCCCGCAATGCCGCGACCCGCCTGCTGGCGGCCCCGCCCCTCGTCGCCATCGGGCTGATCTCCTACTCGGCCTATCTCGTGCACTGGCCGCTGATCGTGCTCGGCCGGATCGCCCTGATGCGGGACTTCACCACCTCCGAGACGGTCGCGGTGATCGGGGCGACGCTCGTCCTCGCCACCCTGTCGTACCGCTTCGTCGAGCAGCCGTTCCGGCATCCCCCTGCAGCCGCCCAGGCGCGGCGGCTGCGCCCGGTCTTCGCGTCCGGCCTGATCGCCACCCTGGCGATGGCGGGTCTCGGCTGGGCCGGGGTGACGAGCGGCGGCCTGCCCGGCCGCTTCCCGGATTTCCGGCTCCGGCCGGTGCCCGGCACCGAGACCTGGAACCACCGCACCTGCTTCCTCTTCGCCGACCAGACCTGGCAGGCCTGGGACCCGGAGGGCTGCATGCGCACGGCGGGCAAGGACGGCCTGGTGGTACAGGGCCGGGTGCTGCTCTGGGGCGACAGCTTCGCGGCGCATTACGTGCCCGGCCTGATCCGGCACGCCGACAGGCTGCCGGGGCGCCTCGTCCAGTACACGGCGGCGGGGTGCCAGCCGACCCTCGGCATCGCCTCGCACGTCGTGCCGCATTGCCGCGCCTTCAACGACAACGCCCTGGCGCTGATCCGCCGGCTCGGAATCCGCGACGTGGTGCTCTCGGCCCGCTGGGGGGCGCAGCGCGACGGCCACGTCCCCGAGCGCCTGCGCGAGACCGTGGCGCAGGTTGCCGCCCTCGGGGCCCGCGTCCACGTCATCGGGCAATCGCCGGAATTCCCCCTCGATCCGGCCTTCCTGGCCTATCACCAGCGCCACGACCCGCCGGGGACCGCCGGCCGCTGGCGCCCGGTCGAGACCCCGCACCTCAACGAGGCCCTGCGGGCGGCGCTGCCGGCGACCGTGACCTTCATCGACCCGGTCGCCGCCCTCTGCGCGGGGGGGACGTGCCCCTATGCCGAGGGCGACACCTTCCTGTACGCCGATAGCGGCCACTTCTCCTTGGCCGGTGCGGTGCACGCGGTCGAGCGCTTCCTCGCAGCCGGGCTGTTCGCCCCTCCCCGCGCCGCCGCGGCCATTCCTTAGGGCCGGGTCAGGACCGGGCGACGGCCACCGCGCCGTCGTCCAGGACGATGAAGCGGATGCCGGCGGCGCGCAGGGCCGCGACCGCCTTGTGGCGGGAGCGGGCGCCCTGTCCCTCGGCCTCCTCCTCGAGGCGCCGCACGGTCGAGAGCGACAGGCCGCTCGCCTCCGCCAGCGCAGTCATCGACCAGTCGAGCAGGGCCCGGGCGGCGCGCAGGTGGTGACCCTCCACCGCCTGCTCCAGTCCTTCGCGCAGACCGTCGGTCACCGGGGGCGCGGCGAGCGCGGACGGATAGATCAGGCCGTTGCGCTCGACGAGGCGGCCATGCTCGTCATGGACCGGAACCGACACCACCCGGTACCGCTCGGGGGCCCGGTTCGCGTGGCAGATCGTCGGCGCCGCCTGGAACACCCGGCCGGGCTGCCGCCGCGCGACGCTGTCGCGGAAGGCCGCGCGCTCCGCCGGCACCACGTCGGCGAAGGGATCGGCATTGACCTCGTCGAGCGGCCGTCCCGCGAGTTGCGCCGCCTCCGGCGGGAAGTCGAAGCGGCGGTCGAGGCCGATGGAGACGAACAGGACCCGGGACGCGGCGAACCAAGCGTTGCGCCGGCGCGTCTCGGCCCGGCGCAGCCGCAGCAGGGCCGCCGCATCGGTGACGTCGAGGACGATGCCGGCGGCAGCCCGCGGCCGGCCCTCCGCGGTCAGGTGCAGCTCGGTGCGCAGCGTGAAGAGGCGCAGGGTCCCGTCCGGCCGCACGAACCGGATCTCGCGCTCGGGCAGGGCATGGCCCTGTATCAGGTCGGCGGCACTCGCCAGGTTGGGCCGGTCGTCGGGATGGACGAGGTCGAGGAGCAGGTCGTAGCTCGGCCGTGTCCGCTCGGGATCGAGCCCGAGCAGGCGGAACAGGCCCGGCGACCACGTCTGCCGGCCGGAGGCGAAGCTCCAGGCCCAGCCGCCCGTCAGCCCGGCATTCTCCGTCAATCGGAGGAAGTCGGCGGGAGCAAAGGACAGGTCGGCCGCACGCATGGTCCTCACCAGGATGGGTCCTCACCAGGATGGGTCCTTGCCAGGACAGGTCCTTGCCAGGACAGGTCCTTGCCAGGACAGATCCTTGCCGGACGGGCCACCGCGTCGCCATGCCGTGGTCCGCTGGGCCATTTACAGGCCAAGCCGCCCGGCGGGGCAAGACCGCCCGGCGGGGCAAGACCGCCCGGCATCACGGATGTCCGGATTGGCCGCTTCCCGGGCCAGCCTGTGGTACCAGGCAGGTTCTCACGGCATGACACCCGCGGCCGCGAACGGTGTAGCCTGCCCCGCGACAGATCAACGGACCGTGGCGCCCGCGCCGGCGCTGCGGCAGGATGGAGACGCCCGATGACCGAGACCGACGCCCTCCGGCACCCCGAGATCCGCGAGGAGGTCGCCAAGCTCTGCGCCCGCTTCCCCGACGAGTACTGGCGCCGCCTCGACGCCGAGCGCGCCTACCCGACGGATTTCGTGAACGCGCTGACCGAATCCGGCTACCTCTCGGTGCTGATCCCCGAGGAGTATGGCGGCTCCGGCCTGCCGCTCTCGGCGGCGGCCGCGATCCTCGAGGAGGTGCAGCGGTCCGGCTGCAACGGCGCGGCCTGCCACGCCCAGATGTACACGATGGGCACCGTCCTGCGGCACGGCACCCAGGCGCAGAAGGAGCGCTACCTGCCGGAGATCGCCGCCGGGCGCCTGCGGCTCCAGGCCTTCGGCGTCACCGAGCCGACGAGCGGCACCGACACCACGGCGCTTCGCACCACCGCGCGCCGCGAGGGCGACAAGTTCATCGTCAACGGTCAGAAAATCTGGACCAGCCGGGCCGAGCATTCCGACCTGATGCTGCTGCTGGCCCGCACGACTCCCCGCGACCAGGTGGCGAAGAAGACCGACGGCCTCTCCACCTTCATCGTCGACATGCGCTCGGTCCTCGGCCGCGGCCTGACCATCCGGCCGATCCGCACGATGATGAACCACAACTCGTGCGAGGTCTTCTTCGACAACATGGAGGTGCCGGCCGAAAATCTGGTCGGCGAGGAGGGCAAGGGGTTCCGCTACATCCTCTCGGGCATGAACGCCGAGCGGCTGCTCATCGCCGCCGAGTGCATCGGCGACGCCAAGTGGTTCATCGCCAAGGCGTCCGGATACGCCCGCGAGCGCCAGGTCTTCGGCCGGCCGATCGGCCAGAACCAGGGCATCCAGTTCCCGATCGCCAAGGCCTACGCCAACATGCGCGCCGCCGAGCTGATGGTGCAGGAGGGCCTCCGCCTCTACGAGGCCGGGGCCAATCCGGGGGCGGAGGCCAACATGGCCAAGATGCTCGCCGCCGACGCCTCGTTCGAGGCGGCCAATGCCTGCATCCAGACCTTCGGCGGCTTCGGCTTCGCGGAGGAGTACGACGTCGAGCGCAAGTTCCGCGAGACCCGGCTCTACCAGGTGGCGCCGATCTCCACCAACCTGATCCTGTCCTACATCGCCGAGCACGTGCTGGGCATGCCGCGCTCGTATTGATCGCCCGGCGCCGGGGCTTCGGGACGAGTCGGCGCGGGGGGCTCCTTCTCCCCGCGGACGCCGTGGCTGTCCGGGGAAGAGGAAAGGCGCTGGCTCCTCCTCTCCCCTCGCTTCTCATCGTCTCCCGAACGGCCCCGCTGGCGCCGGGCCGCCGATCCGGCCATAGGGGCGGCCATGACGACGGATCTCGCCCCGCTCCTGTTCCTGCCCGGGCTTCTCAACGACGCGGTGTTGTGGCGTGCGCCGATCGATGCGCTCGCCGACCGGACCGCCGCCGCGGTGGCGGACCTCACCCTCGACGACAGCGTCGCCGCGATGGCGCGGCGGGCGCTCGCGGTCGCGCCGCCGCGCTTCGGCCTCGTCGCCCTGTCGATGGGAGGCTACGTCGCCTTCGAGATCCTGCGCCAGGCGCCCGAGCGGGTGACCCGGCTCGCCCTGTTCGACACCGCCGCCGCTCCGGAGAACGAGGAGCGCGCCGCCACGCGGCGCCAGGGCATGGATCAGCTCAAGGTCGGCCGCTTCGCCGGGGTCACGACGCGCCTGCTGCCGAAGCTCGTCCATGCCTCGCATGTGCACGGGCCGGTGGGCGAGGCCGTGAAGGCGATGGCCGAGCGGGTCGGCGGTGCGGCCTTTGTGCGCCAGCAGCGCGCGATCCTCGACCGGCCCGACAGCCGCCCGTTCCTGGCGACGATCCGGGTGCCGACCCTGGTGGCGGTCGGCGCCGACGACGTCCTGACGCCGCCGGCGCTCGCCCGCGAGATCCACGAAGGCATCGCCGGCTCGCGCCTGCACGTCCTGCCCGAATGCGGGCATCTGCCGCCGCTGGAGCGGCCGGACGAGACGAGCGCGCTGCTCAGGGAATGGCTGGAGGCGTGACTCGTCAGGCCAGCATCGGCGCGAGGTCGAGATCGCCCTTGTGCATCGCGCGTCGATAGGCAGGCCGCGCGCCGACTCGCTGCAGGTAGGCGCGGATGGCGGGATAGGGCGCCAGATCGATCGGCTGGAACAGGCGCATCGTGGTGAGCGAGAACACGCTCATGATGTCGGCGGCCGTGAAGTCGTCGCCCGCCAGGTAGGACACCTCGGACAGCCGCGCCTCGACCAGCGCCATGACCCGGTCGAGCCGCCCCTGGACCGCCGCCTGCACCGGATGATCGGGCCCCAAGCCGACGCGGTTCACCATCATCAGCCGGGCGACGACCGGTTGCAGGTTTCCGTTGGCGAAGTGGAACCAGTACAGGAAGGCGGCATAGTCGGGATGATCGGGCCCGAGCCGCAGCCGGCCGTTCCCGTGCTTGACGATGACGTACTCGACGATCGCGGCCGATTCCGCCAGCACCACCCCGTCATCCTCGATGATCGGTGCCGCGCCAAGGGGATGGAGCGCCCGCAGGTCCGGCGGCGCCAGGATGGTGACCGGATCGCGCTGGTAGCGTTTCAGGTCGTAGGGCAGCCCGAGTTCCTCGCACAGCCAGAGGATGCGCTCGGATTGCGAATGGCCGAGATGGTGGATCGTCAGCACCGGACGCTCTCCTGACGGTCGGAAGGGGTGGCTGCCGGCTCACGGCCGATTCCGTCGGCCCTGGGCCGGCGTCGCTCAGCGGTTCCCCGCCGCCGGCCCGCCCGCCGTGCCGCCGGACCCGGGCGGGCCCGCAGTCGGACTGCCGCCGATCCAGACGCCCGGATTGGTGCCGGGCACGGAGGCGCCGCTCGGATTGCCCGGCAGGTTCCGGGTCGGCCGGGAGGGCGGCGGCGTCTCGGTGCCGGGGCCCGGCGCGCCGACGGCGTCGCTCGCCGGCGGGATCCGGGCGGTCTGGGCCTCGGCGGCGCCGAGGAGCCCGAAAACGAAGGCGAGCGTGAGGGCGGTCCTGGTCATCGGCCTGTCCATGCGGAAGCGGTCGCTTCCCCAACACCCGGAAGCCGCCCGGGTTCACCGCTCAGATCGCCCCCTCCGCCACGTCCCGCATCAGCCCCGGCACCTCCCCGGACAGCTCACGCGCCAGGAAGCCGATCGGGCCGCAGCTCCGGGCCAGGCGCCGCCCCGCCTCGCCGTGCAGGAACACGCCCCAGGCGGCGGCCTCGGCGGGTGTCGTGCCGCGGGCGAGCAGCCCGACGATGATCCCGGCGAGCACGTCGCCCGAGCCGGAGGTGGCAAGCCCGGCGCCGCCCCCGCGGTAGTGCCAGACATCGCCCGCCGGATCGACGATCCAGGTCTCCGCCCCCTTCATCACCACGACGGCGCCGAGCAGCTCGACCGCCCGGCGCGCCGCCGCCAGGGGGTCGGCCTCCACGGCATCGCGCTCCCAGCCGAGGCAGCGCGCCATCTCGCCGGCATGCGGGGTCAGCACCACCCGGCCGCCCCGGGCCCGCACGGCTTGCGCCTGCTCGCACAGCCCGTCGATGCTCGCCGCGTCGAGGACGAAGGGTCCTTGCGCCGGGCCGGAGAGCAGGGCGGCGGTGAGCGCCCGGGTCGGCTCGCCCGAGACCATGCCGGCGCCGATCAGGATCGCGGCGGCGCGCTCGGTGCGCGGCAGCAGCACCTCGGCGGCCTGCGCGTGATCGACGTGGCCGTCCTCGCCCTCGGGCAGGCGCACCACCAGGGCTTCGGGCACGGCGAGCGCGGCATGCGGCGCCGTGCCGGCGGCGATCGACATCTGCAGCTTGCCGGCGCCGGCCCGGAGCGCCGCCGTGCCGGCCAGGATCGCCGCCCCCGGCACCTCGACCGAGCCGGCGATGACGAGGGCGCTGCCGCGCGCCTCCTTGCTGCCGCCCGCCGGATCCGGCAGGGGCAGGCTGCGCAGGGTCTCGGCGGTGATCGTGCGGATCGTCGTCTCTCGCGTCATCGGGCGGCTCCGGTGGCGTCGGGCTCGGCCGTCACCGGGGCGCCGGCCCGGGTCAGCGGCGCCACGAAATTGTAGCGCTGGAGCACGAGCTTGCCGCTGCTGCCCCGGTGCGGGTCGAAGGCGTATTCGGTGACCGCGCAATTGGCGACGTCGCCCTCGCGGTCGATCTGCAGGATCTCGTCCTCGGTCATCCCCTCGATCAGGTAGCGCAGGCACAGCACCACGACCTGATGGCCGACCACCAGCACGCGCCGTCCGCCGTAATGCAGCGAGACGGTGTCGAGGGCGCTGCGCAGCCGCAGGATCACGTCGCACCAGCTCTCGCCGCCCGGCGGCCGGTGGTAGAACTTGCCGAGGAGCTGCCGCAGCTCGGCCTGCTCGGGATGGATCTGGGTGATGCCCTCGCGGGTGAGCCGGTCGAGGACCCCGAATTCCTTCTCGCGCAGGCGCTCGTCGGCGACGTAGTCGAGCAGCGGGTCGGCGACGCCGCCGCCATCGCGGATCAGCCGGGCGGTGGCCTCGGCCCGGCGATAGGGCGAGGTCAGCACCACGTCGGGCCGCTCGGATGCCGGCTTCTCGGAAAACCACCGGCCGACTGCCGCAGCCTGGCGCTCGCCGAGGGGACTGAGCGGCACGTCGACGTCGCGCTCGGCGATGTCGATATGGGTGTGCCCGGCCGCGTGCGCCGCGTCGCGGGCGACGTTGCCGGCGCTCTCGCCGTGCCGCACGATCCAGATCCGGTCCGGCCAGCGCTGCTGCATAGACATACTCCCCTTAAGTCTCGGGGAGCTAGCGGAAGCGCGGCGCTCCGCAAGCGCTCGGGGCCTGCGGCGTTTGACATGCGCGGGGGGACCGCCCGTCGTCGCGACGATCTCCCCGCTCCCCGCCCGGAAGACCAAGGATGATGGCCGGATCAGGGACGCGTGATCAGGGACGTGTGGGCGTCAGACCTCCGCGCCCGCCGTCACGGCGATCTCGTTGCACAAGCAGACCTCGTCATGCGGCGGATCGAGGCTGTAGCCCGCGCCGACCTCGGACGGATCGCCCGACCACATCGCGGCCCGGTCGCCGAACAGGTTGGTGCCGTCGGCCAGAACCTCCGTCGGCAAGACGGCCGGCGTGCCGCCTTCCGCCTCCGCGACGGGTATCTCCGTGCCAGTGGTCTCCCCCTGCTCCGATGGGCCGAGGATCAGGGCCTGATCCGCCGTCGCGTCCGGTTCGGCGAAGGGCGCGGTCTCGCCCCCGAGGGGGACATCCGGCATCATCGGCTGCGGCTTGACGGTCACGCCGTCAGTTTGCGAGGCAGAGGCCTCGACATCGCGCATGGTCGGGCGGAACATGCTCGGCGGCGCGGTATCGGGGACGGTCTCGGCCTGCGCGACCGAGACCGCAACGCCGTCCTCGCCCATGGTGACGCTGCCCGTTCCGGCGCCGACCTCGTCGATCGTCGCCATCTCGGGCTCGCCCTCCGGCGTACTGCTTTGGGTGATATCGCTGGACACTCTTCATCCTCCAATATCATGATATTTGTTTGATTTTTATGAAATGTTGCATTGATGTAACTGTAATTCATTAACAAATTTAAGTTCACAAGTTCAATAAATAGGAAGTCAAGACGTTTTTTGATTTACATATCAATAATCAGCACTCTCCGCGTCATTCCGGAACTGCGCAGCGGAACCTGCAGTCCAGAACCGCAGGCGTGCGACACGGACGGGGCACGCCGCCGGCTTTGATCTCCGACACGTGTGCTTCGTCATTCCGGGTCCAATAGCGCAGCCCCGGAACGACGCATCGAATGCCGAATATGGGGCATCATATCGAACGAACTCCGGCGCCTGCCAGATCAAGATCGATTTTACCGTCTCCGAGAGCCAGGCTTCACACCGGCCGATCGGCCGTGGCCCGTTTGAGTGTGGCCGGCCTCTCGCGCTCGCCCGATCCCGACGCGAAATCCGCCTCGATCCTCGGATGGGCGACGGCCGTCGGAGCGCGCCCGAGGCCCACCCGCCCGGCCGAACCGTCTGGCCAGACTCCTTGCCAAAGCTCCCTGGCCAAGCTCCCTGGCCAAGCTCCCTGGCCAAGCTCTTGCAAGCCGCAAATTTCGCAGGCGGGCCCGGTTCCGGTTCCCGCCGAAATCTGTGAGAACTACGGGCAGCCGGCGGGACAGCCGGGACGGGGCGGGACCACATGCAGGACGATCGGCGGCCGATCGCCAACGACGCGCGGCTGACGGCTTCGCGCCACGTGCTCACGGTCAACGGCCGGAGCGTGGCGGTTGAGGCCGCGCCCGGCACCCGCCTCCTCTACGTCCTGCGCAACGACCTCGCGCTGAACGGCCCGAAATACGGTTGCGGCCTCGGCCAGTGCGGCAGCTGCACGGTGCTGGTCGACGGCCGGGCCCTGCGCTCCTGCGCGATTCCCTTGCGCGCGGCCGTCGGTCGCCGGATCACCACCCTGGAGGGCTTGACCCCGGACGGCTTGGGCGAGGCCGGGCGGCTGCATCCGGTGCAGGAGGCCTTCATCGCCGAGAACGCCGCGCAATGCGGCTACTGCCTGAACGGCATGATCATGACCACGGTGGCGCTTCTGTCCGCCAACCCGGACCCGAGCGAGGCGGAGATCCGCTCGAGCCTCCAGGGCAACCTGTGCCGCTGCGGCACCCATATCGAGATCCTGCGCGCCGTGCGGGCTGCGGCCATGCGGATGCGCGCCCATTCCCGGGGAGACGAGGCATGACCCGGGACCCCGCCGCGCGCCGCCGGCACTGGCAGGAGGCGGGCGACGTTTTGCTCGTCTACCGCGAGACGATGGGCCGGCCGCCCCGCCTCGGCGATGCGCCGGGAGCCGCCCTGGCGGCGGGGCCGCAGCGCGCGCTCTACCTCGCGGTCGACGGCGCGGGCCGGGTCACCGCCTTCAACGGCCATGTCGATCTCGGCACCGGCATCCGCACGGCACTCGCCCAGATCGTCGCCGAGGAGCTGGACGTGCCGCTGGCCCAGGTCGCGATGGACCTCGGCAGCACCGCGACCGCCCCCGACCAGGGCGGCACCATCGCGAGCGAGACGATCCAGATCGCGGCCATCCCCTTGCGCCAGGCCGCCGCCACCGCCCGCCGCCACCTGGTCGAGGCGGCCTCGCGCCGGCTCAACCGTGGGGTCGCCGAGCTGGCCGTCGAATCCGGGACCGTTCGGGTCGCGGCGGAGCCGGAGCGGGGCGTGTCCTACGGCGAGCTGGTGCGGGGGGACCGCATCGAGCTGACCCTCGATCCCGATGCGCCGGTGAAGCCGGTCGCGGACTACACCCTCGTCGGCCGGCCGGTGCCGCGGGTCGACATCCCCGCCAAGGCGGTCGGCGCCTGGACCTACATCCACGACGTGCGGGTGCCCGGCATGGTGCATGGCCGCGTGGTCCGGCCGCCCTCCGCGGGGGTCGATATCGCCTTCGGCGGGAGGCTGGCCTCGGTGGACGAGGCCTCCGTCGCCCATATCCCGGGCCTCGTCGGGGTGGTGGTCGTCGGCGACTTCGTCGGCGTGGTCGCCGAGCGCGAGGAGAACGCGGCGGAAGCGGCGCGCTGCCTGTCCGTGACCTGGCGGCCCTGGGCGGCGTTGCCCGACCTCAACCGGCCCGAGGCGGCCTTGCGCGACAATCCCGCGACGGCGCGCAAGCTCCTCGACCGCGGCGACGTCGAGCGGGCGCTGACCCATGCGCAGGCGCGGCTCGACCGCACCTATGTCTGGCCCTACCAGATGCACGGCTCGATCGGGCCGTCCTGCGCCGTGGCGGAGTTCCGTGACGGTGACCTCGTGGTGTGGTCCGGCACCCAGAACCCGCACGTGTTGCGAAGCGACCTCGCGCTCCTCCTCGACATGGCCGAGGAGAGGATCGCGATCGAGCGCCACGAGGCGGCGGGCTGCTACGGCCGCAACTGCGCCGACGACGTTGCGGCCGATGCGGCGCTCCTCGCCCGGGCGGTCGGCCGGCCGGTGCGGTGCAGCTCACCCGCGAGCAGGAGCATGCCTGGGAGCCGAAGGGCGCGGCCCAGGTGATGGACGTGCGCGGCGGCCTCGATGCCGAGGGGGGACCGGCGGCCTACGACTTCGAGACCCGCTACCCCTCGAACGGCGCCCCGACCCTGGCGCTGATCCTCACCGGCAAGGTCTCGAGCCAGCCGGCCGTGTACCCGATGGGCGACCGCACGGCGGTGCCGCCTTACGCCTTCGGCCATGCCCGGGTGACGGTGCACGACATGCCGCCGATCGCCCGCGCCTCCTGGCTGCGCGGCGTCTCGGCCCTGCCGAATACCTTCGCGCACGAATCCTACATCGACGAGCTGGCCAGCGCGGCCGGCGTCGATCCGATCGAATACCGCCTGCGCTACCTGCCCGATCCCCGCGCCGCCGACCTCGTGCGGGCGGTCGCCGAGCGGGCCGCCTGGGTGCCGCATACCAGGCCCGGCACCCACGGGGGTTCCGGCGACATCCTGTATGGGCGCGGCTTCGCCTATGCGGTCTACGTCCACGGGCCGTTCCCGGGCAAGGCGGCGGCCTGGGCCGCCTGGGTGGCGGATGTGGCGGTCAACCGGGTCACCGGCGAGGTTGCGGTGACCCGGGTGGTGGTGGGCCAGGATTCCGGGCTGATGATCAACCCGGACGGGGTGCGCCACCAGATCCACGGCAACGTCATCCAGGCGACGAGCCGGGTGCTAAAGGAATCGGTCGGCTTCGACGCCACCGGGGTGACGAGCCGCGAATGGGGCAGCTACCCGATCCTCGCCTTTCCGCAGATCCCCGAGATCGACATCCTGATGCTGCCGCGCCAGGACCAGCCGCCGCTGGGAGCCGGCGAATCGGCCTCGGTGCCGAGCGCGGCGGCGATCACCAACGCGCTGTTCGACGCCACCGGCATCCGCTTCCGCGAACTCCCCCTCACGGCCGAGTCTGTGCGCGCCGCCCTCAACCCGCCGCGGATCGCCGGGCCGGACGCCGTCCCGCGTCGGCGCCGCGGGTTCCTCGCCGGCCTGTTCGGCGCCGGCGCCGGGGCGCTGGCGCTCGCCACCACCCTCCTGCCCTGGCGCCCGGCCTATCCGGCGATCGAGCGGCCGGACCCGGCGACCTACGCGGCCGCCACGATCGCACAGGGGCGCCTCGTCGCGGCGGCGGGCGCCTGCCTCGTCTGCCACGCCGGGCCGGACGGCCGGTCCTTCGCGGGCGGGCGCGGGCTCGAGACGCCGTTCGGCACCGTCTACGCCTCGAACATCACGCCGGAT
Organism: Methylobacterium currus; assembly: GCF_003058325.1. Lineage (NCBI taxonomy): Bacteria > Pseudomonadati > Pseudomonadota > Alphaproteobacteria > Hyphomicrobiales > Methylobacteriaceae > Methylobacterium > Methylobacterium currus. Next base: position 451,373 of record NZ_CP028844.1, read on the forward strand.
GCGGGCAGCGGCATCGGGGCCTGGTCCTATCCCGCCTTCGCCCGGGCGATGCGCGAGGGCGTGTCCCGGGACGGGCACCACCTCTATCCGGCTCATCCCTATCCGAGCTTCGCCGGCATCTCCGAGCGCGATCTTCAGGCGCTCTACGCCTACCTGATGGCGCAAGGGCCGGTGGCGGCGACGGTCCCCGAGACGAGGCTGCGCTCCCCCTTCGACATCCGGCCGCTGATGGCGGGCTGGAACGCCCTCTTCCACCGCCCGCCGGCCTTCGCCGATCCGGCCCGCGGCCCGGACTGGAACCGCGGCGCCTACCTGATCGAGGCGCTCGGCCATTGCGGCGCCTGCCATACCCCGCGTAACGCCCTCGGGGCCGAGAGCCGGGGCGAGGCGCACCTCACCGGCGGCTTCGCCGATGGCTGGGAGGCGCCGGCGCTCTCAGGATTGTCCCGTTCCCCCCTGCCCTGGACCGAGGACGATCTCTTCGCCTACCTGAGGACCGGCCGCTCGCCCCGCCACGGCAGCGCCGCCGGGCCGATGGCCGACGTGGTCGCCTCCTTGGGGCCACTTCCGGACGCCGACATCCGCGCCATGGCGGTCTACCTCGCGAGCCTCGCCCGTGCGGCGCCCCGGCCGGCCGTCGGGGCAGCTGCGGCCGTCCCGCCCGGATCCGCCGCTCTGTTCCAGGGCGCCTGCGCCACCTGCCACGAGGGCGGGGCCGGCGGCGAGCTGGTGCCGCTCGGCCTCGTCACGGCCGTGCACAGCGCGCACCCGGACAACCTGATCCAGGCGGTGCTCAACGGCGTTGCCGCCGCCGCCGAGCGCTTCCCGAATCCCGACCCTTCGGCGCCCCCCGCCGCGATGCCGGCCTTTCGCGAGACCCTCACCGACCGGCAGGTCGCGGAGGTCGTCGCCTATACCCGCGCCCGCTACGCGCCCGACGCGCCGGAATGGCAGGGCCTGGAGGCGGCGGTGGCGCGGGTGCGCGGATTGAAGCCGCATGCCGGGTGGTGAGGACCGCCCTCACCACCGATAGATCAAACTTCCCAGAATCTGCCGCGGCTGGCCGCGGTAGCAGGCGCCGGCCTGGCAGTTGAAGTAGTTGCGGTCGAGGAGGTTGGAGACGTTGACCTGCGCCCGCATGCCCTTCAGCCGCGGGTCGATCCGCTCGAAGTCGTAGGCCGCCACCGCGTCGAACAGGGTCACGGTGGAGTTGCGGAAGCTGCCGATCACGTCGTTGGCCGGGCTGGTGCCGGCATAGCGTACGCCGCCGCCGAAGCTGAAGCCGCTCAAGGGCGACGCGGTCGGGAAGGCGTAGGTCGCGAACAGCCGGAACGTGTTGCCGGGGATGCCCGAGAGGGCGAGGCCGACCGAGTCCGGGCTGCCGGGGTTCTTGGTCGTCCGGATGTCGACGTGGCTGTAGGCGGCGGTGACGTTGATGCCGGGGCCGAGATTGGCCGTCGCCTCGAGTTCGGCGCCGCGCGAGTTCACCTCGCCGATCGCCGCCGTGTAGAGGATCGGATTGACCGGGTCCGGCGCCAGGACGTTGGTCTGGGTGATGTCGAACACCGCCATGTTGAGGAAGACGCTGGTGCCCGGCACGTTGAACTTCACGCCGCCTTCGAGCTGGTCACCCTTGGTCGGCTGAAAGGCTTGCTTGAACCGGTCGAGGCCGAGCTGGGGCGCGAAGGTGGTGGCGTAGCTCACATACGGCACCAGCTCGTCGGTGAGCAGGTAGTTGAGGCCGACGCGGCCGCTGAAGGCCCGGTCGGAACTCGCAGCCCGGCTCGTCGGGTCGGCTGCGGTCTCGTTCGCGGTCGCGACGCTGTCGTGCCGGCCGGTGAGCGTCAGGATGAAGCGGCCGACCTTGGCCTGGTCCTGCACGTAGGTGCCGAGCTGCGACTGGGTGACTCGAGTGGCGGTCCCGAGCACCGGCGTCGCGATGAACTGCGCCCCGTAGTTCGGCCGCACCAGGCCGCCGATCTGCAGGTCGGGCGCGGCGCCGAATCCCATGCGCTGGCTGTAGGTGGAATAGGTGTAGTCGAGGCCGGCGACGAGATCGTGCTGGATCGCACCGGTGGCGCCGCGGATCTCGATCTGGTTGTCGAGGGAGATCGTATCGAGGACGTTGGCGATCCGCCCGGTGCTGCGCGAGGCGCGGGCGAGGTCGTCGCTCAAGGCATCGATCTGCGTGTACCGCAGGTCCGCATCGACGTGATAGTAGCGAAAATTCTGCCGGAAGATGATGTCGGGCGTGAATTTATGCTCGAAGGCGTAGCCGATCCGGTACTGCTCGGTGTTGAAGTTCTGGAACGCCGGATCACCGGAGAAGATCCGGGTCTTCTGGAAGCGCGGATCGGCGTAGCTGGAGTAGAACGAGCTGTTTCCCGGCACCGTGTTGTTCAGGTACTCGGCCAGCAGCGTGACGCTGGTATCCGCCGAGGGGCGCCAGGTGAGCGCCGGAGCGATCATCGCCCGGTCGTCGATGCTGCCGGGCAGGAAGGTGCTGCTCTGCCGCACCACCCCGGTCAGCCGGTAGAGAAGCTTTCCGTCGCTGCCCTCCACGGGACCGCCGAGGTCGAAATTGCCCTGGGCGCGGTCGTAGCTGCCGCCCTGCAGCCAGACCTCGCCGAACGGCACGGCGGTCGGACGCTTCGAGGTCAGGTCGACGATCCCGCCCGGGGAGCCGAGCCCGTAGAGCCCGCCCGCCGGCCCGCGCAGGATGGTGATCGCATCGAGGCCGTAGGGCTCGACCCGCGGGATGGCGAAGGGCGACGAGGGCTGGCGCAGGCCGTCGCGGTAGATGCCCACATTGGTGACGCTGAAGCCGCGGATGTAGAACGCGTCGAAGCGCGGATCGTAGCCGAACACGTTCGAGGCGACGCCCGGCGTGTAGTTGATCGCCTCGTTGAGCGTCTGGACGTTGCGGTCGTTGAGCTGCTCGCGGGTGACGACCGAGACCGATTGCGGCGTCTCGATCAGCGGCGTGTTGGTCTTGGTGGCGGTGGGCGACACCCGGGCGGTGTAGCCCTGCACTCCGCTCGGGCCTCCGCCGCCGCCGCTGGTGGCCGAGGCATCGGCCGGCGCGCCGAGGACCCGCGGCGCCTGCGGCGCCGTGACCGAGATCTCGTCGAGCTTGATCGTCCCCTGCTGTGCCAGCGCCGGCGCGATGCCGAGGCCGGTCGCCAGCCCGGAGAGGAGCAGGGAGCGCAGGTCAAGCCGACGCGACGGACGGGAGAATGGGGGAAGATGGCTCATGACCTGACGCAACAGCGGTGGAGGACACGACAATCACTTACGTCGCATCGATCGCGGCGATAAGTATCTAATCCGTGTCGTTTAGACCGACTCGAAAACACAGGCCGATTTGGCGTCGCTTGCGGCCTGCCTGCAACATTTTTTACTTGTTCTAAGTCAGTTTAGAATTATACAAAACAGAGATGCGGGATTTGAAAGCCGGACCCGCCTCGCCTAAGAGAGCGTCCGACGGGGTGCGACGGCGCCCATCGGACGACGCTTGAGCGAGGAGCACCCCATGGCCGACGGATCCACCTTCGTGCAGGCCTTCACCATCCTGTTCCGCGAGGGGCTGGAGGCGCTGCTGGTGGTGGCGGCGCTGGCGGCGTTCCTGCGCCGGGCCGGGGCGGCGGAACGCATCCGCCCGGTCTATGCCGGGGCCGGCCTCGCGGTGCTGGCGAGCTTCGGTATGGCCTGGGTGTTCGAGGCCTTCTTCGACGGCAACCACAACGACATGATCGAGGCCGGCGTGATCGTGGTCGCCGCCGGCCTGATGTTCACGATGAGCGGCTGGCTGTTCCTGCGCCAGGACCCGGCGGCCTGGAAGGCCGAGATCAACCGGATGGCCGAGCGGGCGATGGGGGCCGGCACCGTGCTGTCGCTGGCCGGCATCGCCTTCCTGGCGGTGTTCCGCGAGGGCGCCGAGACGGTCCTGTTCCTGCACGCGCTCGCCCGCACCGCCGGCGGCTTCGACGCCTCGCTGCTGGGCGGGCTCGCCGTCGCGGCGGCGGCCCTCGCGGTGGTGTTCGTGGCGATGCAGTGGCTGGCGCTGCGGCTGCCCCTGCGGCCGGTCTTCCTCATCACCTCGGCCTTCCTGTTCGTGATGGGCCTGCGCATGGTCGGGGCGGCGATCCAGGAATTCCAGGAGCAGGTGATCCTGCCGGTGCACAATGACGGCGTGCCGGACCTCGTCACCGCGCTCGGCTTCAACGGCAGCTGGGAGGCCCTGGGCGTGCAGGGCGCGATCGTGCTCTGCGCCCTCGTCTGGCTCGTGATGCGGCGTGCCCGTTCCGGCGCCGGTTTGGCAGCCCGCCCGCAAGTCACCGCCTGAGACTCGTCCGCCCGGGAACCGGCGCCGGGGCGGTACCGTCCGGCCCCGGCTTGGCGTAAGGGTCGAGGCCGCCGCCCCGCACGGCTCGAGGCGCGGCGGCGGCTCGCGCCGGGAGGCCTCCTTGTCCGACACGCTCACGCTCTACTATTCGCCGGGCGCCTGCTCGCTCGCGCCCCACATCGCCCTGGAGGAGACCGGCGCCGCCTTCGAGGCGGTGAAGGTCGATTTCGCCTCCGCCGAGCAGCGCAGCGGCCGCTACCTCGCCGTCAACCAGAAGGGCCGGGTGCCGGCGCTCGCCGAGGGCGAGTGGGTGCTGACCGAGAACCCGGCGATCCTGCGCTACATCGCGCGGCGGCACCCGGAGGCCAAGCTCTGGCCCGAGGATCCGCGGGAAGAGGCGCGTTGCGCCGAGTGGCTGGCCTGGATCTCCTCGACCATCCACCCGGCCTACGCCCATATCCGCCGGGCCGAGCGCTACGCCACCGACGAGGCGGCGATCGAGGACGTGAAGGCGAAGGGCCGCGAGACCTGCGCCGATCTCTGGACGATGATCGAGGTCGGCCTGTCGCGCGGCGGCTGGGCTGTCGGCGAGCATTACAGCGTTGCCGATCCCTACCTCTTGGTGTTCTGGCACTGGGGCCGCGGCCAGGTGCTGGGCTACGACATGGCCCGCCAGTTCCCCTACTGGACCGACCACGCCCGCCGCATGGCCGAGCGCCCGGCCGTGCAGCGCGCCTTCGCCCGCGAGGGGCTGCCGCTGCCGGCGTGAGTCGGCCCCGGCCGAGGTCTACCCTCGAAATGCGTCCTCGCGCGCGAGGTAATCCCGCTCGGCCGCCGTCTCGGGGCGGCCGAGCACGGCGTTGCGGTGGGGAAAGCGCCCGAAGCGGCGGATCAGGTCGCGGTGCTCGATCGCCGCCTCGCGATGGACCGGAAGTCCGAGCGCGGTGAACAGCGCGACGCTGCGCTCCTGCAAGCCGAGATCCTCGGCATGGGTCAGCGGCATGTAGAGGAAGATGCGCAAGGCCGGTTCGATCGCCCGGTCATGGCCGCGGGCGAGCGCACGCTCCGCCACCGCCAACGCCTGCGCGTCGGTCGCCCAGGCCCGGGGCGTGCCGCGAAACAGGTTGCGCGGGAACTGGTCGAGGAGCAGCACTAAGGCGAGCGCCCCCTCCGGCGTCTCGTCCCACGATGCGAGCGCGCCCCGCGCCGCCGCCTCGTGCAGCGGCAGGTAGGCCCGGCAGGCGCCGTCGAAGGCCGGATCGGCGGTGAACCAGCGGTCGAATCCGGCCTCGCGCCAGAACGCGACCAGGTCGGCGGGCGTCGCCGCTGTCGTCATGCCGCTCCCCTGCCGGTTGCGTGAATCGGTGCTGTCCGCGCCCGGAACCTAGCAGGCATGTGCGCGTCCGCGCGCATACCCTATTCCCTGACGCGAATCACGCCGCTACAAGCCGCCCGTCGCACGGCCGCTCCAGCGCCCGGAGCGTTCGCAATTCTCGCCATCTGCACAAGGGGGAGCCGCCATGCGGGTCTATTACGATCGTGATGCCGACATCAATCTGATCAAGGGCAAGAAGGTCGTCATCGTCGGCTACGGCAGCCAGGGCCATGCCCACGCGCTGAACCTGCGCGATTCGGGCGTCAAGGACGTGGTGATCGCGCTCCGCAAGGGCTCGGCCAGCGCCAAGAAGGCCGAGGCCGAGGGCTTCAAGGTCATGGAGGTCGCCGACGCCGCCAAGCAGGCGGACGTCGTCATGATGCTGACCCCCGACGAGCTGCAGGGCGAGATCTACCGCGACTCGCTCGAGGCCAACATGAAGCAGGGCGCCGCGCTGCTGTTCGCCCACGGCCTCAACGTCCACTTCAACCTGATCGAGCCGCGCGCCGACCTCGACGTGCTGATGGTCGCCCCGAAGGGCCCCGGCCACACCGTGCGCTCGGAGTACCTGCGCGGCGGCGGCGTGCCGACCCTGATCGCCATCGCCCAGGACGCGAGCGGAAACGCCCACGATCTCGGCCTGTCCTACGCCTCGGCCAATGGCGGCGGCCGCGCCGGCATCATCGAGACCACCTTCAAGGAAGAGTGCGAGACCGACCTGTTCGGTGAGCAGGTCGTGCTCTGCGGCGGCCTCGTCGAGCTGATCAAGGCCGGCTTCGAGACCCTGGTCGAGGGCGGCTACGCCCCCGAGATGGCGTATTTCGAGTGCCTCCACGAGGTGAAGCTGATCGTCGACCTCATCTACGAGGGCGGCATCGCCAACATGAACTACTCGATCTCGAACACCGCCGAGTACGGCGAGTACGTCACCGGACCGCGAATCATCACGCCCGAGACCAAGGCCGAGATGAAGCGGGTGCTGACCGACATCCAGAACGGCACCTTCACCCGCAACTGGATGCTGGAGAACAAGGTCAACCAGACCTCGTTCAAGGCCACCCGCGCCCGCAATGCCGCCCACCCGATCGAGGAGGTCGGCGAGCGCCTCCGCGGCATGATGCCGTGGATCAAGGAGAAGGCCCTGGTCGACAAGGCCAAGAACTAACATTCCGGTGCCGCGGCCCCTTCGGACGGGCCGCGGCTCATCCAGCGAACGCCGCGCGGACCTTCCGTCCGCGCGGCGTTCGCGTTGTCCGGATCGTCTCGGGGACCGAGTTGATTCCGCGACCGGCGCAGATCGGGGGATGCCTCCGGCCCCCGCGGCGAGATGTGACGGTTACCTGTGTGGCTCCGACGGTGCGTCGCCCAGGATGAAGCCACGGCTCGAACTTTGGACTTTGAGGAATTTAACATAGGTAAAATTTGCCGACAGCCGGTTGAATGCTGAAGGCGCCAGCCGATCGACGGGACGTCGGGGACGTATAGTTTCACCCTTGTGGATTGATGATGGTCTGTCGAGGCAGGCCCTCGCGGCCGCCGTGATCGCATCGAGACTGTCGGAATGGCCGCGCGCCGGCCGGCCTGTTTCGTCAAGGGCTCGACACATCATGCGAGGGTGCTGCAAGGCGCCGCGGGCGCCGCGCCGTTGACGCAAGGCAGGGCCGCGCGATCTCGCCGGCATGATTGACGAACCCGTCCTCTTCTGCCTGCACGTCCTCGGAGGCAGCGCCCGCACGTGGCGCCCCCTCGCCGCGCGTCTCGGCCCCACCGTGCGATGCGTCGCCATCGACCTGCCGGGCTTCGGCGACGAAGCCCACCGGCCGGGCGGCGACGTCGCCGCCATGGCCGACCACGTCGCGGCCCGCATCCGGACCGAGGCTCCGCCCGGGCCCTGGCTGATCGCCGGCAACAGCATGGGGGCGAAGGTCGCCCTGGCGCTGGCGCGACGCCACGAGGACGGCGATCCCGCGCTTGCCGGCCTCGCCGGCCTCGTGCTGCTGGCCGGCTCGACGCCTTCGCCCGAGCCGATGGCGGAGGAGCGCCGGCAGGCGATGATCGCCTGGATCGACGCCGATCCGGCGACCCGCCGCCGCGAGGCCGAAGCCTTCGTGGCGGCGAATGTCGGTGCGCCCCTGGCGCCGGAGGACCACGCCCGGACGGTCGAGGACGTGCTGCGGGCGAACCCGCAAGCCTGGAAGGCCTGGCTCACCGGCGGCGCCAACGAGGATTGGCGCGCGCGCATCGGAACCCTCTCCACGCCGGCTTTGGTGGTGAGCGGGGCGGAGGACGGCGATCTCGGGCCCGAGGCGCAGGCGGCGCTGACCCTGCCCCACCTCGCCCGCCACCGCCACGAGGTGATGCTCGGCGCCGGTCACCTGCTGCCGCTGGAGCGGCCCGACGCCCTTGCCGCGCTGATCCGCGATTTCCTCTCGGCCCCGCCGGCGACCACCGAAGCCCCGACCCTGACGCCGGCCTTCGCGGCGCTGATGGGCTCGGACCGGGTCAATTCCCGCCTGCGCGCGACGCTCCGCGAGCGGATGCGCGAGCCGGACGGGCCGTTCTGCTTGGACGCGGAGGAGCGCGCGACGCTCGAAGCCTGCCTCGACCGGGTGCTGCCGCAGGACGGTCCGGGCCGGATCGACCTCGCCCGCCGCATCGACGCGCGGCTCGCCAGCGGCACCGGCGACGGCTGGCGCTACGCCTCCCTGCCGCCGGACGCGGAGGCCTATTCCCGCGCCCTGCGGAGTCTCGATGCCGCCGCCCGCGCGGCGCACGGGAGCGCCTTCGCCGCCCTCGACGGCGCGAGCCGGGACGCGCTCCTCGACTGCGCCGCCGCCGGGCGCCTGCCGGCAATCCCTGACGGCCTCGCCTCCGAACTGATGACCTGCTGGTTCGAGGAGCTGCGCGGCGAGGCGGTGCGGACCTGGCTCGCCCATCCCGCCGGCCTCGCGGCGATCGGCTTCACGGGGATCGGAGCCGGGGGCGACGATGCCGACGCCCTCCCGGGCTACCGGCTGACCGGCCTGAACGAACGCGAATCCTGGGAAGCCCCGGTCCTCGACACCGTTGGAGACGTTCGATGAACCTCGCGGGGCAAAGCCGCTACGGCCACGACGAGGTCGTCGACGTCGTGGTGGTCGGGACCGGGGCGGGCGGCGCGCCGCTCCTCGCCGAGCTTGCGGCCGCGGGCCTCAGAGTCGTCGCCCTCGAAGCCGGGCCGAACTTCGACCCGGCCGGGTACGGCTTCGACGAGACGCTCGCCGACGAGATCTACTGGACCGAGGAGCGCCTGAGCGGCGGCTCGACCCCGGAAGCCTTCGGCGCCAACAACAGCGGCACCGGGATCGGCGGATCGACCCTGCATTGGGGCGCCTTCGTGCCCCGGGCCGATCCGCGCGACTTCCGCCTGAACACCGAGACCGGCGAGGGCTGCGACTGGCCGATCGACCACGCCGAGCTGGTGCCGTTCTACGACCGCGTCGAGGCCTTCATCGGCACGTCCGGCCCGACGCCCTATCCGTGGGACGAGGCCCGGCGCTTCCCGCTGCCGCCGGTGCTCCGCAACGGCCCGGCCCAGCTGATGGCCTCGGCCTGCGACCGGCTCGGCATCACCGCCACCGACGCGCCGGCCGCGGTCGTCTCGCGCGACTTCACGCCTGGAGCCGATGTGCCGGAGCGCAAGGCCTGCATCCATTGCGGCTATTGCCACCAGGGCTGCCGCACCCGCGCCAAGGCCAGCATGGACGTGACCTACCTGCCCCTCGCGGTGGCGAAGGGCGCCGAGATCCGGCCTGAGGCCCGGATGCACGGGGTCGAGCGCGACAGGGCCGGGCGGATCACGGCGGTGATCTATCGCAGCGGGGGCCGTGACCATCGCCAGCGTTGCGCCAACCTGATCCTGTGCGCCGGCGCCGTCGAGACGCCGCGGCTCCTGCTCCATCTCGACCTCGCCACGCGCAGCGGCCAGGTCGGCCGCAACTATATCGGCCACGTCGCCACCCAGGTCTGGGGCACCTTCGCGGACGAGGTCGGCATGAACCGCGGCTACCCGTCCTCGCTCATCACCGAGGATTACACCCGGCCGAAGGGGGCCGGCTTCGCCGGCGGCTACCTGGTGCAGAGCCTCGGCGTCGAGCCGTTGACCTGGGCCAACTCCGTCGCCCGCGGCCGCGGCCTGTGGGGGACGGCGCTCACCGATTACCTCAGGCAGTACATCCGTGTCGCCGGCATCGGCATCAACGGCGAGACGCTGCCCTGCGACGCGAACGTCCTGACGCTGTCGGACGAGACCGACGCGCTCGGGATGCGCAAGGCCCGTATCAGCTTCGGCTACGGCCCGAACGAGCACAGCCTCAACGCCCACGCCACGAAGGTGATGCGCGCGATCTGGGAGGCGGCGGGCGCCAGCGACATCTGGGTGCTGGAGCGCGTCGCCCACACGCTGGGCACCTGCCGGATGGGACGGAACCCCGACGACTCCGTGGTCGATGCCGTCGGGCGGAGCCACGAGGTCGAGAACCTGTGGATCTGCGACGGGTCGGTCTTCCCGAGTTCGCTCGCGGCGAATCCGGCCCTGACCATCATGGCGTTGTCCCTGCGCACCGCCGGCGCGTTCCTGAAGGGCACTCGATGAACGACGATCCCCGCGAGGCCGGACCCCGGCCGCCCTTCCCCGGCGCGCAGCAGCAGCCGCGCCCCGGCCTCACCGGGCCGATGGACCCTCCCCCCGACCACGGCGAGGAGAGTTACGTCGGCAAGGGCCTGCTCACCGACAAGGTCGCGATCGTCACCGGGGGCGATTCGGGCATCGGCCGCGCGGTCGCCATCGCCTATGCCCGCGAGGGGGCGGACCTGGCGATCTCCTACCTCGACTCCGAGGAGGTCGACGCGCAGGCGACCAAGGCCTGGGTCGAGAAGGCGGGCCGGCGCTGCCTCCTGATCCCGGGCGACCTGCGCGACGAGGCGCATTGCCGGGCGGTGGTGGCGAAGACGGTGGCGGAGTTCGGCCGCATCGACGTGCTGGTCAACAACGCTGCCGCGCAGGTGGTGAACGAGGGCCTCGACGACGTCACCGCCCACGATGTCGAGGGCTCGTTCCGCGCCAACGTCTTCGCGATGATCTACCTGGCGCAGGAAGCCGTGCCGCATATGCGGCCGGGCTCGGCGATCGTGAACTCGACGAGCCAGCAGGCCAAGGTCGCGGATGCCAGCATGCTGGTCTACGCCGCCACCAAGGGGGCGATCAGCACGCTCACGGTCGGCCTGTCGAACCTGCTGGCGCCGAAGGGCATCCGGGTCAATTGCGTCGCGCCCGGCCCGGTCTGGACGCCGATCCAGCCGATCGTGAAGTCGCCTGAGCAGATCGAGAAACTGGGCGCCGATACTCCGCTTGGACGGGCCGGCCAGCCGGCGGAGCTGGCCCCCGCCTACGTGCTGCTGGCCTCGCGGGAAGGCAGCTACATGACCGGCGCGCTGGTGCCGGTCACTGGCGGCCAGCCGATGCTCTGACGGACGGGCAGGATGTCGACCGGCGGGGTGTCAGCCCCAGTACCCCCGCCCTAGCTCCTTCGTCATCGGACAGGCCCGGTACGGGCCCGTCCCACCACCCCGGCGCGAAGACCGGGGATGGATCCGAAAACCCCTCCGCAGCCTCGGAACGGCCGCCCGCCGGTCCCGTTGTTGCGGGAAATCCACGGAGTAACCGACATGACGGATTCCCAGGGCAAGGCCGGCCAGCCGCGCCAGCACCGCACCCGCAACAACACCGACTCGAACGCCAAGCGCGTCTCGATCGAGACCCTGAACGCCCGCCTCGCCGACGGCATCGACCTCGCGCTCAACATCAAGCAGGCGCACTGGAACCTGAAGGGCCCGCAATTCATCGGCATCCACGAGATGCTCGACGGGTTCCGCACCGAGATCGACGACCTCAACGACAAGGTGGCAGAGCGCGCCGTGCAGCTCGGCGCCACGGCCCTCGGCACCGCCACGGTGGTCTCCAAGACCTCGAAGCTGTCGCCCTACCCGACCGACATCTACGCCATCGCCGATCATCTCTCGGCCCTGATCGATCGCTACGCCGCCTACGCCAACGCCGTGCGCGAGAACATCGACCAGACCGACGAGGCCGGCGACCCCGGCACCGCCGACCTGTTCACCGAGGTCTCCCGCGCCGTCGACAAGCAGCTGTGGTTCCTCGAGGCCCACGTGCAGGAGCCGACCGGCACGATGCGCGACGGCGACGGCAAGGGCGCGCGCTGAGGGCGACCTATTCGGTGAGTGGGGCCGGCGCCTGAGCCGGCTTCGGTCGCGGCGCATCGTCGATGCGGCGGATCGCGGTTCGTCGAAGACGATGCGGCACACTCGGACAATCGAGCACGGCCCGATCGCGCCACGATCGGGCCGTGGCCTTGTCTCTTCGGGACGGGAGAAGACCGGACCTGCCGCGCCCCGCGGGCGCAGGACTGTCCGGGAAAAAGATTGGCGCGGGTTTCCCCTCTCCCCGCCGGCAGGGAGAGGAGGGGAACCCGCGCCATTTCTTTTCGCCGTCCCGGCTCAGCCGTTGCGGAAGGTGTAGCTGTAGCCGTTGAGGGCTGGCGCGCCCCCGAGATGCGCGTAGAGCACCTTCGACCCCTTCGGGAAGAAGCCCTTCTGGACGAGGTCGATCATGCCCTGCATCGACTTCCCCTCGTAGACCGGGTCGGTGATCATCGCCTCGAGCCGGGCCGCGAGGCGGATCGCCTCGACCGTCTCCTTCGAGGGCACGCCGTAAACCGGGTAGGCGTAGTCCTCCTTGATGACCACGTCGTCCTCGGTGATCTCGCCGGCACCCACGAGGGCGGAGGTGTTCCGGGCGATCTCGAGCACCTGCGCCCGGGTCTGGGCGGGCGTGCAGGAGGCGTCGATGCCGATGACGTTGCGGGCGCGGCCGTCGGGCTTGAAGCCGACCACCATGCCCGCATGGGTCGAGCCGGTGACGGTGCAGACCACGATGTAGTCGAAGTGGAGGCCCATCTCGGCCTCCTGCCGGCGCACCTCCTCGGCGAAGCCGACATAGCCCAGGCCGCCGAACTTGTGCACCGAGGCGCCGGCGGGGATCGCGTAGGGCTTGCCGCCCTTGGCCTTCACGTCCTCGATCGCCTGCTTCCAGCTGTCGCGGATGCCGATGTCGAAGCCCTCGTCGACGAGCTGCGACTCGGCGCCCATGATCCGCGTCAGCATGATGTTGCCGACCCGGTCGTAGACCGCGTCCTCGTGCGGCACCCAGGCTTCCTGGATCACCCGGCACTTCATGCCGATCTTGGCCGCCACCGCCGCCACCATGCGGGTGTGGTTCGACTGCACGCCGCCGATCGACACCAGGGTGTCGGCGCCCGAGGCGATCGCGTCCGGCACGATGTATTCGAGCTTGCGCAGCTTGTTGCCGCCATAGGCGAGCCCCGAGTTGCAATCGTCGCGCTTGGCATAGATCTGCACGTCGCCGCCGAGATGGGCGGTCAGGCGCGGCAGGTGCTCGATCGGGGTCGGGCCGAAGGTCAGGGGATAGCGCTCGAACTGCGACAGCATCGAAGGGATCATCGCCGGGGTCCTATATGGAAGCCGGGCTCAACCTAGCAGGACTTCGACGGAAGGTGCTCTCGAACTTGCGCGATCTTCGATGGCCGGCACGGCCGGATCGGCCATCCATGTGCTAGATCCGTCCAATTCCGGGCTGCCGGATGGAAGGACCTCTCATGGCTACCGGGCTCGACCGCATCGACGTGAAAATTCTCCGGCTCCTGCAAGAGGATGGCCGGATCGGCAACGCCGAGCTCGCCAAGCGCGTCAACACCAGCCCGGCGACCTGCCACCGTCGCACCCAGCGCCTGTTCGACGAAGGGTACTTTCGCGGGGTGCGCGCCGTGGTGGCGCCGGAGAAGGTCGGGCGCGGCTCGCTGGTCCTCGTCGGCGTGGTGCTCGACCGCTCGACGCCGGAGAGCTTCTCCGCCTTCGAGGCTGCGGCCCTCGCCATGCCGACCCTGCTCGATTGCCACCTCGTCGCCGGCGACTTCGACTACTTCCTCAAGATCCGCGTCTCCGACATGGCCGACTTCAACCGGATGCACAGCGAGATCCTGATCGCCCTGCCCGGGGTGCGCCAGACCCGGACCTTCTTCGTCATGAAGGAGGTGATCGACAACGCGCCCTTGAGCTTGTGAGAACGCGGCGGTTGCCGCTGTACGCAGTTTGTTCTAGTCCTGGGGTCAGACTTGGCTCGGGCGCCCCTGCGCCCCATCTGGTCACCATCACGGTCGATGGGCTCCCCAAACGTCACGGGCTCCCGGTCGATCCCGGTCCCATCAAGCCTGGCCGTGTCGTCCCCGGCCCGGAGCCCCTCTGCATGGCCTCTCTCGACAAGCTCTTCGACCGTTCCGCGGAGGGCCGCGTGATCGCGGTGCGGGGCGCCCGCGAGCACAACCTGAAGAACGTCGACCTGACGATCCCCCGCGACAAGCTCGTGGTGTTCACCGGGCTGTCCGGCTCCGGCAAGTCGTCGCTCGCCTTCGACACCATCTATGCCGAGGGGCAGCGCCGCTACGTCGAGTCGCTCTCGGCCTATGCCCGCCAGTTCCTCGAGATGATGGCCAAGCCCGACGTCGACCAGATCGACGGGCTGTCGCCGGCGATCTCGATCGAGCAGAAGACGACGTCGAAGAACCCGCGCTCGACGGTCGGCACCGTCACGGAGATCTACGACTACATGCGCCTCCTGTGGGCGCGGGTCGGCATCCCGTACTCGCCGGCGACCGGCCTGCCGATCGAGAGCCAGACCGTCAGCCAGATGGTCGACCGGGTGCTGGCGCTCCCCGAGAAGACCCGGCTCTACCTGCTGGCGCCCGTGGTGCGCGGCCGTAAGGGCGAGTACCGCAAGGAGATCGCCGACTTCCAGAAGAAGGGCTTCCAGCGCCTGCGCATCGACGGCGAGTACTACGCCATCGACGACGTGCCGAAGCTCGACAAGAAGCTCAAGCACGACATCGACGTGGTGGTCGACCGGATCGTGGTGCGGGCCGACATGGCCTCGCGGCTGGCCGATTCGTTCGAGACCGCCCTGGAGCTCGCCGACGGCATCGCTCTCGTGGCCTTTGCCGATATGCCCGAGGACGGGCCTTCCCCCGAGCCGATCACCTTCTCGTCGCGCTTCGCCTGCCCGGTCTCCGGCTTCACGATCCCGGAGATCGAGCCGCGGCTGTTCTCCTTCAACAATCCCTTCGGCGCCTGCCCGACCTGCGGCGGCATCGGCCACGAGATGCGGATCGACCCGACGCTGGTCATCGCCGACGAGGCCCTGAGCCTGTCGCGCGGCGCCGTCGCGCCCTGGGCGAAATCGACCTCGCCCTATTACGGGCAGACCCTGGAAGCCCTGGCGAGGCACTACCGCTTCCGCACCGACACGCCCTGGGCCAAGCTCACCGAGGCCGCCCGCCAGGTGGTGCTCTACGGCTCGGACGGCGACGAGGTCCGCTTCGCCTACAATGACGGGCTGCGCGCCTACGAGGTCTCGAAGCCGTTCGAGGGCGTGATCCCGAACCTGGAGCGACGCTACAAGGAGACCGACAGCGACGCGGCGCGGGAGGATATCGGCCGGTTCATGGCCGAGACGCCATGCTCGGCCTGCAAGGGCAAGCGGCTGAAGCCCGAGGCGCTGGCGGTGAAGATCGCCGGCTTCGACATCGGTGACGCCACGGTGCTCTCGGTGCGCGACGCGCATCGCTGGTTCGGCGAGCTGCCCGGGCAGCTGAGCGCGAAGCACAACGAGATCGCGGCCCGCATCCTCAAGGAGATCCGCGACCGGCTGACCTTCCTGGTCGATGTCGGGCTGGAATACCTCACGCTCGCCCGCGGCTCCGGCTCGCTCTCGGGCGGCGAGAGCCAGCGCATCCGCCTCGCCTCGCAGATCGGCTCGGGCCTGACCGGCGTCCTGTATGTCCTCGACGAGCCCTCGATCGGCCTGCACCAGCGCGACAACGAGCGCCTGCTCGGCACGCTCAAGCGCCTGCGCGACCTCGGCAACTCGGTGATCGTCGTCGAGCACGACGAGGACGCGATCCTGCAGGCCGACTACGTCGTCGATGTCGGGCCCGGCGCCGGCATCCATGGCGGGCAGATCGTGGCGCAAGGCACGCCGCCCGAGCTGCTGGCCGATCCGAACTCGCTGACCGCGAAGTACCTCACCGGCGCCCTCTCGGTGCGGGTGCCGAAGAGCCGGCGCAAGGCGAAGCGCAACCCGGCCGCCAAGGTCGAGGCGCCCGAGCCTCAGATGCTGCGCCTCGTCGGTGCCCGCGGCAACAACCTGAAGGACGTGACCGCGGAGATCCCGCTCGGCACCTTCACGTGCATCACCGGCGTCTCGGGCGGAGGCAAGTCGACCCTCGTGGTCGACACGCTCTACAAGGCGGTGGCGCGCAAGCTCAACGGGGCGCTGGAGCATCCCGCGCCCCACGACCGGATCGAGGGGCTGGAGCATCTCGACAAGGTCATCGACATCGACCAGTCGCCGATCGGCCGGACCCCGCGCTCGAACCCCGCCACCTATATCGGCGCCTTCACGCCGATCCGCGACTGGTTCGCCGGCCTGCCCGAGGCCAAGGCGCGCGGCTACCAGCCGGGCCGGTTCTCGTTCAACGTCAAGGGCGGGCGCTGCGAGGCCTGCTCGGGAGACGGCGTCATCAAGATCGAGATGCACTTCCTGCCGGACGTCTACGTGACCTGCGACGTCTGCAAGGGCAAGCGCTACGACCGCGAGACCCTGGAGGTGAAGTACCGCGAGCGCTCGATCGCCGACGTGCTCGACATGACGGTGGAGGAGGCCGCCGACCTGTTCAAGGCGGTGCCGGCGATCCGCGAGAAGCTTGAGACCCTGGCCCGGGTCGGCCTCGGCTACGTCCGGGTCGGCCAGCAGGCCACCACCCTGTCGGGGGGCGAGGCGCAACGGGTGAAGCTGTCCAAGGAGCTGTCGAAGCGCGCCACCGGCCGCACCCTCTACATCCTCGACGAGCCGACCACCGGGCTGCACTTCCACGACGTCGCCAAGCTGATGGAGGTGCTGCACGAGCTGGTCGACCAGGGCAACAGCGTCGTGGTGATCGAGCACAACCTGGAGGTCATCAAGACCGCCGACTGGGTGATCGACATGGGCCCCGAGGGCGGCGACGGCGGCGGCACCATCGTGGCGCAGGGGACGCCGGAGGACATCGCGGCGTCCGAAGGCAGCCATACCGGCCGCTTCCTGCGCGAGGTCCTGGCCCGTCGGCCCGCCGTCCCGCCCGCCGCGAAGACCGCCTCGAAGGCGCCCCGGACCCGCAAGTCGGCCTCCAGCAAGCAGGCCGCCGAATAGGATTCGCGCGAAAACGCCCGCGAATTGGGACCGCATAGGCGCTTCAAGCCCCTGTGCGGTGCAGCAATTCGGTCTTTCCGCCCCGCTTCCAACATTGTACCACTAAAGTACAAAACTGCGCCCGCATGACAAAAATGCGTCATTTGCGCAACGCGTCAGCGTAGCTTGCGTCGCCACCGAGCAAAATGCTGGCATTCCGAGCGTCGCTGTTGGAACAATATGGGCGTTCAGACTGCTGCACGGTCGACGCCGAAGAGCCCACCGAATCAAGCACGCATCGAGTGCGTGCGGTGTCGGTGCTGCATCATGCGCGCGTCGAGTCCGATAAGGATTTGGGAAGGAATGCTCATGGTCAAGTATTGGCTGGCCGCGGGGGCGGCTGCCCTGTCGCTGACCGCGACGGCGGCTTTCGCGCAAAGCACGACGGTGCCGGGCGAGCAGGTCGGCCTTGCCATCGGCGCGCCGCTGCCCGAAGGCGTCTACGCGATCGACACCTTCACCTTTCGCAGCCCCGACGGACCGAACGCGACCTCGACCGACACCGCGGTCAACGTCCCGGTCCTGGTCTGGTCGACGCCCTGGAAGGTCCTGGGCGCGCGCTTTGAGGCGGTGATCGCCCCGCCGACCGTCTTCACCTTCTCCCGCGCTGCCGGCGGCCGCGACACCAGCATCAATGTCGGCACCTTTCTCGGCGGCATCTTCGCCTGGGACCTCGGCAACAATGTCGGCGTCAGCTACCTGGCCGGCGTCTACCTGAACGAGCTGAATGGCGGCCGCGGCGGCGGCTTGCCGATCCTGGCCTCGAACACCTACCGGCAGGGCTTCGGCATCAGCTATACGGGCGACGGCTGGAACATCACCGCCAACCTGACCTACAATTTCTACGACGTGCCGGCCCGGTTCGGCGGCCGCAACGGCATCCCGGGCTTCTACGGCAGCCAGTACCCGACCGACGCCCTCAACCTGGACCTGACGGCGACCAAGAAGTTCGGCAAGTTCGAGATCGGCGCCATCGGCTACGGCACCACCAACCTGCCGAATCGCGGCCCCCTGCCCCTCGGCACGCCCTGCGCCGGCAACTTCGCCACCTGCGGCACGGTCTCGGGCGGCGGCGGCGGCCGCTTCGCCCTCGGCGGCCTCGTCGGCTACGATTTCGGCAAGTTCTCGGTCCAGGCCTGGGTCGCCCGAGACGTCGCCACGTCGGCCCGCCAGATCTCGCCGGTCACCGGACTGCCGACCAACCGGGAGGCCTACTCGACCGAGGGCTGGTTCCGCGTCATCGCCCCGCTCTACACCGTCGCGGTGGTCGCCGAGCCGGAGCCGGTTCCCCTCGTGCGCAAGTACTGAGCCGCGACGCCGGAGAGACCCAGGAGAGCTTTCACCGGAGATCCACCAAGAGACCCCTCCTCTCCCGCCCGGCTCCGCGAGCCGGGCGTTTTCATTGGTGCACGCGCCATGCCTGTCGGGCCCGGCTCCGCGACCTATAACGGGAGCGAGCGGGCGGGGCTTTCGATCCCTGCCGGACGAGACGAGACACGGGGCGCTCGAGGCCCCGGCAGGAGGCCATCATGGCGGCGCCCGGCGACTGGAAGATCCCCTCCGCGGTGCAGCCCCGCCCGGCCGCCTATTCCTACGACCTCGACCAGACCCTGACCGCCATCGTCGCCCTGTCCTCCCGGGTGCCGGACGGCGCCTACACCGCCGAGATCCTCGGCACCGAGCGGGCCGGCAACGGCGTCCTGATCGGCGAGGACGGGCTGGTGCTCACCATCGGCTACCTGATCACCGAGGCCGAGAGCGTCTGGCTCACGGCCCATGACGGCCGCACCGCGCCCGGCCACGTCGTCGGCTACGACGCCGCCACCGGCTTCGGCCTGGTGCAGGCGCTCGGCCGCCTCGACCTGCCGTATCTGCCGCTGGGCAGCGCCGAGGGCTTGCGCGTGGGCGACCGGCTGGTGATGGCCGGGGCCGGCGGCCGCTCCCGCGCCGTCGCCGCCGAGGTGGTGGCGCGGCAGGAATTCGCCGGCTACTGGGAATATCTCCTCGACGACGCGATCTTCACCGCGCCCTCGCACCCGCATTGGGGCGGCGCGGCGCTGATCGGTCCGGCGGGCGAGCTCACCGGCATCGGCTCGCTCCAGCTCCAGCAGGGCGGCCGCGACAGCCGCGCCATCAACATGGCGGTGCCGATCGACCTCCTGAAGCCGATCCTTCACGACCTGACCACGCTGGGCCGGGTCTCCGGCCCGCCCCGGCCCTGGCTCGGCCTCTACGCCACCGAGATGGACGACCAGGTCGTGGTGATGGGTCTCTCGCCCCGCGCCCCGGCCGAGACCGCCGACCTGCGCGCCGGCGACATCCTGCTGGCGGTGGGCCAGACCGAGGTGAATGACCTCGCGGGCTTCCTGCGCGCCGTCTGGGCGCTGGGCCCCGCCGGCATCACCGTGCCGCTGACGGTGCATCGCGACGGGCGGACCCTGAGCCTGTCCGTCGTCTCGGCCGACCGGTCGACCTTCCTGGTGGCGCCGCGGCTGCATTGAGCCGGGCGGTTCGGCGCCTCGGAAGCCGTCCCCGGATTGGCGGGCGACATGGCTGTCTGGAGGCAATCATGGCTGTCCGGGGGAGATGAGGCATCGGTCTCCTCCCCTCCCCTCGCCGCAGGACTGTCCGGGCAGAGCGAAGAGTGCGGGTCTCTCGACCCGGCACCGGACGCGCCCGTCGCGGCACTGCACACCGGATCGCCACCGGCTGCCGCATCCCCGATCCCTCTCCCTTCGCACCGCGCCGCCCGCCCGCTCCGCATCCCCGCCCTTCGCGTGTGCAGCATAGTGCCTAAATGCCGGGAATCCCTGCGATTCATGCGCCAGAGTGCTGCCAAATCGGCAGGCACGGGGGTTGGTTGACGATTCCCTGCGCGCTGCATGTGAGTCGTGCATAGCTGGCTTACGCGACTCCGCCTCCCACCAGCGAAGCCATTTCCCATATGGTGCGTTGCAACAGAAGCAGGCAGGCGGTGCCGAAACGGTTCGCACCGGCTGCCCGCCAAGAGGTCAAATCCGATGTTCGTTTCCCTCATCCTCAGCAAGATCCGCTCGTACCTCCGCTACCGTGAGACCGTGCACGAGCTGTCGCGTCTGTCCGACCGCGAGCTCGACGATCTCGGCATCAGCCGCTTCGAGATCCAGGGTATCGCCCGCTCGGTCGCGTAAGCCCCCGAAAGCGTACCAAGTACCCGCGTACCGAGTACTCCAAGTCGATAGAAAGCCTTCGGGCTCCTCATCGTCTCGCGCGCCCGCCCCTCTCGGCGGGCGTTCGCATGTTCGGATCCCGGCACGGATCCGTCGGTGTTGCATCGGCGGCACTCGATCCGATATGCCGCGTCATGTCCGGATCAAACCCCATTCACGTCGTCGGCGGCGGCCTCGCCGGCTCGGAAGCGGCCTGGCAGATTGCCGAGGCGGGCCTTCCCGTGGTGCTGCACGAGATGCGGCCCCTGCGCGGCACCGAGGCGCACCAGACCGACGGTCTCGCCGAACTCGTCTGCTCGAACTCGTTCCGCTCCGACGATCCGCAACTCAACGCCGTCGGGCTGCTGCATCAGGAGATGCGCCGCCTCGGCTCGCTGATCATGCGCTGCGCCGATGCCAACCAGGTGCCGGCCGGCGGCGCGCTCGCGGTGGACCGCGAGGGGTTCAGCCAAGCCGTGACGGCGGCGCTGGAGGCGCATCCGACCGTCACGATCGCCCGCGAGGAGATCGACGGCCTGCCGCCCGCTGCCTGGGACAGCGTGATCGTGGCGACGGGCCCCCTCACCGCGCCCGGCCTGGCCGAGGGCATCCGCGGCCTCACCGGCGCCGAGTCGCTCGCCTTCTTCGACGCCATCGCGCCGATCGTGCACCGCGACTCGATCGACATGGGCAAGGCCTGGTTCCAGTCCCGCTACGACAAGGCGGGACCGGGCGGCACCGGGGCGGATTACATCAACTGCCCCCTCGACCGCGAGCAATACGCGGCCTTCATCACGGCACTCGTCGAGGGCGACAAGACCTCGTTCAAGGAATGGGAGGCCTCGACCCCCTACTTCGACGGCTGCCTGCCGATCGAGGTGATGGCCGAGCGCGGCCCCGAGACCCTGCGCCACGGGCCGATGAAGCCCTTCGGCCTGACCAACCCGCACAACCCGACCGTCAAGGCCTACGCCATCGTGCAGCTGCGCCAGGACAATGCGCTCGGCACGCTCTACAACATGGTGGGCTTCCAGACGAAGCTGCGCCACGCCGAGCAGGTGCGGATCTTCCGCACCATCCCGGGCCTGGAGAATGCCGAGTTCGCCCGCCTCGGCGGCCTGCACCGCAACACCTATCTCGACAGCCCGCGCCTCCTCGATGCCACCCTGCGGCTCAAGGCCGAGCCGCGCCTGCGCTTCGCCGGGCAGATCACCGGCTGCGAGGGCTACGTCGAGAGCGCCGCGATCGGCCTGATGGCCGGCCGCTTCGCCGCCGTCGAGCGGGAGGGCCGGTCGCTGGAGCCGCTCCCCGTCACGACCGCTCTGGGAGCGCTCATCGGCCATATCACCGGCGGGCACGTCTCGGCGGAGGAGGAGGGCACGCCGCGCTCGTTCCAGCCGATGAACGTCAATTTCGGCCTCTTCCCGCCCCTCGACCGGGCGCCGAAGGCCCCGGACGGCAAGCGCCTGCGGGGCACCGAGAAGGCGCAGGCCAAGAAGCGGGCCCTGACCGACCGGGCACGGGCCGCTTTGGGCGAATGGCTCGGCGAGGAGCCGGCGCCGCTGCCGGCGGCGGCGGAGTAGTCTCAGGCGCCCGGGATCGGACCAACGATCCTCGTACTCTCCACGCCGTCCCGGGCTCTCGCCGCCGGCGAGCACCGGGACGACGTCCTGGACCGTCACGATGGCCGCGGATGTCGTATACCGCCGCGCCTTCGAACGGACCCGTTCGCAGGCGCTGGCGAAGCCCGAGCGGGCGCCGGCGCCGATGCGCCGGACGCTTTCGCGTCGATGCGAAAGCGCGACGGTATTACGCCGCCTTGATCTCCGCCACGAACCCGCCGATCTCGCGCTCCAGCGTCCCGGCCTGATGCGCCAGATCCTGGGCGGCGCGCAGCACCTGGCCGGCGGTGCCGCCGGTGCGGGCGGCGCCCTGCTGCACCGCGTCGATGTGGCTGGAGACGACCTGCGTGCTGTGGGCGGCGTGCTGGACGTTGCGGGCGATCTCGACGGTGGCGGCGCTCTGGCGCTCCATCGCGGTCGCCACGCCGGTGGCGATGGCGTTCATGTCGCGGATCGTGCCGCCGATCGCCTCGATCGCCTGCACCGCCTGGGCGGTCTGGGCCTGGATGCTGCCGATCTGGCCGGCGATCTCGTCGGTCGCCTGCGCCGTGCGGGTGGCGAGGTCCTTGACCTCGGCGGCCACGACCGCGAAGCCGCGGCCCGCCTCCCCGGCCCGGGCAGCCTCGATCGTCGCGTTGAGCGCGAGCAGGTTGGTCCGGCCGGCGATGCTGGTGATGAGCTGGACCACGTCGCCGATCTGCTGCGCGGCCGCCGCCAGCGCCCGGATCGTCGCCTCGGTGCGCACGGCCTCAGCGTCGGCGCGGCCGGCGATGACCGAGGAATGGGCGACCTGCCGCACGATCTCCTCGATGCTGGCGGAGAGCTCATCCGTCGCGCTCGCCACCCCGCCGACATTGGCGGAGGTCTGGCTCGCCGCCTCCGCGACGCCCGCCGACAGGCCGGACGATTCGGCGGCCGAGGTCGACAGGTTGCGCGCCGCCGCCTCCATCTGGCCGGCCGCAGCGGTCAGGGTGGCGATCAGCGCCGAGACCTTGCCCTCGAAGCCCCGGGTCAGCGTCTCGAGATGGCGCGCCCGCGCCATCTTGGAGTCGGTATCCTGCCGCTGGAGCGCGTCGCGGTGCTCGGATTCGACCAGACCGTCGCGGAACAAGGCCACGGTGCGGGCCATGGCGCCGATCTCGTCGGCGCGCCCGGTATCCGGCACGTCGATCGCCCGGGCGCCGCCGCCGAGCGCCGCCATGGCGCCCGACAGGCGCTGCAGCGGCTTGGTGATCGAGCCGGCGAGCCGCAGCGAGATCAGGATGCCGAGCAGCACGATGCCGGCGGCCTTGGCGAGGAACGCCCTGGTCCCCTGCTCGACGCTGCGGGCGAAATCCTCCTCGTAGGCCAGCGCGTCGCGGTTCACCTCCGTCAGCAGCGTCTCGGAGGCCTTCATCGACTGGTCGCGGGCGGTGCGGGAGACCTTGAGGTGCTTGCCCCACTCGGCCGCGAGCGCGGCGGCGCGGTCGAGGGCGCCGCGCCAGGCGGTCAGCTTGGCCATGAGGTCGGCGTTGCCCTGGAGCTTCGCCTGGGAGTCGGCCGCGGATTGGTTCGCCGCCGCGGCGTGCTTGACCTCGCCCGTGGTCTTGAACTGCGCCACCTGCTCGCGGGCGAACTTGAACGCCTCGGCGGCGCCGTTCAGCATCCGGGCCTGATCGAGGTCGCCGGCCTCGAAGGCGCGGTTGCGCCGCTGCGACAGGGCATGCGCGATCTGGTCGCCGGCCTGATCGATCTCCCGGGTCTGGAGATCCTGCTCCTCGTCCTTGATCCGGGCGAGGATGGCGTATTCGGCGCCGTATTTCGTCAAGGCGGCGGCGATCGTGTCGCTCAAGACCCGTTCATCGGGA
Source organism: Methylobacterium currus (assembly GCF_003058325.1). Taxonomy (NCBI): domain Bacteria; kingdom Pseudomonadati; phylum Pseudomonadota; class Alphaproteobacteria; order Hyphomicrobiales; family Methylobacteriaceae; genus Methylobacterium; species Methylobacterium currus. Next base: position 475,166 of record NZ_CP028844.1, read on the forward strand.
TCGAGCCCGACCGCGCCGCCGCGCCCGATCAACTCGAGGGACTTGTCGAGATAGTCGCGCGCCACCTTGAGGGCCGCGGGGTCGAAGCGCTGGAGCCAGCGGCTCAGCTCGAAGCGCGTCTGCATCATCGCCATGTCGACGGCGCGGACATGCTCGGTCTTGGCCCGGTTGTGCCGGTACTCGGCGAAGCTCTCGTTGACCTGTGTCACCAGCATGGTGCCCGAGAGCGCCACGCCCACGGTCGTGGCCAGCACCACGCCGAAGCCCGCGAAGATCCGCGCCTTGATCGACAGTCGCGACAGGCGCCCGCCCTTGAACCACATCCACATCGGCTCCGTCGCCCCGTCAGGCACATCGTCGGATCGACATTGGACGGCGTACGCTAAGGCAGGCTTAAGATGAGCATTTTTTTCCAATGGCGGCGATAGAAAAGGTGCCGGTCGTCGCGCCGTGGGACAGGACGGCAACGAAGGGGAAGGCGCTGTTTTGTCCCGCCCGGAGGCGCAGCGGCCGGTCGATGCATCGTCACATGGCGAAAGCCGGCGAATCATCTTGCGAGTTGAATTTTCAGCTGCAACAGATCGATCGCCGTTGCTGATCCGCATGACCGATGAGCGCTTCAGGCGCTCACGCGCCGTCGCTGCACCATCTCGGCGGCCTTGGGCAGGACGGATTTCGATCGGGCGCGCGGGGCCTAAGCCGGCGCCGGAGCCGCCACCATCACCGGTCTCCGGACACGGGATCCGGAGAGACGCGTCCGGAACTCGTGTCACCCATAGGCCGCCAGTGCCCGCGTGTGGCCGGGCTCGGCCACCGGGATGCCGGCATCGGTGTACTCGTTGAGCTTGTTGCGCAGGGTGCGGATCGAGATCCCGAGGATCTTGGCGGCGTGGGTGCGGTTGCCGAGGCAGTGGTCGAGGGTGTCGAGGATCAGGTCGCGCTCGACCTCGGCCAGCGAGCGGCCGACGAAGCCCCGGGTCGCCGCCTCGGCGGCCTGCACGGCGCGGGCGGCGGGGCTGGGGGCGGCCAGCGCCTCGCCGTCCGGCGAGCGGATCGCGTCGGCGTCGATCTCGGGGCCGCTCGCCAGCAGCACCGCCCGGTGCAGGGTGTTCTCCAGCTCGCGCACGTTGCCGGGCCAGGGGCTCTGGGCGACGAGGCGGCGCGCCTCGGCCGAGAGCGGCCGGGGCGCGATCCCGTTCGCCTCGGCGTATTTGCGCGCGAAGTGGCCGGCGAGTTCGAGGATGTCCGACGGGCGGTCGCGCAACGGCGGCAGGCGCAGATGCACCACGTTGAGGCGGTAGAGCAGGTCCTCGCGAAAGGTGCCCTTGCGCGCCTCCTCGGCGAGGTTGCGGTTCGAGGTAGCGAGGACCCGGATGTCGACCTTCACCGGCTGGGTGCCGCCGACCCGGTCGATCACCCGCTCCTGCAGGGCCCGGAGCAGCTTGGCCTGCAGCCGCACGTCCATCTCGGAGATCTCGTCGAGGAGCAGCGTGCCGCCATTGGCCTCCTCGAACCGGCCGATGCGCCGGGCCACCGCCCCGGTGAAGGCCCCCTTCTCGTGGCCGAACAGCTCGGATTCGAGCAGCGCGTCGGGAATCGCCGCGCAGTTCACGCTGACGAAAGGCTTGTTCGCCCGGTTCGACCGGGTGTGGACGTAGCGGGCCAGCACCTCCTTGCCGGTGCCGCTCTCGCCGGTGATCAGCACCGAGGCGTCGGAGCGCGCCACCTGCTCGGCGAGCTTGACCACCCGCTCCATCGAGGCGTCGCGCCACACGAAGGCGCGGGCATCCGCCGTCACCGCCTCCAGCACCGCCGCGATCAGCTCGGGGTCGGGCGGCAGCGGGATGTATTCCTTGGCTCCCGCCTGGATCGCCGCCACCGCCGCCTTGGCGTCGGTGCCGGTGCCGCAGGCGACGACCGGCGTGCGGATGCGCTCGTCGGTGAGCGCCGTGACCAGGGTGCGGATCGGCAGCGCCACGTCGACCATCACGAGGTCGGCGCCCTTGGCCCGCAGCGCGTTGAGGCCCTGCTCGATCCCGTCGGCCTGGGTCACGGCGGCGCCGCGGCTCATCGCGATGCGGGACGCGGTGACGAGTTCGCCGTTGAGGCGTCCGATGATCAAGAGCCGCATGGCGGGCACTCCGTTGGGCGGTTCGGGGCGGCGGAGGCGGCGTTCAGCCGTCGACCTTGACGATCTCGGTCATCGTCACGCCGAGGCGCTCTTCCACCAGCACCACCTCGCCGCGGGCGACGAGGCGGTTGTTGACGAAGATGTCGATCGCCTCGCCGACCTTGCGGTCGAGCTCCAGCACCGTGCCGGGGCCGAGGCGCAGAAGGTCGCCGATCGGCATCCGGGACGAGCCGAGCACCGCCGAGACCATCACCGGCACGTCGAAGACCTGTTCGAGATCGGAGGCCGACTTCGCCGCCACCGGCGCGTCGCGCATCCCGGCGGTCGCCGTCGTGTCGAAGGCGAGGTCCGCCTCGCTGAGCTGCGGCAGGCCGAGATCGTTGTCGGTGGACATCGGGGTACCTCGTGAGGGAAGGAAAATTTTTTTTCAGGATGGGGCGTCAGGCGGTCGGGAGGGCGGAAAGCAGGGCGGCCTCGATCGCCGCGCGCTCGCGCACCACCCCGCCATCGGCCCACTCGATGCGGGCGTCGCCCGGCTCCATGCCGGGATCGCCGAGCACGATCAGGCGGCCCTCGTAGCCGCGCTCGCGGGCCAGCCGGGCGACCTGGGCTTGCGTCTCCTCGACCAGGGCGTCGTGCACCCGGATCGCCAGGTGCGGCACGCCGCGCAGGTGCTGGAGCGCCCGCCCCGCGGCTTCCGCGATCGCCGCCACCGGCTGGCTGTCGAGGGCGGCCCCGGCGATCTTGCGTCCGAGCGCCACGGCGAAGTCGAAGGCCTGGGCCTCGCGCTCGGCGTCGCGGGCATCCGCACTCGCGATCATGCCGGCGGCGGACGCGGCCAGGCGGTTGAGGGCGTCGGCGAGGCGCGCCTGGACCTGGGCCTCGGCCTGGGCGCGGCCCTCCTGCAGGCCGCGGGCATAGGCCGCCGCCTCGGCTTCGGCCCGGGCGGCCGCCTCGGCCTCGGCCTCGGCCCGGCGGTGCGCCTCGATGTCGGGGGCGGGGGCCTCCTCCGGAGGCGGCTTGCCGACCGGCTGGCGAAAATCGGTATCGAACAGGAAGCGCTGGATCTGCGCCATCAGGCTGTCCCCCTCGCAGCGGGCTCGATCGTCTGGCAGGGGCGCATCAATAGACCAGCTCTTCCTCGGCGCTGTTCTTGGCGATCATGATCTCGCCCTTCTCGGCCAGCTCCTTGGCGAGGTCGGTCATCTTCGACTGGGCCTCGTCGACCTCCTTGAGGCGGATCGGCCCGAGCGAGTCCATGTCGTTCTGCATGTTCTTGACCGAGCGGCTCGACATGTTGGCGAAGAAGAACGCCCGGACCGGATCCGACGCGCCCTTGAGCGCGCGGGCCAGCACGTCGCGGTCGACGCTGCGCATCAGGGTCTGGACGCTGCCGGCGTCGAGCTTCATCAGGTCGTCGAAGGTGAACATCAGCTGGCGGATCTTCTTGGCCGAACCGCGGTTCGCCTGGTCGAGGGCGGTCAGGAACCGGATCTCGGTCTGCCGGTCGAAGGCGTTGAACACGTCGGCGAGCAGCTCGTGGGCGTCGCGCCGCGTGGTCTGGGCGATGGTCGAGACGAACTCGACCCGCAGGATCTCCTCGATGTGGCGCAGGGCCTCCTTCTGCACCGTCTCCATCCTGAGCATCCGGTTCAGGACGTCGATGGCGAAGTCCTCCGGCAGGATGGTCAGGACCTTCGCGGCGTAGTCCGAGCGCACCCGCGACAGGATCACCGCGACGGTCTGCGGGTACTCGTTGCGCAGGAACGAGGCCAGGATCTCGGGATCGATCTGGGTCAGGCTGGCCCAGACCCGGCGGGTCGAGGCGCCCTTCACCTCCGCCATGATCACCGCGACCTGCTCGGGCGGGAAGATCTTCAGGAGCAGCGATTCGGTGCGCTCGAAGCTCGAGGTGATGCCGCCGCTCGACGAGAGCCGCGACACGAAGTCGACGATCAGGTGCTCGACCGCCTCCGCCTCGAGCGAGCCGAGCTGGACCATGGCGTGCGAGACCTTCTTGACCTCGTCCTCCTCCAGCATCCGCCAGATCTGGGCGCCGTCCTCCTCGCCGAGGAGCAGCAGGAGGGCGGCGGCGCGCTGGGTCCCGGGCATCTCGGCGAAGCTCAGGCCCGCAGCCGAGGAGCGGGAGACCGGCATCGAGGTCACGGCCATGGCGTCAGCTTCTTTCAGGCGAAACGGGATCGTGGGCGAAACGGGATTTTCGGCGAAGCGGTCTTGGGAGGGTCGAGCGGACCGCGAGCCTCAGCGGTCGTTGATCCAGGTGCGCAGCACCTCGACCGTCTCGATCGGGTTCGACTTCACGATGTCGACGACGCGCTCGATGGTCTCGGCCTGGATCTTGCCGTTGATCTTGGCGAACTCGACGAGGCGCCGGGCCTCGTTGTCCGACGGCGCGAGCTCGGACGGGAGCGCGCTCGCCGTTCCGCCCTCCATCGCCATCACCAGCCCGGGTTCGGCGGAGAGGATCGAGACCGGGCCGAGCACCGGGACCTCGGAGGCGACGATCTTCTGCACCAGCGGGCGCACCACCGTCATCAGGACCACGAGGCCGAGGAGGAAGAGCACCGACATCTCGGCCATCCGCAGCACGTCCTCCTTGGTCGGGTGCAGGAACGAGGCGAGAAGGCCCTGCTCCTGGATCTCCGGCACCGCGGGGGCGTCGGCGAAGCGCAGGTTCACCACCTCGACCTGGTCGCCCCGGGCCTTGTCGTAGCCGACGGCGGTGCGCACGAGCGCGGTGATGCGCTCCAGCTCCGGCGCCGGACGCGGCGCGTAGACCGGCTTGCCGTCCGGGCCCGCCGCGTAGGTGCCGTCGATCAGCACCGCCACCGACAGGCGCTTGACCCGGCCGCCCTCGCTCACCTCCGTGCGGGTGACCCGGGAGATCTCGTAGTTCGTGGTCTCCTCGTTCTTGTTCGAGGCCTCGCGCGGACCCTGGTTCTGCTGGCCCTGGTTGGCGCCCGGCAGCTCGTTGCCGACGGTGACGCCGGTCTCGCTGTTCTGAGACTGCTGGTTCTCGTTGCGGGTCTGGGTCGAGCGCACCACCCGGCTCTCTGGATCGAAGGTCTCCGAACGGCTCTCGATCCGGTTGGCGTCCAGTTCGGCCGAGACCTGGACCCGGGCCCGCCCCATTCCGACGATGCCGGCAACGATCTCCTCGACCTGCGCCCGCAGGCGCCGCTCGAGGCCGGTCTGGCGCTCGTCGAGGCCGATGCCTGCTTGAGCCTCCGCCCCGCGGGCCCCGTCGGCGAGCAGCCGCCCGCGCTCGTCGACGACCGAGATGCGCTCGGGCTTCAGGCCTTCGACCGCCGAAGCGACGAGGTGGCGCACTGCCCGGACCTGGCCCGGATCGAGGTCGCCGGCGAGGCGCACCACGATCGCGGCGCTCGGCGCCTCGCGGTCGCGGGAGAAGAGCCGCTTCTCGGGCAGGACGAGGTGGACGCGGGCTGCCTGGACCTGGCCGATCGCCCGGATCGAGCGGGCGAGCTCGCCTTCGAGCGCCCGTAGGTGATTGACGTTCTGGACGAAGCTCGTCGACGAGAAGGCATCGCCCTTGTCGAAGATCTCGTAGCCGACGCCGCCGGCGCTCGGCAGGCCCTTGGCGGCGAGATCCATGCGCAGGCGGGCGAGCTCGGCCCGGGGCGCCAGCACGGTCTGGCCGGCATCGCCCTTGGTCTCGTAGCGGATGCCCTTGGCTTCGAGGTCGCGCACGACCGCGCCGGCATCCTGCACCGACAGGTCGGTGTAGAGCACGGCCATCTCGGGTCGCGAGACCCGGAGGATAACGAAGGCGAAGAAACCGATGAGCGCGAGGGTGATGGCACCCATCGCGGCGAGCCGCGCGGGCCCCAGCTTCGCCACCAGATCGAGGACCGGCTTCACGACGTCATGCACCCGCCAACCAGGGCCACGGCGGCCCCAGGGCAAAATTTGCCGAGTCGTGGTTATGACTTGGTTAACAGGCCGCAACGAGACGCGCGCAGGCCCGGCACAATCGCGGCTTCAGGGCGAAGCCGGATGTCCCGGGCCGTGACGTCCCAGGGTCAGCAGGCGGATATCCGAGGTCGGGACCGGCACACGTCTTCCCCTCTCCCCGCAGGCGGAAAGAAAGGAAGTCCTGCGTCACGTCCCTGCTCGGACAGTCCTGCCAGGGCCCGGTTCAGGGCACCGACGATGACCTCATTGCCTGTAGTGCTGGATCCGAGTCGTGCGCAGGCCGGCGAGGCCATGCTGCTCGATCGAGTACTGCCAGCTCAGGAATTCCTCGGTGGTCAGCGTGTAACGCTGGCACGCTTCCTCGAGGCTCAGGAGGCCGCCGCGGACCGCGGCCACCACTTCGGCCTTGCGCCGGATCACCCATCGGCGGGTATCGGTCGGGGGGAGGTCCGCGATGGTCAGCGGACTTCCGTCTGGCCCGATGACGTACTTCACCCTCGGGCGATGCGGTTCGGTCATGATACGCTCTACACTCGACTGACCTGTCGAGACCGACGCTAGGCACCCGCGCTTAAGATTGGTTGAATCATTTCCCTCGCATGTGATTCGTAATCCACAGCAATCCACCGAATCAGTTGCCGCCGGTTCCACCGATCGCCTCGACGCTGCTCAGGGCCACGGTGCGGTCGCCGATGGTCAGGACCGGTTCGGCGCCGGTGACGTCGACGCTGGTGATCGCCCCGCTGATCTTGGTGTCGACGCTGACATTCGATCCGGTGGCGTCGAGGGCCTGGACCTTCAGGGTGTATTTCCCGTCCGCGGCGAGCTGCCCGGTCGAGCTGCGCCCGTCCCAGGTGAAGCTCTGGCTGCCGGCGGGAAGCGCCTTGGTCTGGGTGGCGACGACGTTGCCCTTGGCGTCGGTGATGGTCATCACCGCCTTGGCGGCGGCCCGGGCGGGGGTGAGCGTCCAGGTCGCAGCGCCCTCGGCGAGCGTGGTCGTGGCGCCGTCCGCCGTCACCGTCTTGCCGATCAGGCCCGAGGCGTTCGCCGCCGCGGAGGCCTTGCTGGCGGTGATCAGGCTGCCGAGCTGGTCGTTGGTCTTGAGCTGCTGCTCGACCGAGGCGAACTGCACCAGCTGCTGGGTGAACTGATTGGTGTCGAGGGGATCGAGCGGGTTCTGGTTCTGCAGCTGCGTCGTCAGCAGGGTCAGGAACTGGTTGAAGTTCCCGGCGATCGTGCTGGCGTCGCTTCCGGTCTTGGTGCCGGTGCTCGGGCTGGAGAGACTGGTCAGGCTGCTGATGCCGGCGGTCATCGGGGCCTCGCGGGTTCGGGGGTCATCGGGGATCGTCGCTAGATTCGAAGGTCGAGGCCGAGGCGCTGGCCGAGGCTGCGCAGCGGCGGCAGGGCTTGCGCCTCGGCCTCCGTCGCGCTGGACACGGCGCGGTCGGAGCCTTGCCGGTCGGAGCCTTGCCGGTCGGAGCCTTGCGGCCGGCCGGCCTGGTCGTGCTGCGGGTTCTGGCCGCTGCCGTCGCGCAGGGAGAAGGTGAGGCCGGCCTCGCCGGGATCGAGCCCGGCCTGGGAGAGCGCCTGCTGCAGGCTGCCGGCATCGCGCTGGAGCAGCGCCAGGGTCTCGGGCCGCTCCACCACGAGATGCGCCTTCACGGCGCCGTGCTGCCGGTCGATGTCGAGGCGGACGTCGATGCGCCCGAGCTCGTAGGGGTCGAGGCGGATCTCGAAGCGGTTGCTGCCTGCGAGCGCCCGCATCCCGATCGTGATCGGCACGGCGCTCAGGGGGGCCTGGACCGAGACCGGAGGGCGGGCCTCGGCCGGCACGGACGTCGCGGCCTCGGCACTCTTCATCTGCGGCGCCGGCGCCGAGGGGTCGGGCGCCGGAAGGCCGTCGGGCGCCGGAACCGCGCTGCCTTCGGTCGCGTCCTTCGGATCGCCCGCCCGGGCCGAGGCCTCGGCGACGAGCGCGGCGATCCGCGGATCGGCGCGCGTCGGCGCCGGCTGGATTGCGGCGCCGCCCGCCTCCTGATCGACCGGCACCGCGCCGGCCGCCGCGCCCGTGCCCGACGCCGGGGCCGTCGTGACCGGGGCCGCCGGGATCGTCGCGGCGCTGGCGTCCGGGGCGTCGGCGGGATCGCCCTCCATCTCGGGCTCGTCGTCGGGAGCGGTCTCGTCGGACGCGGCGGCGCGGGCCGCTTCGGCCTGCGCCGCCTCGGGCATCGCCGCGGGGAGCTTCGCACCGGTCGCGGCACCCGGCTTCGCCGCGGTGGCGATCCTCACCCTTTCATCCGCCGCGTCCCTGGCGACCTTGTCCTTGGCAATCTTGTCCTTGTCGGCCCTGTCCTTGGCGACCGCGTCCTTGCGGCGCGCGGTGGTCTCGGCCGCGTCGTCGGCGCGGTCGCGGCGGGACCGGGCCTCGGAGGCGGCGTCGGCCCGCCTCGCCTCGGCCTGCTTCGTCTCGAGGCGCCTCGGATCGGCCAGCGTCGTCGGCGACCCGGGCCGTGCCGGGGCATCGGTCTCCCGGTCGGGCAGGCGGGCAGTCCGCGCGGCCTCGCGATAATCCGGGCGAAACCGCTCCTGCGCGACGGCCCTTGCCGGCCGGACCGGCTCGCGCCCCGCCATCCGTCCCCCGTCACCCGCTCCGCTGATCTGCATCGGCGACCTCCTGGGTTCCGGCAGAGCAAGCCTCCTGCCAGCCGGGCAGGCGACACAAATTGTTGATCTGGCGAGATGATTTTTACGAGCCGGCCGGCCGTCCGGGGCCGTCCGGTCGAAATCTGCCGGGAGCCCGGCAAGAACTTCCCTGCGGGCCGCGCGTCGCCCCGCCCTGGCAGAATGCCGGTCGGATCGCTATAGACTCCGCGAGCGGTGCCGGAGGTCGGCCTCCGGGAGCCGCGCATGTCACGCCTCGCACGGTCATGAACTCGCTCGATCTGCACAAGGCCCCGGAGGACACACGCGTCGTAGTGGCGATGTCCGGGGGCGTCGATTCCTCGGTCGTCGCCGCGCTCCTGAAGCGCGACGGCTACGACGTGGTCGGGATCACGCTGCAGCTCTACGATCACGGCGCAGCCACCCATCGCCGCGGCGCCTGCTGCGCCGGCCAGGACATCCACGATGCCCGCCGCGCCGCGGAGACGATCGGCATCCCGCATTACGTGCTCGACTACGAGGACCGGTTCCGCGAGGCGGTGATCGACCGCTTCGCCGACAGCTACCTCCAGGGCGAGACGCCGATCCCCTGCGTCGAGTGCAACCGCTCGATCAAGTTCCGCGACCTGCTCACGACCGCCCAGGATCTCGGCGCCGACGTGCTGGCGACCGGCCACTACGTCGCGAGCCGGGCGCTGCCGGGCGGCGGCCGGGCGCTCCACCGCGCCCTCGATCCCGCCCGGGACCAGAGCTACTTCCTGTACGCCACCACGCCTCGGCAGCTCGACCTCCTGCGCTTTCCCCTGGGCGAGCGGCCGAAGGACGAGACCCGGGCGCTCGCCAAGGCGTTCGGCCTCTCGGTCGCCGACAAGCCCGACAGCCAGGACATCTGCTTCGTGCCGCAGGGGCGCTACCAGGACGTGATCGCGCGGCTGCGTCCCGACGCGGTACGCCCGGGCGAGATCGTCCATCTCGACGGGCGGCGGCTCGGCCGCCACGACGGCATCATCGGCTTCACGGTCGGCCAGCGCCGCGGCCTCAACGTGGCGGCGGGCGAGCCGCTCTACGTCGTGCGCCTCGAGCCCGGCGAAGCCCGGGTGGTGGTCGGCCCGCGCGAGGCGCTCGCCACCTCGGTCATCCGCCTCGCCGATCCGAACTGGCTCGGCGACGCACCCCTTTCGGCGTCCCGCAACCTGCCCGTCGCCGTGCGGGTGCGCTCGACCCGCGAGCCCCGCCCCGCCCACCTCACCTGGAACCCGGACACGGATTCCGTCGAGATCACGCTGGCGACCCCCGAGGACGGGGTGTCGCCGGGCCAGGCCTGCGTCATCTACGCGGATGACGGGCCCCGCGCGCGGGTCCTCGGCGGCGGCACCATCCGGCGGGTCGAGACCGAGCGCCTGGCGGCAGCCTGACCCGACCCCAGCCGATGCGATTTCCCGAAGATTTCCTCCGGAAATCGTATCACACCCTCGCGTGTTGCCACCCCGCGCGACGACTGACCTCGGAGACGATACGGACATGCTGAGCGAGCCGCGAGAGGCGGGGCCCACCACCGCCTTGATGCGCAAGGCCTATGCGCGGTGGGCGCCGGTCTACGACGTGGTCTACGACAAGCTCACCGAGCCGGCGGCGCGGGACGCGGTCGAGGCGGCACTGGTCGGCGGAAAACGGATCCTGGAGGCCGGCGTCGGCACCGGCCTGTCCCTCGGCTACTACCCGAAGGACGCCGAGGTCTACGGCGTCGACCTGTCCGAGGACATGCTGAAGCGGGCCAACCGCAAGGTGGCCCGCAAGGGCCTGTCCCACGTCAAGGGCCTCCAGGTCATGGATGTCTGCCGCCTCGGCTATGCTGACGCGAGCTTCGACGCGGTGGTGGCGCAGTTCCTCATCACCCTGGTGCCCGACCCGGAAGGCGCCCTCGACGAGTTCCTGCGGGTCCTCAAGCCCGGCGGCATGATCGTGCTCGCCAACCATTTCGGCCAGGATGCCGGCACGGTCGCCCGGGTCGAGGAGATCGTGGCGCCGCTCTGCGAGAAGATCGGCTGGAGCTCGGCCTTCAAGGCCGCCCGGATCGAGGCCTGGGCGAAATGGCGGGGCGTGACCTTCATCGGCGTGCGGCCGACCTTCCCGGGCGGGTTCTTCAAGATCCTGCGCATGCAGAAGCCCGGGTGAGCGCGCTGACCCGGCCTCACGAGCCCGCGCCGGACGAGACCACCCCCCCGCCGGAGACGGGCCCCGAGGCCGTGGCGATTCCGGCCTGGCGGAGCTGGCTGCGGGTGCTGCCGCTCGTCGCCCTGGTGGCCCTGTCCATCGGCCTCCTCGTCGGCGGCATCACCCGCTGGTTCAGCGTCGACCAGCTCCTCGCCTCGCGGGCCACGGCCAAGGCCTGGGTGGCGGAGGGGTTCTGGCGCGCCTATGCGTGCGCCTACCTCGCCTATGTCGGCACCGTGATCGTGTCGCTGCCGGTCTCGGTGGTGATGACGACCCTGTGCGGCTTCCTGTTCGGGCCGGTCGCCGGCGCGCTGGTGTCGATCGGCGCCGCCACGACCGGCGCCGTCGCGGTGTTCTCGATCGGCCGCACGGCGGCGGGCGAGGTGCTGCTGCGGCGCGCCGGCTCGCGGCTTAACCGCCTCGCCGACGGGTTTCGCCGCGACGCCTTCTCCTACGTGATGGTGCTGCGGCTGCTGCCGGTCTTCCCGTTCTGGATGACCAACCTGGCGCCGGCGATCTTCGGCGTTCGGCTGCGCACCTTCGCGGTCGCCACGCTGATCGGCATCAGCCCCGGCGCGTTCATCTACGCCTCGGCGGGCGCCGGCGTGGAGACCATCGTGGCGGCCCATCAGGCGGCCAAGGAGGCATGCCTGGTCGCCGGCGGAATCGCCTGCGACGCCGCCTTGTCGCTGCGCAGCCTCGTCACGCCGCAACTCGTCGCCACCCTGCTCGGCCTCGGCGTCCTGGCCCTGCTGCCGGTCGCCTGGCGGCGCTGGCGCGGCCATCCCGGCTGATTCCCGGAATCGCACCGAAAAATCACGCGCGATTCCTTGGCTAACGACTGGATTTTCGGCAATCTGGGAATAGCTTCCGATCGCTCCGGCGCGCAGGTCAAGGGCGAGCGGACGTGTTAGAGTCCGATCCGCCTGCGGATGGGCGATCGGGCAGCGAGGACGTCGAGACCGTGCATTGGGCCGATGACGCGGCGAGCCAGGGTGGCATCCGGCGTCTGGCCGGCCGGATCGGCCTGTCCGGCCGCCTGCTGCTGCTCACGGTGGTCTTCGTCCTCATCGCCGAGGTGCTGATCTACGTGCCGAGCGTCGCGAGCTACCGGCGCTCGTGGCTCTCCGACCGGGTCGCCGCCGCCCAGGTCGCCGCCCTCGTCCTCGACGCCGCGCCCCAGCAACGGGTCTCGGACGACCTCGCCCGCCGGCTGCTGATGGGGGTGGGGGCCCAGGCCATCGCCCTGAAGGCCGGGGGGGCGCGGCGCCTCCTCAACCTCACGCCGATGCCGCCGGAGGTGGGCGAGACCGTCGACCTGCGCGAGGCCGGCTGGGGCGAGAGCATCGGCGGCGCCTGGCGCACGCTGACGCGAGCCGATCCCCTGCCGCTGCGGGTGGTCGGCCACGGCATGGAGGGGGTCGACTTCGTCGAGCTGATCCTCGATCCCGCGCCTCTACGCCGGGCGATGATCGCCTTCTCGGGGAGAATCCTCGTCGCTTCGCTGGCGATCTCCGGCATCACCGCCGGCCTCGTCTTCCTGGTGCTGCAACTGTCGATCGTGCGGCCGGTGCGGCGGCTCGCGCGCAACATCGCGACCTTCGCGGAGGATCCGGAGGACCTGTCCCGGCGGATCAGCCCGTCCTGGCGCAGCGACGAGATCGGTGCCGCCGAGACGGCGCTCGCCCGCATGGAGACCATCCTGTCGGACGAGCTGCGCCAGAAGCGGCGCCTGGCCGATCTCGGCCTCTCGGTGAGCAAGATCAACCACGAGCTGAGGAACCTGCTGACCACCGCCCAGCTCCTCGTCGACCGGCTCGAGCATGTCGCCGATCCGGGGGTGCAGCGGGTCGCGCCCCGCCTCGTCGCGACGCTCGGCCGGGCGATCCGCTACTGCGAGGGCACGCTCGCCTATGGCCGCGCCGCCGAGCCGCCGGCGGAGCGCCGGATGACGCCGCTGCGGCCGATCCTGCGCGACGCCCTCGACCTCGCCGGGCTGGCGCCGGGCGCCGCCGTCACCATCGAGGACCGCACGCCGGAGGGCCTGGCCGTCGACGCCGATCCGGGCCAGCTGTCGCGGGTGCTGGTCAACCTGGTGCGCAACGCCGTCCAGGCGATCGGGCTGGCCGGCGCGAGCGACGGTTCCCCCATCGTGGCGATCGAGGCCGAGCGCATCGGCGCCGCCGTCACGATCCTCGTCTCCGACAACGGCCCCGGCCTGCCGGAGCGGGCCCGAACCCATCTGTTCGAGGCCTTCCAGGGCGCCGGCCGCTCCGGCGGCACGGGCCTCGGCCTCGCGATCGCGGCCGAGCTTGTGCGGCTCAACGGGGGAACGTTGAGCCTCGACGAGACCCGGACCGGCGCGCGCTTCCGCATCGTCCTGCCCGACCGCGAGGGCTGAGGGACCGGGTGGTCGCGAAGAGCTGGTGGCCGAGAGCCTGTTGCCAACCCGCGCGCCGGCGCTCCATCGTCCCGTCATGTCCCTGCGCGTCCCCCTCTCCGCCGTGCGCTCCTTCGAGGCGGCAGCGCGTCGCCGCTCCTTCAAGGACGCGGCGGCGGAGCTGAACCTCACCGCGAGCGCCGTCAGCCACGCCATCCGCAAGATGGAGGCGTCGCTCGGCGTCACCCTGTTCGAACGCCAGGGCCAGGGCGTGGTGCCGACCGCCGCCGGCGAGGCGCTCCTGGAGCATGTGAGCCGCGCCTTCGACGAGTTGCATCGCGGCCTCGACCTCGTGGCGGCGCGCGGCCCGCAGCTGCTGCGCCTGCACTGCGCGCCGAGCCTCGCGGCGCAGTGGCTGACGCCGCGCCTCGCCCGGTTCCTCGCCGCCCATCCGGGCTTCGAGGTGCGGTTGGCCGCCGGCATGGACTATGCCCGCTTCGTCAGCGACGAGTTCGACGCCGACCTCGTCTACGGCCCGCCCCGGGGCGAGGGGCTCGTGGCGGTGCCGCTCTGCGCCGAGACGGTGATGCCGCTCTGCGACCCCGAGCGCGCCGCCCGCATCCGCCGCCCCGAAGACCTCCTCGACCAGGTGCTGATCCAGAGCGACAACAAGCAGGTGCGCTGGCCGCTCTGGTTCGCCCGCAACGGCCTGCCGTCGCCCCGCCCCCTCGGGGTGCGCTTCGACCGCAGCTTCCTGGCCATCGCCGCCGCCGCCGACGGGCTCGGGGTGGCGCTCGAATCCACCCTGCTGGCGGAGCGCGAGATCGCCAGCGGCCGTCTCGTCGCGCCGCTCCGCGGGCTGGCGCAGGACATCACCTACGTCGGCCATCACCTCGTCTACCCGGCGACCACACGGCGGCGGGCACCGCTGCGGGTCTTCGCCCGCTGGCTGGCACAGGAGATGAATCTCGTGCTGCCGGAGGATCTGGCGTGAGACGGCGGTTGGGACGAGGCGTGGGATGCGCTACGCGCCCGCATGGACCGCCTGGCTGAGATCGGCCGCGAAGCGGCCGGCATTCGACATGCCCTCGAGGGCCGTATTGGTGAGCGCCACGACGCTCGTCCGACGGTGCGGATCGACGAACCAGCTGTGACCATAGGCGCCGCCCCAGCGCCACGTCCCGCACAGACCCGTCAGGCGCCGCGGGGCCGTCTGCGGGTCAGCCAGCCGCTTATCGGCATGTTGATGATGCCCGCCATCATGGGATTCATGCGGGCCTATCCGGAGATCCCACTCGATCTGGATTTCACCGATCGGCTGGTCGCCGTGATCGACGAAGGCTTCGACGCCGTGATCCGCACCGGCGAGGCCCGCGACAGCCGCCTGATGATGCGCCGTGCCGGCCGCTTCACCCACCGCATCGTCGACTCACCCGATTGTCTCGCCGCGCGTGGGACCCCGGCGACGCCGGCCGACCTCCTCGGTCATGCCTGTCATCACCACAAATATCCCTCGACCGGTCGCCTGGAGCGGTGGCCGCTGATCCTGGACGGGCGGGATATCGACCTGAACCTCCCGGTGGCCTCGGTCGCCAGCACCCTGGAGCCGCAGATCTGCCTCGCCGAGGAAGGTTTCGGGCTGGTCTGCCTGCCGCATTTCGCGGTCCGAGCCCAGCTGCGGCGGGGATCGCCGGTCAGCGTGCTGGACGAGCACCTGCGTGAATCGGGCGCCTTCCACATGCTCTGGCCCGCAAGCCGACATCCCTCCCCCGAGGTGGCGGCCTTCGTGTCGTTCATGGCGGGGCATCTGTTGCGCGAGCCGCAGGCCATGCCGTGCCGAGGGACGGCGACGGTTGACGATCAGCGGCGATCCTGAGGCGAAGAGCGGAGACCGGCCCGACCGTGCCGACGGAAATCGCGGGGCGCTGCGTCAGCCACAGGTCCGAGGACAGCCCGACCACGCCGGAAAGCGGCCCGAAGGACCGCCACAACTGTACACCGTGATATGAGAAAACTGGAGCGGGCGAAGGGATTCGAACCCTCGACCCCAACCTTGGCAAGGTTGTGCTCTACCCCTGAGCTACACCCGCTCACATTGTCAGGCCTTGCGAACTTGGAGCGGGCGAAGGGATTCGAACCCTCGACCCCAACCTTGGCAAGGTTGTGCTCTACCCCTGAGCTACACCCGCTCAAACTCGTTCGGCCTTGGCGGAAAAACTGGAGCGGGCGAAGGGATTCGAACCCTCGACCCCAACCTTGGCAAGGTTGTGCTCTACCCCTGAGCTACACCCGCTCGCTGTTTTCCGTCGGCGTCACCGTGGCGGCGCCGATGAGCGGCATAAACACCATTCCGCCGGGGAGCGCAAGAGGTTGCGGAGCCGGCTTTCTGGCTTCCCTACCAGGTGGCGGCAGGAGGGGTGCCGTCGCGGATCTCGGCGAGGCGCGCGCGGGTCGCCGGGGTGGTCTCCGGCGGCAGGGAATCGAGGGAAAAGAAGGCGGCTGCGGCGATCTCGCGGTCGGGCGTCTTCGGTACCGGCACCGTGAAGGCGCGGGCGACGTAGAGCGCGACGTGGTCGCGCTTCGAGGCGCGGTCGTTGAAGTAGAAGCCGTGCAGGGAAGGCATCGCGCCCGGATCGAGGACGATCCCGGTCTCCTCGCGGAACTCCCGGGTGATGGCCTCGAGCGCCGTCTCGCCCGGCTCGACGCCGCCGCCCGGCAGGTGCCAGCCGTCGATGTAGGTGTGGCGCACGAGGCAGACCCGGTTCTCCGGATCGATCCCCGCCCCGCGCACCCCCAGGGTCATGCCGCGGGTGAAGCGCCAGACGAGGTGGGCGCCCCGCATCAGCAGGGCCTGTCGGCGCGTCATCCCGCGTCCTCCCTCAAACGACGGTCAGGCGGATCTCGCCGACGCCCTCGATCGACCCGACCATGGTCTGGCCGCGTGTGACCGCGCCGACGCCCTCCGGCGTGCCGGCGAAGATCACGTCGCCGGGCTCCAGGACGAAGTAGGTCGACAGATAGGCGATCTGCTCGGCCACCGACCAGATCATGTCCGAAAGGTCGCCCTTCTGGCGCAGGGCGCCGTCCACCGACAGGGTGATCGCACCCTTGTCCGGGTGGCCGATGACGGAGGCCGGCTTCAGGGTCCCGACCGGGCCCGACAGGTCCGCGGCCTTGCCGAGCTCCCAGGGCCGACGCAAGGCCTTGGCCTCGTCCTGCACGTCGCGGCGGGTCATGTCGAGGCCGACGGCGTAGCCGTAGACGTGGTCGAGGGCTTCCGCGACCGGGATGTCGCGCCCGCCCTTGGCCAGGGCCACCACCAGCTCGACCTCGTGGTGGTAGTTCGCGGTCTTCGGCGGGTAGGGATGCTCCACCGCCGCGCCGTCCGGCACCACCTGCAGGGCGTCGGCGGGTTTCATGAAGAAGAACGGCGGCTCGCGGGTTGGGTCGGCCCCCATCTCCCGGGCATGGGCGGCGAAGTTGCGCCCGACACAGTAGACCCGGCGCACCGGAAACAGGTCGTCGGTGCCATGGATCGGGAGCGCGGTGCGCGGCGGGTTCGGGATCACGGAGAGCATGGAGCTGCTGTCTCGGGCGAGGTTTCGCGAAGGGCCGCGCATCTTGGAAAAAGGGCCGGCCGACCGCTATCTAGAGGGCGGTTCCGCGGCGCGCCATCCCGCCTTGCCGCAACCCCCTCCTTCGCCAACGATTCTCCCCGGCCGCCTCCGTGACTCACAGCCCGACCCAAAGCCTGCTCGACACGATCGCGGCCCGCCTCGGGGCCGCGCACGTCCTCACCGAGGCGACCGACATCGCCCCGCACCTCGCTGAGACCCGCGGCCTCTACCGCGGGACGGCCCTCGCGGTCGTGCGGCCGCGCGACACGGAGGAGGTCGCCTTCGTGGTCGGGACTTGCGCCGCGGCGCGGGTGCCGGTGGTGGCCCATGGCGGCAATACCGGGCTCGTCGGCGGCGGCGTGCCGTTCGGGGGCGTGGTGATCTCGCTCGCCCGCCTCGACCGGGTGCGGGCGGTCGATCCGCTCGATGCCACCATCACGGTCGAGGCCGGCTGCGTGCTCGCCAACGTCCAACAGGCGGCGGAGGCCGCCGGCCTCCTGTTCCCGCTCTCGCTGGCCTCCGAGGGCTCGTGCCGCATCGGCGGCAACCTCGCCACCAATGCGGGCGGCACGGCCGTGCTCGCCTACGGCAATGCCCGCGAGCTGACGCTGGGCCTCGAGGTGGTGCTGGCCGACGGGCAGGTCTGGAACGGCCTTCGCGCGCTGCGCAAGGACAATTCCGGCTACGACCTGAAGAACCTCTTCGTCGGCTCGGAAGGAACGCTCGGCATCATCACCGCAGCGGTGCTGCGGCTGCACCCGAAGCCGGTCTCGAAGGCGACCGCGTTCCTCGGCCTTCCTTCCGCCCGCGCGGCCCTCGACGCCTTCGGGCGCCTGCGCGACCGGCTCGGGCCCCGGCTCACCGCTTTCGAATACGTGCCGCGCTTCCCCCTGGAGGTCGTCCTGCGCCACCTGCCCGGCGCGGTGCGGCCGCTCGCCGGGGATCACCACTCTTACGCCCTCGTCGAGATCTCCTCGCCGGCGCCCGACGCGGCCGAGGAGCTGGAGGCGCGTCTCGGCGACCTGATCGAGGCCGGTCTCGCCGAGGACGCGGTCCTGGCCCAGAGCGAGGCGCAAGGCTCCGCCCTGTGGCGCCTGCGCGAGAGCCTGTCGGAGATGCAGGGTTTTGAGGGCGGCTCGATCAAGCACGACGTCTCGGTGCCGGTCTCCCGGGTGGCGGAGTTCTTGGAACGGGCCAGTGCCGCCTGCGAGGCGGCCCTGCCGGGAGTGCGGGTCTGCGCCTTCGGGCATTTCGGCGACGGCAACATCCACTTCAACCTGACCCAGCCGGTCGGGGCCGAGAAGGCGGCCTTTCTCGCCGAATGGCCGCGCTTCAACCGCATCGTCCACGACATCGTGCACGCGATGGACGGCTCGATCGCCGCCGAGCACGGGGTCGGGCTGATCAAGCGCGACGAGCTGCCCCGCTACAAGGACCCGGTCGCCCTCGACCTGATGCGCCGCCTCAAGGGCGCCCTCGACCCGCTGGGGATCCTGAATCCCGGCAAGGTGCTGACGCCGGAGGACGGGGGGCCGGAGGCATTTCCGGCCCAAGGAGTCGCGGGCAGAGCGGTCTTGGGCAAAGTCACGGCGGGGCCGCCGGGGACGGCGGCATGATCTCGCTGTTCCGCCAGGCGGCCCCGGCGCCGGCGGGCCTCACCGCGGCCACCCTGCTCGGCGCCTTCGAGAGCCTCGGCGACAATTGCGAGTTCGGCATCGCCCAGCGCTATGCCGGCGCCGATCCCCTCGGGCTGTTCCGCCTCTCCTCGGCGCCGATCGCCGACCTCACCCACGCGGTCGAGACGCGGTTCGCCCATTACGGCGGAGCGGACGACATCGAGGTCCGGATCGGCGCCGGCGGCTACCTGTTCTGCCACAGCCGCCGTTACGGCTTCGCCTATCACACCGGCGACACGGCGCCCCGCGTGAAGCCCGCCGACATCCTCGCGCGGGAGATCCGCCGGGTCGACTACCTCAAGGACCGGTTCCTCGCCGACCTCGCGGCGGGGGAAAAAATCCTCGTCCGCAAGGGACCGCCCGGGGAGAGCGAGGACGCGGTGCGCCGCCTCTTCGCGGCCCTGCGGGCGATCGGCCCGGTGACCTTGCTGCGGGTCTGCGCGGCGGGCGTGGTCCCGCCGGGGCGGGTCGTGTGGCGCGGCGAGGGCCTGATGCAGGGCGCGCTGCCCCATTTCGCCCCCTATGCCGCGGCGACCGATGCCGACCTTCCGGGCTGGCTCGCAGTCTGCGGGCAGGCCTACGCCCTGCGCCACAGCCTGGTCGAGCCCCCTGCCCTGGCGCCGGACGGCCCGCCGCTCTTCGAGGATCCCGGGACTACCCGCCACGCGCTCGACGCCGCCGCACCCGATCCGGGAGGGCTCGCCGTCTCCCGCCCGGTCACCGGCCTGCGGCCGAACCGCCTCCACGTCGTCACGGCCGAGATCCGCTTGGGCGAGGATTTTTCCGGGACGCGGGCCGCCGTCACCTTCGTCGATGCCGCGCCCCATGCCCGCCGGGAGGCGGATCTCACCCATCGCGGCACCTGGCAGACGGTCTACGGCGCCATCCGGACGCGCAAGCGCCAGAGCGAGGCGACGATCGGCCTGATGCTGGCGGGACCGGCCGGCACGGCGGTCGAGACGCGCGGCTGGCGCGTGACGGAGGGGTGCCTGCCGGGAGTGGGGTAAGGCATCGACGCGTCTCTGCTGCCGGAGACTGATTGATGAGGTCCAAACCCAATCAGCTTGATCGAGTGAAGGACTGTTCAGGGTGGGAGACGGGTTTTCTGAAGGAAAACGCCGCGCGGTTCCGTCCTATGGGCGACCTGGGCGCTGCAGAAGCACGGGCCCACTGCCTCGACTCCCGAGTTCATCCATCGGGTTGCGAAGTGGACACTCCGTCTGAGACAGGCAGCCGCAGCCGATGCAGCCGTCCAGGCGGTCACGCAGAAGGATCAGCCCATCGATGCGCGCTTGGAGCATGACCCGCCAGCCCCCGACCATCGCGCGTATCTCGGCTGCTGAGGGGCGCTTGCCCGGTGGAATCGGCTCGAGAAGCTCTGCGATCTCCGCGAGCGACACCCCAAAACCCTGTGCCACCCGGATGATCGCAACCCGGCGCAGGACGTCGCGCGAGAAGCGCCGCTGATTGCCGCCGCTGCGCGCTGCCGCGATCAACCCCTTCGCCTCGTAGAAATGGAGCGTCGAGACCGCCACGCCGCTGCGGCGCGCGACCTCGCCGACCGTAAGGAACTCGGGCTGCGCAGGGCGTCCAACCATCGATGCAGGCATGGCTTGACCTCAAGTTAGCTTGAGGTTTCATAAGGGACGTCGACTTGCAGGTGCAAGTTCCCCGGGCCGAGAGGCAGGGGCACTCCGGGGCCGACGCTTCCTCTGGTTCGGGCAGGCTCCGGCTCCGATGGAGCGGACGACATGAGCACGAGACCCATCCTTGCCCTGATCAGCGGCGCCAACCGCGGCATCGGCCTTGCCATCGCCACGGGTCTTGCCCGGCAGGGCGCGCATGTGCTTGTCGGATGCCGTGACCTCAGCAAGGGCGAGACGGCCTGCAAGGCCCTGCGGGCGGAGGGATTGCAGGTCCGCCCGGTCGAACTGGACACCACCTCGACAGCGAGTGTCACGCGTCTCGCCGAGCGGATCCAGCAGAGCTACGGCTATCTCGACTCCCTGGTGAACAATGCCGGCATCGGCGTGGATGACGATCCGACGCTTACCACCGCCGACCGCCTGCAACGGACCATGTCGGTCAACGTGCTCGGGCCGATCCTGCTTACCGACGCGATGGTGCCGTTGCTCGAAGCGTCGGGGCGCGGCCGCATCGTCAACGTCTCGTCCGAGCTGGCTTCCTTCGGCCTGCGCGCGGACCCGGACTGGGCCTTCGCCGACTTCGCCATGCCGATCTACCAAGCCTCGAAGGCCGCCCTGAACTCCCTGACGCTGAGCTACGCGCGGCAGCTCCGGGACAAGGGCATCAAGGTCAACTCGATCTGCCCTGGCTACACGGCGACGGAGGCGACGAACTACGCCGGAAACCGTACGCCGGATCAAGCGGCGGTCGTCGCAATCCGGTACGCGCTGCTCAACGGGGATGGACCGACCGGAACCTTCGCGAATGACCACGGCGAGTTGCCCTGGTGACCTCACCCGCTGCTCAAGCATTGCTCCCGCGGCTACCGAGGCGGCAAGCCAAATATCCGACCTTCGCCGGAGACGCAGCCCTCCTCGCGAGGTCAAGATTAATGGGGGTGTGAGCTCCGTCTCCGGAGATTTTGCACACTCCGCGTCATTCCGGGGCCGCCCAGCGGAGCCCGGAATGACGCGGAAGGTGAGAAGACGGTCAGAGAGAGACGGAGGGGGTGCTCAGAAATTCCCCTGGGACGGCTTCGTCACAGGGCATCCCGCAAGCTCTCTTGCAGATCCACCCGCCTCTCCCCCGCCAGATCCTCGCGGATTTCTTGCGTGAGCGCCTTCAGCTCCGGCGCCGCCCGGTCCCGCGGCTGGGCTGCCGCGATCCGGTGGGCGGCGACGATGCGGCCCGGGCTGCCGGCCAGCACCACGACCCGGTCGGCGAGGTAGACCGCCTCCTCGATGTCGTGGGTGACGAACAGGACGGTCTGGCCCGAGGCGCGGCAGAGCCGGACGAGCTCGTCCTGCAGCGTCTCGCTGGTGAGCGCGTCGAGGGCCGAGAACGGCTCGTCCATCAGGAGCACGTGCGGCTCGACCGCCAGGGCGCGGGCGAGCGACACCCGCTGGCGCTGGCCGCCGGAGAGCTGGAACGGCCAGCGCCCGGCGAGCGTCCCGAGGCCCACCCGGTCGAGGGCGGCTTGCGCCCGCCGGCGCCGCTCGGCCCGGGGCAGGCGCAGCTTCTCGAGCCCGAAGGCGACGTTGTCGAGGACCCGGCGCCAGGGCAGCAGGCGCGAATCCTGGAAGACCAGGGCGACCGCCCGGCGGCCGGGCTCCGGCTCGCTGACCGAGACGGTGCCGGCGCTGGGGCGCACCAGGTCGGCGATCACCCGCAGGAGCGTCGACTTGCCGACGCCGGAGGCGCCGACGATCGCCAGGAACTCGCCCGGCTCGATGTCGAGGTCGAGGCCGGAGAGCACCGTGGTGCGGGCGCCGTCGCGGGTGAAGGTGAGGGCGAGGCCCTGGATCGCGATCAGGCCCGCCATCGGAGCATCCAGCCTTGGAGGGCGGTGAAGGCGGCGTCGAACACGCCGTAGAGCAGCGCCATGGTGAGCATGTAGACGACCACGATGTCGGTCGCGAGCAGGGTCGAGGCCTGCATCATCCGCTGTCCGAGGCCCGCGACCCCAAAAATCTCGGCGGCCACCACCGCCATCCAGGCCTGCCCGATGGCGGTGCGCACGCCGACAAGGATGCCGGGCATCGCCGCCGGCCACACCACCGTGACCAGGCGCTCGGGGGCGGAGCGGAACCCGAAGGCGGCGGCGAGCTCGATCAGGTCGCGGTCGACGCCGCGGATCGCCCCGTGGCTGGCGAAATAGACGATCCAGAACACCCCGATCGCGACGATGAACAGGGCCGCCTGCGGGCTGACCCCGAACCAGATGATGGCGAAGGGCACCCAGGCGAGGCCCGGCACCGGCCGCAGCACCCGCACCACCCAGGCGGTCAGGCCTTCCGCCGTGCGCGACATCCCCGTGAGCGTGCCGGCAGCGATGCCGAGGCCGATGCCGAGGGCGAGGCCGACGAGGTAATGCCCGAGGCTGCCGCCGATGGCCGTCAGCCACTGGCCGGAGCGCAGCTCGCGCAGGAAGGCCTCCGGCAGGACCGAGGGCGGCGGCAGGAAGGCCGGGTTGACGAGGCTTAAGCCCGGCACGGCCTCCCAGAGGGCGAAGAAGGCGGCGAGCCCCACGAGCGGGAGCAGCAATGCCGCGGAGCGGGATCTCACGGGATGCGTCTCACAGTCGGGTTCTCACTTGCCCGCGACGGCGCGCTCGTAGAGGCGCGGCTCGAACAGCCCGTCGAGGGGCACCTCGCGGTCGAGCGCCCCGATCTTCACCTGGTAGCGCTGCATCGCCGCCGTCGCCTCGACGATGGTGCGGGGATCGGCGGAGAAGCGCGTCGCCGGCGAGGCCAGGGCCCGGCGGATGGTGGCCGTGTCGACGAGGCCCTTGCCCAGCGCGGCCTCGATCACCGGCGCGACGCGCTCCGGCTCGCGGCCGATCAGCGCGACCGCCCGCACGATGCCGGTCACGATCGCCTGGGCGACATCGGGCTCCTTGTCGAGGAGGGCGCGCGTCACGGCAACCACGGTGCCGGGCTGGCTCGGGAACATCTCGCCGCCCAGCGCCATCAGGCGGATCGCCGGGTTGCGGCCCGTCACGATCGAGACCGCGGGCTCACGCAGGATGCCGCCCTCGACCGCGCCGGCGAGCACCGCCTGCTGGGTCGCGTCGATCCCCATCGAGACGATCGTCACGTCCTTCGGGTCGACCTTCGCCACCTCCCAGAGCCAGTGCTGGAGGGTGGTGTTGGGCACCGAGCCGAGGGGCTGTGTGGCGAGCCGCGCCGGGGTACCGGCGGATTCGCGGTAGCGCTTGAAAGCCTCGGCCGGGGCGACCCCCTTCTCGGCGAAGCGGGCGAGCTTCGGGCCGGCGACGAACACGTTCTCCTCGACCGAGGTGGCGGCCACCACCGTCACGTCGATGCCCTTCGACCGGGCGACGCCGAGCGGCGCCACGCCGGCGACGTAGACGTCGAGGGTGCCCGAGGCGAGCGCCTGGATCATGTTGGGGCCCGACTCGAAGGTCGTGACGGCGAGCGACAGGCCCGCCTGCTTCAGCCAGCCCTCCTTCTCGGCGACGGTGATCGGCGCGGCGGCGAGGATCGGGATCACGCCGACCCGCAGCGGCGCGGCGCGGCCCTGCGCGAGAGCCGGCGTCACGCCTCCGAGGGCGGCACCGGCGGCAAGGACCGGGGCTGCCCCGAGGATGCTGCGTCGCGTGATGGTCATGGCCGGCCGTCTGTGGGGAAGAATCGCGTCCGCTTAGGGCATCCTCCTGCGGCCGTGCAAGAACGGCGCAGATATAAGAAAAATTATCCATTTATGAGATTTAAATTGGCAGAAAGTTCTCTTGGAGGACAATAACGGAGAAGAACATCCGGCGTGGCCCAGGGTCGCCGCGCCTCCCCTGGCACGGCCAGTCCAATTTTTTGGTCAGCACAGGCAAGCGCCGGCCGTCCGGCCTCTTCTAACCTCCGGTCGTCGGCATCGCGCCTCTTGCTGCACAGGAGCCCGGACCCGGATGGCCCTCTCGCGTCGTGACCTCCTCCGTACCGCGGCCGCCGTTCCGCTCTCCACCCTGGCGATGCCGGCCTTGCTCCGGTCCGCCCGCGGGGAGACGCCGATCCTCGTCGGCTCGCTGCACGACCAGTCCGGGCCGATCGCCGCCTCCGGCACGCCGATGGTCGAAAGCCTGAAGCTCGGGATCGAGGAGGTGAACGCCGCCGGCGGCCTGCTCGGCCGGCCGTTGCAGCTGGTGCATTACGACACCCAGTCGAACATCCAGATGTACTCGCAATATGCCCAGCAGCTCGCCGTGCGCGACAAGGTGGCGGTGGTCCATGGCGGCATCACCTCGGCGTCGCGCGAGGCGGTCCGCCCGACCTTCAGCCGCTTCCGGGTGCTGTACTTCTACAACGTGCTGTACGAAGGCGGGGTCTGCGACCGCAACACCTTCTGTACCGGCACCACGCCGGCCCAGACGGTGGAGAAGCTGGTGCCCTACGCGATGGGGAAGGACAAGAAGAAGGTCTACATCATCGCCGCCGACTACAATTACGGTCAGATCACCGCCAAGTGGATGCAGAAATACGTCAAGGACCAGGGCGGCGAGACGGTCTCGGTCGATTTCTTCCCGCTCGACGTGACGAATTTCGGCCCGACGATCTCGAAGATCCAGGCGGCGAAGCCCGACCTGCTGCTGTCGGCCCTGGTCGGCGGCAACCATACGGCGTTCTACCGGCAATGGACCTCGGCCGGCATGAAGGGCCAGATCCCGATCGCCTCGACCACCTTCGGCCTCGTCAACGAGCCCAGCACCCTCAACGCCGCCGAGAGCGACGGCGTGCTCGGCGCCTACGGCTATTTCGAGGAGCTGACGACCCCGGCGAGCACGGCCTACGTCGCCAAGCTGAAGAAGCAGTCGCCGAGCATTCCCTACATCAGCGAATTGGCCGCCGCGACCTACGAGGGTTTCCATCTTTGGGTCGCGGGGGTGAAGAAGGCGGGTTCCATCGACCGGATGGCGGTGACCGAGGCCCTGGAGACGGGCCTGTCCTTCGACGGGCCGACCGGCAAGGTCACGGTGGATCACGCCACCCACCACGTCACCCGCAACGCCTATCTGGCGGCGGTCAAGGACCGGACATGGGTGGTGCGGGAGACCTTCCCGGATGCCAAGCCGCAGGATACCGCGGCGGTGTGCAACCTGATCAAGAACCCGCGGGATAACAAGCAGTACGAGATCTCGATCTGAGGATCGTTTCAACCGCTTCGAACCCTCCTGCCCGCAATCTGATCCTGAGGTGCGAGTGAAACGAGCCTCGAAGGAGGCCTCCAGAACTCTCGATGATATTTGGAGATCTCCTTCGAGGCTCGGCGATCTTCGCTCGCTTCGCCCCTCAGGATGAGGTCGCGAATGGGAATACAGCATCGGCAATCGGGTCAGGCTACCCGTTCGATCCCCCTCCCCGCCCGGATGACGCCATGGATCTGTCGCTCATCATCGCGCTCGACGTCGTGAACGGGGCCGCCTCCCTGTTCCTGCTCTGCCTCGGCCTCGCGATCATCTTCGGGATGATGAAGATCATCAACCTCGCGCACGGTGAGTTCGTGATGCTGGGGGCCTACGCCACGGTGATCTCGGCCAATGCCGGGCTCAACATCTGGATCGCGATGCTGGTGGTGGCGCCGCTCGTCGTCGGCCTCGTCGGGCTCGTCATCGAGCGCTGCCTGATCCGGTTCCTGTACGGGCGGCTGGTCGATTCGATGCTGGCGACCTGGGGCCTGAGCCTGTGCCTGATCGGCCTCGTGACGACCCTGTTCGGCAACACCATCAACGGCGTGCCGACACCGCTCGGCGGGTTCCAGGTCGGGGCCTACCGGTCGAGCTGGTACACGATCTTCCTCCTCGGCATGGCCGTGCTGACGATGGCGCTGGTCTACGGCGTGCTCCGGTTCACCCGCTTCGGCCTCGTCGCCCGGGCGGTGATGCTGAACCCCGGCATGGCCGCGACGCTCGGGGTCAACCCGGCGAGGATCTACATGGCGACCTTCGGCATCGGCGCCGCGATCACCGGGCTCGCCGGCGGGCTCCTGGCGCCGGTCTCCGGCATCACCCCGGTGATGGGCACCGCCTTCGTCGCCAAATGCTTCATCACCGTGGTCGGCGGCGGCGCGGCGATCATCTCGGGTACGCTCTCGGCGGCCGGGCTGTTCGGCGTCGTCAACCAGCTCGGCGCCTACTTCACCACCCCGGTCTACGGCGAGGTGATCCTCTTTCTCTCCGCGATCCTGCTGATCCGCCTGCTGCCGCAGGGCATCTCCGGCCGCTTCTTCAAGGGGACGCTCTGAATGCCCGCTACCCTGTCACGCGCGCTCCAGGGACTCGCCGTCCTCGGCGCTGTCGCCCTGGTGGCCGTCCTCCCATCCTATCTCGAACTCTTCACCCTGATGCAGCTGACATTGTTCGCCGCCATGGGCGTACTGGCGCTCAGCCTCGGCTTCATCTGGGGCTTCGGCGGCATCCTGTCCTTCGGCCAGACCGCGTTCTTCGGTCTCGGCGGCTACACCTACGCGATCGCGGCGATCAATTTCGGCGATTCCACCAACGCGATCCTGCTGGCGATCCTGTTGCCCGCCCTGTTCGCCGCGGGCTTAGGCTACTTCGTGTTCTACGGCCGGATCAGCGAGGTCTATCTCGGGGTCATCACGCTCACCGTCACGCTGATCCTGTTCAACGTCGTCAACTCGACGGCGGGCGACGCCTACACGATCGGCCAGGCGCGGCTCGGCGGCTTCAACGGCATCCCCTCGGTGCCGACCTTCAACGCGCCCTACACCCCCGATGCGGTGCTGAGCCCCGAGGCCGGGTGGTGGGTCACCGGCGGGGCGCTGATCGCCGTGTATCTCCTCATGCGGCTCCTCCTCGCCAGCCCCTTCGGCCGCATCGCCGTGGCGGTGCGCGAGAACGAGATCCGCGCGGCTCTGCTCGGCTACGACCCGCGCCTGATCAAGCTCGGCGTGTTCATGGTCGGCGGCGCGGTCGCGGGGCTCGCCGGGGCGCTCTACGTCAACTGGGGCGCCTTCGTCGGCCCGACGATCTTTTCCCTGTCGCTCTCGGCCGAGATCATCATCTGGATCACCGTCGGGGGCCTCGGCACCCTGATCGGACCTATCGTCGGCTGCTTTCTGATCCAGTTCCTCAACGCCAAGATCGGCTCGCAGCAGGCCTTCAACGCCAACCTCGTTCTCGGCGTGATCCTGGTCGGCTTCGTGCTGCTGCTGCCGAAGGGCATCGTGCCGACGCTGAAGACGGCGCTCCTCGGGCTCGGCCGCAAGGCCAGGCGGCGCCCGGCCGCCTCCACCGCCGCCCAGGCCCAGATCGCGGGAGCCGAATAGTGTCTCTCACGGCACTCCCGGTCACCGTCATTTCTCGCTGTGGCAGCGTCGGCGCCACGGGAGTGTCGTGAGGTGCACTGACATGGACCCCCTCGTCCCCCTCCTGAAGACCGAGCACCTGACGATGCGCTTCGGCGGCGTCGTCGCCAACGACGACGTGAGCTTCTCGCTCGGGGAGATGGAGCTGCGCTGCCTGATCGGCCCGAACGGCGCCGGCAAGAGCACCTTCTTCAAGATGCTCACCGGGCAGCTCACCCCCACCTCCGGCACCATCGCGTTCCGCGGCCAGACGCTGACGGGCTTGCAGAGCCACCAGATCGCCCGGCTCGGCATCGGCATCAAGACGCAGGTGCCGAACGTGTTCAACGGGTTGTCGGTGCGCGAGAACATCTGGCTCTCGGCCCGCCGCAAGACGACGCCGAAATTCACCGGGCCCCTCGTCGACGAGATCCTGGAGAAGGTCCGGCTGACGCATCTCGCCGGTGCGACGGTCGGCCAGCTCTCGCACGGCCAGCGGCAATGGGTCGAGATCGGCACGGTGCTGGCGGGCGATCCCGAGCTGATCCTCCTCGACGAGCCGGCTGCCGGCATGACCGACGAGGAGACCCACCGTACCGCCGAGATCATCCGCGAGATCAACAAGACCCGGGCGATCGTCGTGGTCGAGCACGACATGGCGTTCATCAGGATGATCGCCCGCACGGTCACGGTGTTCCACCAGGGCCGGATCATGATGGAGGACGGAATCGATGCCGTGCTCGCCGACCGGCGGGTGCGCGACGTCTATCTCGGCAAGAAGGTGGCGGCATGAACGCGCTTCTCGACGTGGACAACCTGCGGGCCAGCTACGGCCGGGTCCCGATCCTGATGGGCGTCGACGTCTCCCTGGCGCCCGGCGAGTATCTCGGCATCCTCGGCCATAACGGCATGGGCAAGACCACGCTGATGCGGACCCTGATGGGCCACCTGCCGGCCACCGCCGGCACGGTGCGCTTCGCCGGCACCGACGTGACGCGGCTCCCCATCCACCAGCGCGCCAGACTCGGCATGGGGCTCGTGCCGCAGGGCCGCGAGATCTTTTCCACGCTCAGCGTGCGCGAGAACCTGCGCATGGGGCTCGCCAGCGCGCCGCGGGAAGATCCCCGCATCATCGACGACGTGCTCGCCGACTTCCCCCGCCTCGTGCGCCTGCTCGACCGGCGCGGCGGCGCCCTCTCGGGCGGCGAGCAGCAATTGCTGGCGCTCGCCCGCTGCCTCTGCACCCGGCCGAAGCTCGTCCTCCTCGACGAGCCCACGGAAGGCATCCAGCCCTCGATCATCGAGGAGATCATCGAGACGCTGCTCGCCTTGAAGAAGCGCTGGGACCTGTCGATGATCATCGTCGAGCAGAACCTCGACTTCATCACGTCGCTGTCAGACCGGGTGCTCGGCATCCAGAAGGGCCGCATCACCGGCGAGGTCTCGCGCGAGGACCTGCTCGCCGGGCGGATCGGCATGGCGGCGGCTTAGTGCAGCTCACAAAACTCCCGCTGCACCGGCGCCGCCACAGCGAGCGACAAGAGGGACCGGGAGTTTTGTGAGAGACACTTAGCCGATACGAATCTTCTCTCACAACCCAACCAAGGAGACGCCCCATGGCCATCACCCGCCCGAGCGCAGCCCAGGTCCGCGAGCTCGCCGCCAGCCTGTATATGTCGCTGTCGCCCGAGGAGGCTGCCGCCTATCGCGCCCTGATGGAGGCCTCGTTCGACGCCTACGACGTGATCGACGCCCTGCCCGACCACATCCCCGCGGTGAAGTATCCCCGCACCCCCGGCACCCGGCCCAGCCCTGAGGAGAACCCCCTCGGCGCCTGGTACTGGAAGAGCGAGGTGAAGGGCGCCGACACCGGCAAGCTCGCGGGCAAGACCGTCGCGCTCAAGGACAACGTCGCGCTCGCCGGCGTGCCGATGATGAACGGCGCCTCGACCCTCGAAGGCTTCGTGCCGGCCTCGGACGCCACCATCGTGACCCGGATGCTGGATGCCGGCGCGACGATCCTCGGCAAGGCGGTGTGCGAGCATTTCTGCCTCTCGGGCGGCAGCCACACCTCCGATCCGGGGCCGGTCCACAACCCGCACCGGATGGGCTACTCGGCCGGCGGCTCGTCCTCGGGCAGCGGCGCGCTCGTCGCCGCCGGCGAGGTCGACCTGGCGATCGGCGGCGACCAGGGCGGGTCGATCCGCATCCCGGCCTCGTATTGCGGCATCTACGGGATGAAGCCGACCCACGGCCTCGTTCCCTATACCGGCGTGATGCCGATCGAGACCACGATCGACCATACCGGCCCGATGACCGCGAGCGTCGCCGACAACGCCCTGCTGCTCGAAGTCCTGGCCGGACCCGACGGGCTCGACCCGCGCCAATACGCGCCGCAGGTCGCCGCCTATACGGAAGCGCTGAAGAAGGGCGCGAAGGGCCTGAAGATCGGCCTCCTCATGGAGGGGTTTGCCGCGCCCGGCATGCAGGAGGCGGTGGCTGACAAGGTCCGCGCGGCTGCTGCCCGATTCGAGGGCTTGGGCGCCACGATCGAGGAGGTCTCGCTGCCGGCCTACCGGACGGCGGCGGCGGTGTGGACGCCGATCGGCCTCGAGGGCCTGACGCAGCAGATGATGCTCGGCAACGGCATGGGCTTCAACTGGAAGGGCGCCTACGATGTCGGCCTGTTCGACTTCCACTCCGCCTGGCGCGACAAGGCCGACGACCTCTCCGAGACGCTGAAGATCTCGATGCTGATCGGCCAGTGGGGCCTGACGCATTACCGCGGCCGCTACTACGCCAAGGCGCAGAACCTCGCCCGCAAGGTGCGGGAGGATTTTGCGGCCTGCTTCAAGACCTACGACCTGCTGCTCTGCCCGACCCTGCCATGCACCGCCACCAAGCTGCCGGAGAAGGACGCGCCGCTGGAAGAGATCATCGCCCGCGCCTTCGAGATGGTCGCCTCGACCTCGCCGATGGACGTGACCGGCAACCCCTCGATGTCGATCCCCTGCGGCCTCGTCGACGGCCTGCCGGTCGGGCTGATGCTGACGGCGCGTGACTGGAACGAGAGCGCGATCTACCAGGCCGCCGCCGCCTTCGAGGCCGCCGGCGACTGGAAGACCTTCTGAGGCCGGCGGTGAAGACCATCAGCGCCATCCTCCGCGCCAAGCCGGGCGCGGAGGCCACCTTAAGGGCTGCCCTCCTCGACGTAGCGGCCCACGTCGCCGCGAACGAGCCGGACACGGTCGGCTTCTTCGTCTCGCAGGATGAGGGCGATCCCACCCGCTTCACGACCTACGAGCGGTTCGCCGACGCTGCGGCCATGGACCGGCACAATGGCTCGGAGGCGGTGGCGCGGTTCTTCAGCATCGCGCAGCCGCTCCTCGACGGCGAGGTGATCCTGGTGACGGCCGACGAGATCTCGGCCCGGTGAGACGGAACGCAAGACGAGGCGGAACTCTCCCCGACCACATTCGACGTTATCCCTGGGCTCGACGAAGTCGAGAACCGGCGATCCATCACCGCTGACGCTTTGGAAGAGGTCGGAACGCGCACCGACAGATCCGGCATCGTCAGCGGTTCGCGAATCCCGGGTTCCGCTTTCGCGGCTCCGGGATGACGTCGAGAGGGTTGGATTCGCCGGTGGCGACGAAGGCCTTTGGCTCAAGCCAGATCCGCCGGCCGCAGCGTATGCCAATCGGTCACCTGCTGGACCGCGTGGCCGGACCGGCAGAGCATCCCTTCCGACAGGTGCGGCCCGACGAGCTGGACGCTCAACGGCAGCCCGGCGGCGTCGATCCCCGCCGGCAGGGTGATGGTCGGGCTGCCGGAGAAGTTGAACGGCGCGGTGAAGCGCAGGATGCGCAGCAGGACCTCCGGGTCCTGGCCGTACTCGCCCATCCGGGCGAGGCTCGGGACCGGCACCGGCATGGTCGGCACCAGGAGAAGGTCGACCTTCTCGAACAGGGCGGCGAGCGCGCCCGAGAAGTCCAACCGGTCGTGGATGACCGCCCCGAGTTCCAGGCCGGTGACGCGCCGACCCTGGTCAATCAGCCCGGCGAGGTCCGGGCCGTACTCGGCGGCCCGCGCCGGATAGGTGTCCCGGTGGGCGAGCGCGGTCTCGACCGAGCAGAACGGGATCCAGCCGCGCACCAGCCGGTCGGTCGGCGGCATCGCGACCTCGACGACGCGGGCGCCGAGGTCGCGCAATACCGCCTCGACGCGATCGAGGGCCGCCACCACTTCCGGGTCGATCCCCTCGGTAGTGAAAAACCGGTCGATGCCGATCGTGAGGCCACGGACCGGCCGGGCTTTACCACCGAGTTCGACGTCGACCGGCGCCGTCAGAGTGGTCGGGTCGCGCGGATCGGCGCCCGCGATCACCCCGAGGATCGCTGCCGCGTCGGCGGCGCTGCGGGCCATCGGGCCGACATGGTCGAGGGAGGCGGCGAGCGGAAACACGCCGTGGCGGCTCACCCGGCCCCAGGTCGGCTTGATGCCGGTGAGCCCGCAGGTCGCGGAGGGAAAGCGGATCGAGCCGCCGGTGTCCGAGCCGAGCGACCCGAAGCACAGCCGCGCCGCGGTGGCGGCGCCCGACCCCGTCGAGGACGAGCCGAGCCAGTGGCCGCGGCCCCAGGGGTTGAGCGGGCCCGGATTGTCCGGATGGTGGCTGGTATAGGCGCCCTCGGTCATCGCGAGCTTGCCGAGGATCACCGCACCGCCCTGCTCCAGCCGCGCGACCACCGTGGCGTCGGTGTCCGGCACGCGCTCGCGATGGATCACCGTGCCGGCGCCGGTGGGGGCGAAATGTGTGTCGCACAGGTCCTTGATGCCGAGGGGGACGCCGTGCAGCGGGCCGCGGCTGATGCCCCGGGCCGTCTCCCGGTCCGCCCGGGCGGCGGCGTCAAGCGCGTGCTCCGCCGTGACCGTGGCATAGCAGCGATACTCGCCGTCGAGGGCTTCGATGCGATCGAGCATCGCTGTCGTTACCTCGACCGCGCTCACCTCCCAGCGGCGGATCGCCTCGGCGATGAAGACCAGGGATTCATCGTGCAGGCTCGCGGACATCGGTGGTCTCTCCCGGAGTGCGGCCGCATCCTCGCGGCGGAGCCGGCGACCGTCTTGCCTCGAAGGGTCAACGCGCTTGGCCCGTGATTGTCAGACTCCGGCATGGCTGGCATCGTCATTGCTTGAGCCGGTGCGGACACACAGCAGAGCGGCCCGCTCGACGAGTGCCGCCGTCCATGCCGCCGAGACGTCGGAGGGACAGTCATGGCACCGCTCAACTCCTCTTCCCTGTCGACCTGCTCCCCGCCGCCCGCGCCGATCACCACCTTCGACACCAACGTGCTCGCCGAGAAGTACCGCTTCTCCTACTGGCGCGACGCGATCTGCGCCCATCTGAGCCCGTCGGAGACGATGCGGAAGATCGACGACGCGCCGTTCGCGGCGCGGCTGCGCAAGGTGGCGCTCGGCAAGGTGAATGTCTGCGACATCCGCTTCTCGCCGATGGAGAACCGCCGCGACGCCGCCTGCCTGCGGCGGATGCCGGACGACGACGTGTTCGTGGCGCTGATGAAGACCGGCACCGGCCGTCTGGTGCAGGACGACCGCTGCGCCCTTCCGGCGGTCGGCGACCTGGTGGTCTACGATTCGGCCCGGCCGTTCCTGTGGGAGTTCGAGCAGGACACGCGGATGATCGTCGCCCGGATGGCCCGGCGGCAGATGGCGGCGCGGCTGCCCGATTTCGAGCACCTGGCCGCGCGGATCATCCGGCCCGACCAGCCCCTCGCCTCGACCATCGCCCACACGCTGACCGACATCGTCGAACTCGAGGCGCCGTTGAGCGAGAGCTGCTCGCAGCGCCTCGGCAACGCGTTCCTCGAAATGCTCACCGCCTCGCTGGAGGCGAGCCTGACGGCGCCGGGGCGCCGTGTCGCCGACGAGGACTTGGTGCGCCAGGCCAAGACCTTCCTGCTCGCCCATATCGAGGATCCCGACCTCGATCTCGCCACGGTGGCGAACCGTCTCGGCGTGTCGCTCCGCACCCTGTGCCGCGCCTTCGCGGCGGACGGCACCACGGCGATCCGCTGGCTGTGGCAGCAGCGGCTGGCCCTCGCCCACCGGCTGCTCGAGGAGGGCCAGGCCCGCAATGTTGGGCAGGTGGTGATGCAATGCGGCTTCAGCGACTTCTCGCATTTCAGCCGCGCCTTCAAGAAGGCCTACGGGGTGATGCCGAAATCGGTGCTGCGGGCGGCGGGGTGAACCCGGATCAGCCTCGCGGCGCCAGGACGATCACCGCCGCCCCGGCAAGGCACAGGGCAGCGCCTGCGCAATCGAACCGGTCCGGCCTCTGGCCCTCCGCGGCCCAGAGCCAGGCGAGGGAGGCCGCGATGTAGACGCCCCCATAGGCCGCGAAGGCGCGGCCGGCGGCATCGGATTCGGCGAGGGCCAGCAGGAACGCGAAGGCGCCGAGGGACGCTCCCCCCGGCACCAGCCAGAGCGGCGAGGCATTCAGCCGCCACCAGGCCCAGACCGAGAAGCATCCGGCGATCTCGGCGAGCGCGGCGGCGGCGTAGAGGAGAAAGGTCGGCATGGCGGGGGCTTCTCCCACGCCATGCCGGTCCCGTGAAGGTCAGGCCCGGCGCTTCATCAGCGCCGCCGCCCCGAGGCCGATGCCGGCCATCACCGCCCCGGTGGTGAGCGGGTGGAGCTTCGCCCGCGTGTAGGTGCTGGTGTGGCGCACCATGCCGGGATGGTCGCCGCGCACGTGGCCGTCCTGGGTCGGGTGATGGAGGGCGCCGTTCGGGTCGCGCGGCGGCTCGGCGCGCAATTGCTGGCCCGCCATCACCCCGCCGAGGCGGTCGAAGGTGCCGGGGGCGAGCTTCTTGAGACCCGTCATCGCCCGGCCGCCGCCACCGACGATGATCTCGCGCTGCGGATACACCGCGGCGTGCAGGATGGCGTGGGCGACCTCGTCCGGGTGGTAGACCGGCGCCGGCAGCTTCGGCTCGCGCTCGAGGTAGTTGCGGGCGTGCTGCGGGAACGGCGTGTCGATCGCCGCCGGCTTGATCAGCGTCACCGAGACGGGCGCCCGGTCCAGGTCCAGCTCGGACCGGAGGGCGTCGGTGAAGCCGCGGATGGCGTGCTTGCTCGCCGAATACATCCCCTGGAGCGGGATCGCGAGGTCGGAGGCGATGCTGCCGAGCTTGATGATCGCACCGCCGCGCCGGCGAAGAGTGGGTACCGCCACCAGCGAGCCATACACCACGCCCCAGAAGTTGGTCTGGAACAGGCGGTCGTGATCCTCGTCCGAGACCTCCTCCAGACGGCCGTAGATCGAGATGCCGGCATCGTTGACCCAGGTGTCGAAGCCGCCGAAGCGCTGCACCGCCTTGTCGGCGATGGCCTGAACGTCCTCGCGCCGGCCGACATCGGCGACGACGTGGGTCGCTTCGCCGCCCGAGGC
Organism: Methylobacterium currus; assembly: GCF_003058325.1. NCBI lineage: Bacteria > Pseudomonadati > Pseudomonadota > Alphaproteobacteria > Hyphomicrobiales > Methylobacteriaceae > Methylobacterium > Methylobacterium currus. The sequence goes on from NZ_CP028844.1 coordinate 510,276, forward strand.
CTCGATCTCCTCCTGAATGACCGCCAGCGCCTCGGCGTTGCGCGAGGCGAGCACCACCCGCGCGCCGGCCCGCGCTGCCATCCGGGCGGTGGCGAGCCCGATGCCGCTGGAGCCGCCGGTGATGACGATCACCTGCTCGTCGAGGGGCTTGTGGGCATGGCTCATGGAATCCTCCGTACAGGATGGGGGTATCCAGGCCCTAACGATGGGGGGCGCCCTTCGTTCATTCGGCGACTGGCGGACGCCCCCTGCCATATCTCGAACCTCTGGCACGAGACCGAACAAGCTATTGGACACGCGACCACCGCGCCCCCATGATCCCGCCGCGGCAAGGCCCCCGACGCCAGTTCCAGAGGGGCCCGTCCGCGGTGTAAGTCAGGGAGGAAGCCTATGGCTGGGACGGGTCGTGCCGGGATGCTCACGCGGCGCGAGGCGCTGATCGGCGCGGGGGCCGCGGGGGCGAGCCTGATGCTGCCGGGCGGCTCCGCCTGGGCGCAGGGCGCGGGCAAGCCCGCCGAGCTGAAGGTCGGCATCGCCACCTACCTGTCGGGCCCGGCGAGCGTCTTCGGTGTGCCCGGCCGCCAGACCGCCGAGATGCTGTTCGACGAGATCAACGCGGCCGGCGGGATCAGTGGGGTCAAGGTACGGCCGATCTTCGTCGACGAGGGGCCGGGCGTCGACCACGTCGTCGGCGAATACCGCCGCCTGGTGCAGTCGGAAGGCGTGCACCTGATCTTCGCGGCGATCTCCTCGGCCGACTGCATCGCCTGCGCGCCGCTCTCCGACGAGCTGAAGCGCCCGACCCTGCTGTGGGATTGCGGCACCCAGCGCATCTTCGAGGACAACCGCTACACGTACGCCTTCCGCACCCAGGCCAACGCGACGCCGGAGATTCTGGCCGCGCTCCTCTACCTCCTCAAGGTCAAGCCGGACATTAAGTCGATCGCGGTGATCAACCAGGACTATGCCTGGGGCCGCGATTCCTGGGACATCTTCCGGACTGCGATGAACACCCTGAAGCCCGGGGTGAAGGTCTCGGCCGAGCTGTTTCCGCGCTTCGGCGCCACCGACTTCTCGACCGAGATCACCCGGGTGCTGGCGCTTCGCCCCGACGTGGTCCTCTCGACCTCCTGGGGCGGCGACCTCGACGCGCTGATCCGCCAGGCCTCGGACCGCAAGCTGTTCGAGCGCTCGACCTTCGTGATGCCGCTCGCCGAATCCTCGCTCCAGCGCGTCGGCAAGGCGCTGCCGGCCGGGCACATCGTCGGCGCCCGCGGCGACCACTGGTTCCTGCACCCGTCGCCGGCCGACCCGGAGCGGCTGAAGCGCTTCAACGACAGCTACCGCGCCAAGTACAATGCCTGGCCGATCTACCCCTGCTTCCACATGGCGCAAGCGGTCTCGGCGATGAAGGCCGGCATCGAGAAGGCGGTGGCGGCGAAGGGCGGCGGCTGGCCGACCGATGCGGAGCTCGCCGCGGCCTTCAAGGGCCTCGAATTCCCCTCGCCCACCGCCAGCGTGCGCATCCGCGAGGACGGCCAGGGGCTCGAGAACCAGCTCATCGGCACCACGCTGCACTCCGACAAATACCCGTTCCCGGTGCTCACCGACATGATCGTCTTCCCGGCCGAGACCGTGACGACGCCGGTCGGCCAGAAAAGCGCCGACTGGCTCAAGATGCTGAGCCCCGACATGGTGGCCAAGCTCCCGCAGGCGCAGGCCTTCAAGAGCTGATGGCCTGGCTGTCGGAGAACGGGATCCTCGTCGGGCTCGCCCTGCTCGACGGGCTGTCCTACGCCGCCGCCGTGTTCATGGTGGCGGTGGGGCTGAACCTGGTGTTCGGCGTGCTGCGGGTGCTCAACGTCGCCCATGGCAGCCTCTATGCCATTGGCGGCTACGCCGCGGCCTCGCTCGGGCTGTTCGCCATGTCGCTGGGTGCGCCGCCCTGGCTCGGCCTGCCGATCCTGCTCGCCGCCGCGGTGCTGGTCGGCGCCGTGCTCGGGCCGCTGATCGAGCGGTTCCTGCTGCGGCGGATGCAGGACCGCGAGCCTGTGCTGCAGCTCCTCGTCACCTTCGCGCTGTTCATGATCCTGGAGGACTTGCAGAAGCTGGTCTGGGGCGTGCAGCCGGTGGTGTTCGACGCGCCGCTCAAATGGCTCGGCACCGTCGACGTGCCCTTCGGCCAGGACGTGATCCCGTTCACCGCCTACCAGCTCTACGTGCTGCCGGGGGTGGCGCTCGCCACCCTCGCCATACTCGCCTATGTGCTCCGCTACACGCTGACCGGCCGGATGGTCGTGGCGGTCACGGTCGACCGCGAGGCGGCCCGCGCCATGGGCATCGACGCCGCCAAGGTGACGATGCTCACCTTCACGGTCGGCGCGGCGCTGGCCGCCCTCGGCGGCGCGCTCGCCGCCCCCACCGTGTCGCTGGTGCCGGGCGTCGGCGCCTCGACCATCGTGCTCTCCTTCGCGGTCGTGGCGACCGCGGGCCTCGGCCAGATCGAGGGGGCGGCTTTGGCGGCTCTCCTCATCGGCCTCGGCCGCTCCTTCGCAGTCTACGTCGCGCCCGAATTCGAGGTGGTGGTGCCCTACGCCATCATGGTGGCGGTGCTGCTGTTCCGTCCGCAGGGGCTGTTCGGCGTGGCGGAGACCCGGCGGATATGATCTGCGCTCTCACTCAAGGAGGCGTGGCGCCATGACCCGCCGCTCCGAGACCCTTCTCGCGCTCGCCGGCGCCGTGCTGATCGTCGGGCTTGCCTACGCGGTGCCGTGGCTGCGCTTCGTCCTCACCATCGCGCTCGCCAAGGGGCTCGCGGTGCTGGGCATCCTGCTCCTGCTGCGGGCCGGCCAGGTCAGCTTCGGCCACGCGCTCTACCTCGCGCTCGCCGCCTACACGGTGGCGTTCGGGGCGATCGCCGTGCCGGAGGCGCTCCTGCTCGTGCCCCTCGCAGCCTTGCTCGCCGGATTGGTCGGCCTGCTGATCGGGCTCTTCGTGGTGCGCTACCGCGAGATCTTCTTCGGCATGCTGAATCTGGCGCTCAGCATGGTGTTCTACTCGGTGCTGGAAAAATTCTACGCGCTGACCCATGGCGCCGACGGCATCCGGCTGCCGCCCGTGACCGTCCTCGGCCGGCCGCTCGCCGGCGAGGCGGGGGAGTGGACGGTGTTGGGCATCGCGCTCGTCCTGGCGCTGGCCTGCGGCGCGCTGGTGCGGGTGGCCCTGGCTTCCCCTCTCGGGGAAGCGCTCGCCGGCATCAAGACCCGCGAGACGCGGCTCGACTTCATGGGCGTGTCGCCGAAGCGCGTGCTGCTCGCCGCCTACGTGGTATCCGCCGTGATGGCGGGCTTTGCCGGGGCGATCATCGCGCTCACCACCCGCCACGTGACGCCGGCACTCAGCTACTGGACCACGTCCGGAGAGCTCGTCTTCATCGCGATCCTCGGCGGGGCCGGCAGCGTGATCGGGCCGTTCCTGGGCGCCGCGGCCTACGAGCTGACCCGGGTCTACGCCGCCGCCACCTTCGCCAATGCCTGGCAGATGGTGCTGGGCCTCGTGCTGCTCGGCGTCATCGTGTTCGCGCCGGGCGGGATCTGGGGGATGATCGCGAGCCGCAGGAGGGCCGCATGACCGCGCTCCTCCAGGCCCGGGGCCTGCGCCTCGCCTTCGGCGGCCTCAAGGCGGCGGACGGGATCGACCTCGACGTCGAGGCCGGCGAGTTCCTGGCGATCATCGGCCCGAACGGCGCCGGCAAGACCACCTTCATCAACATGACGACCGGCTACCTGAAGCCGCAAGGGGGCTCGATCGCCTTCGAGGGCAAGCCGATCCTCGGCCTGTCGCCGCGCCGCATCGTCGGGCTCGGCGTCGCGCGCAGCTTCCAGCTGCCGCAGCTCTTCACCGAGCACAGCGTGCTGCAGAACGTGGCGCTGGCGGTCGCCGCCCGGGAGGGCGTGTGGTCGGTGCTCAATCCCCTGCTGCGCCCGCGCTTCCGCGACGAGGCGGCGGAGCTGATCGGGCGCTTCGGCCTCTCCCGCATCGCCGAGGTGCGGGCCGACGCGCTCAACGAGGGCGCCCGCAAGCTCGTCGACATCGCCATGGCGGTGGCGCTCCGCCCCCGCCTCCTCCTGATGGACGAGCCGACGAGCGGCGTCGCGGCGGCCGAGAAGATGGGAATCGTCGAGACCCTGGTGCGGGTCCTGCGGGAAGCCCGCGTGACGGCGGTGTTCGTGGAGCACGACATGGAGGTGGTCGGACGCTTCGCCGACCGGGTGGCGGTGTGGGGCCAGGGGCGGATCGCGGCGCTCGGACCGCCGGCCCAGATCCTCAACGACCCGGAGGTGCAGCGCACGGTGATCGGCATCGCCCCCGTGGGAGGCGCCCATGCTGCGGCTTGAGGGGGCGGCGGTGGAAATCGCGGGGGCGCCGGTCCTGCGCGGCGTCTCGCTCCAGGTGCCGCCGGGCGGGCGCGTGGCGCTGATCGGCCGCAACGGCGCCGGCAAGACCACGACGCTCCGCGCCCTGATGGGGCTCCTCCCCCTCCAGGCCGGCCGGCTCGTCCTCGACGGGCGGGAGGCCGGCTCTGTTCCGGCCCATCACCGCGCGCGGCTCGGCATCGGCTACGCCCCGGAGGAGCGCAGGCTGTTCGGCAGCTTCACGGTGCAGGACAACCTGCTGCTGCCGGCCCAGGTGCTCGGCCTGCCGAGACCGGAAGTCTCGCGGCGGTTGGACGCCGTCTACGCGCTCCTTCCCGAGCTCAAGGACTTCGCGCCCCGCAAGGCGGCGGGCCTGTCGGGCGGACAGGGCAAGATGGTGGCCCTCGGCCGGGCCCTCATGGTGGGCACCCGCGCGGTGCTCCTCGACGAGCCGTTCCAGGGCCTCGCCCCGGCCCTCGCCCTCCGCTACGCCGAGGCCCTTGCCCGCTTGCGGGCCGCTTTGCCCGACGTCGCGATCCTGATCACCGAGAGCAGCCCGGACCTGCTGCGGGCCCTGGTCGACACCACCATCCAGATCGAGCGCGGCGAGATCTCGGCCGCCTGACGAAGGAGATTTTTTTCATGAGGCTCAACGGCAAGGTCGCGATCGTCACCGGCGCCGGCGGCGGCTTCGGCGAGGGCATCGCCAAGCGCTACGCCGAGGAAGGCGCCAAGGTCGCGGTGCTCGACCTGCGCGGCGACGCCGCCGAGCGCGTGGCGAAAGAGATCGGCGCGGCGGCGATCGCCATCGCGGCGGATGTCGGCAGCGCCGAGGACGTGCAGGCGGCGGTCCGGCGCACCACCGAGGCCTTCGGCACGCCGCACATCCTGGTCAACAACGCCGGCACCACCCACCGCAACCAGCCGCTGATGGAGGTGGACGAGGAGGCCTTCGACCGGGTCTTCCGGGTCAACGTGAAGTCGATCTTCCACTTCGTCCGGGCCCTCGCTCCGGCAATGCGCGACAATGGCGGCGGCGTGATCCTGAATGTCGGCTCCACCGCCGGCATCCGGCCGCGGCCGGGCCTGACCTGGTACAACGCCTCGAAGGGGGCGGTGAACCTGATGTCGAAGTCGCTGGCCGTCGAGCTGGCCCCGTGGAAGATCCGGGTCAACGCGCTCTGCCCGGTGATGGGCGAGACCGGCCTGCTCGAGGCCTTCATGGGCGTGCCCGACACCCCGGAGAACCGCGCGAAGTTCGTCGCCACGATCCCGCTCGGCCGGATGTCGCGCGCCACCGACATCGCCAACGTGGCGCTCTTCCTCGCTTCCGACGAGGCCGAGTTCATCACCGGCGTCGAGATGCCGATCGACGGCGGCCGCACGGTCTGAACCGGCCGGGCCCACGCCTCCCGGTCCGGAGGCGCGGGCCCGTCCCGCCTCAGCGCGACGCCGGCAGTGGCTTCACGCTGGCGCAGATCGTCCCGACCTCCTCGAGGGAGCGCAGGGATGTCTCGGCGACGGTGCGGGCATCCTCGACCAGGCTCTGCACGCTCTCGCGCATCATCTCGCTCTGGAGCATCGAGAGTTCCTGCAGGTTACGGGCGCCGGCGAGGCGCTTCAGGCCCTCCAGGTTGCGCTGCCAGCGCTTCTGGCCGAGCTCGACGGAGCTGCGCCAGGCATCCTGCATGGCGTGGGTCATCACCGTGCCGCAGCGGCTGACGGCGTCCGAGTTCTTCCGCGCCTGCTCGGCGAACCGCGCCCCGTCCTCGCTGCCGACGCCCATCGTCCGCTGGAATTGATCGTTGAACTCGCGCGCCGTGCGCGAGACCGTCTCGACGCCGATCTGCATCATCTGCTGCGCAGTATCGGCGGTTCGTCCTTGCAGCGCGCCGGCCTTGTCGATGCTGTCCTTGGCGAGGTCGGCCATCTTGGACGCCTGCGCGGCGCCGTTCTCGATTCCAGTGGAGTTGACATCGAGAGCGCCCTTCACCGGCTCGGTTTTCTTGGCCTGTTCGGATTGCTGGGTCGTCGCCATTTCGCTTCTCCTGGTCGTCTGCCAATCGACGCGCCTCGGCCCCATTCCTCCCCAGAATGGATTTCGTCTGATGATTTTCGTCGATTTTGCTTTATTTCAGCATCGTTGTTCTTGGATTTTTGCGATGCAAAGCGGATGAAATACGAATCCGATGAGAGTGCGATAACATACGATACAGTTCAGAATTTCGATGGGAATCGGGATTACGGTCGTCGATGCCGGGACCTTGACGTGGAAGCTGCGTCCAGGACGCCGTCGGTCGGCCAGCCGCTTGCCGGGTCACGGCTCATTGCCGCTGGTGGTCGAGGATCGCGAAGCCATCGGTCGCCTCCCTCATCCGGGCGGCAATGCCCGGCCCGCCATGGCCCTCCGCTTCCACGATGCAGAGGCGGCTCGCCGGCCAGAGCCGGTGAAGCTGCCACGCCGTGACCGCCGGCCCGCTGATGTCGCGGCGCCCATGGATCAGGACCCCCGGGATGGCACCGAGACGGTCCATGCCGGAGAGGATCGCGTCCGGCCCGCGCAGGAAGCCGTCATTCGCCCAATAATGCGCCACCAAGGTCGCGAACACCGTATCCCGCGCCGGATCGTCCGGCGGTGGAATCGGGGGCGAGGCTCGATCGAGCGAGACATGCGCGGTCTCCCAGGCCATCCAGTCCCGGACCGCGCACCGGCGATCCGATGCATCGCGGCCGGCGGTCCGCAACCGTGAGCAGGCCGCAATCGATGACCTCGGCCGGATCCGACATCTTGCCTGCGACGCCTCTCTCGCGCTCACCGCGGCTGGCACGTCTCACAGTAGAACGTCGACCGCCCCGACTGCACCAGCCGCCGCACCACCCCGCGGCAGCCCCGCGCCGTGCAGCCCAGCCCCTCCCGGTCATAGACCCGGAAGGCGTGCTGGAACGCCCCCTGGCTGCCGTCGGTGTGGACATAGTCGCGCAAGGTCGAGCCGCCCGCCGCCACCGCCTCGGTCAGCACGTCGCGGATCACCGTGGCGAGGCGCTTGGCCTTCGCGGTCGGGCGGCCGGCGGCATCCGCCAGCGTGCCGGCCGGGGCTTCCGGATGGAGCTTGGCCCGGTGCAGCGCCTCGCAGACGTAGATGTTGCCCAGCCCCGCGATCAGCCGCTGGTCGAGGAGCGCGGCCTTGAGCGGCGTGCGCTTGCCCGCGAACAGCGCCGCGATCGTCTCGCCCGAGAGTTCGTTGCCGAGCGGCTCGATGCCCATGCCGGCGAAGTGGCGGCAGGTCGAGAGGCCGGCAGACGGCACCAGGTCCATGAAGCCGAAGCGGCGGGCGTCGTTGTAGACGACCCGGGCGCCGTTCGAGAGCGCGAGCCGGACGTGGTCGTGCTTGGCCTGACCCTGCGCGCCTTCGAGGTAGAAGTCGCCGGGCGAAACGGTGCGGCCATCGGGCAGGTGCACGTCGAAGCGCCCGCTCATCCCGAGATGCATGATCAGCGCCTCGCCGGAGGACAGCTCGGCCACCAGATACTTCGCGCGCCGCGACAGGGCCGTGACCTCCTGGCCCCGCACGCGCTCGACGAAGCGGGGCGGAAACGGAAAGCGCAGGTTCGGCCGGTTCAGCACGACCTCGGTGAAGCGGGCGCCGACCAGGGCGGGCTCCAGGCCGCGGCGCACGGTCTCGACTTCGGGCAGTTCGGGCATGACATCCTGGAACGCGGGCGAAGAACCCTCTCGCCGTGAGATGGGGGCGCCGCGCCGCTTTCGCCAATCCGCGCTTTCGCCTCCGTCGGGTGCGGCCGCGCCCATTCACGTGACCTTAGGTAAATTCCCCTATGTTGCGGGCCCATGGCGGCGGGGTTTCGGACGTGATCACGACCCGCTGCCGGAGGCGGCGGAGCGTGCGATGAAACTGGTTCCAACCACCGGGAATGCGGCCCTGGTCATGCTGCGGCAGACGGCCCCTTCGCGTACGGCGCTCTCCGGCCCATTCGGCGATCGCACGAATCCAGCCGATTCCCCGGGCCGCTCCACGGACCTCCAGGCCCGAGCGGCGGTGAACGAGGCGCTGTTCGGCGTCAGCAGCGTGAACGGCGAGACGCTGTTCGTCCAGAAGACCCGGCAGATCGGCGAGGTCTTCGGTCTCGATCCGTCGACTTACAAAACCTTGGCCGAACTCGGAGCGGCGATCAAGGATGCGCTGATCGCCCTCCGGGCGAATCCGGGCGACGGAGAGATGGTCCAGGGGGTCGGCGCCCGGCTCAAGCTCGATCCACAGACGACCGCGCTTCTGTTGAAGCAGAGGACGCCGGATCTGATCATCCGCCTCATCGAGAACCGTCTCGGGCTGGATCAGGCCGGCGTGTCGCTGACGAGGCTCGTCGATGCGGCGCAGGATCCGGAGAACGGCGGGACCGATGCGATCCGCACGGCCCTGGCGGCAGCCGTCGACGGACCGGCCCGGGATGCCGGGACGCCGGTCCCCGTCGGACGGGACGAGGCGGGCCTCTACCGCGTGGCGGGGCGGCCCGGCTCCTGATGCCCGGCCGCGGCCGGCCGCCGCGCGAAGAACCGCACCCCCCAGGCTCCGCGCCAGATGGCGCAATCCCGCCACCTTCGCTATGCAGGCCGCCACGACAGGGGACCTGAAGGCATGGCCGGCGACGAGACCAGCACCGATTTCGGCTTCGAGCGCGTCAGGCTCGCGGAGAAGCAGGACCGCGTCAACGAGGTCTTCCGCTCGGTGGCCAAGCGTTACGACCTGATGAACGACCTGATGTCGGGGGGACTGCACCGGGCGTGGAAGAGCGCCTTCGTGTCGACGTTGCGCCCCTCGCGCACCCGGCCGTTCCGGCTGCTCGACGTCGCCGGCGGCACCGGCGACATCGCGTTCCGGACGCTGGAGGCCGGTGGGCCCGACACCAAGGTGACGGTCCTCGACATCAACGAGGCGATGCTCGGCGTCGGCCGCGAGCGGGCCGGCCACCGCTACGGCTCGCGGATCGATTTCGTCGCCGGCAACGCCGAGTCGCTGCCGCTGCCGTCGGAGACCTTCGACGCCTACACCATCGCCTTCGGCATCCGGAACGTGCCGCGGATCGAGCTGGCGCTCCGGGAAGCCCATCGGGTGCTGAAGGTCGGCGGGCGCTTCCTGTGCCTCGAATTCTCCCATGTCGACGTGCCGGGGCTCGACAAGATCTACGAGGCCTACTCGTTCAAGGTCATCCCGCGCCTCGGCTCGCTGGTCGCCGGCGACAAGGAATCCTACCAGTACCTCGTCGAGTCGATCCGCCGCTTCCCGACCCCCGGCAGCTTCTCCCGGATGATCGAGGAGGCGGGCTTCGGCCACGTCACCCACCGGCCGCTCTCGGGCGGCATCTGCGCGATTCATTCCGGCTGGAAGCTCGCGTGAGGCATCGCCCGTGCTGAGCCTCGTCGCCCACCTCGCGCGGGGCATCCATGTCGGCTGGGTGATGGCCCGCGAGGGCGCCCTCGCCTTCGTGGACGCCGCCGAGCTGCCGCCGCACCTGCGCCTCGTCCTGCGGCTCGGCCGCAAGCTCGAACGGCCGGGCCTCGGCCCCGGCCGCCTGCCCGCGGCGCTGACGCGGCTCGGGCCGTCCTACGTCAAGTTCGGCCAGTTCCTGGCGACGAGGCCCGACATCGTCGGCATGGCGGCGGCCCGCGACCTGGAGCGGCTGCAGGACCGGGTGCCGCCCTTCCCGCAAGCGGTCGCGGTCGCAACCCTCGAAGCCACGCTCGGCAAGCCGCTCTCGGAGCTGTTCACCTCGTTCAGCGAGCCCATCGCCGCCGCCTCGATCGCCCAGGTGCACAAGGCGCACCTGCGCGAGCCCGACGGCACCGAGCGGGTGATCGCGGTCAAGATCATGCGGCCGGGGGTGCGCGAGCGCTTCGCCCGCGACATCCAGGCGATGCGCTTCATGGCCCGGGTGGTCGAGGCCCTGCGCCCCGAGGCCGAGCGCCTGCGCCCGCGCGAGGTGGTGGAGACCCTGGCCCGCTCCGTCGCGATGGAGATGGACCTGCGGCTCGAGGCCGCCGCCCTCTCGGAACTCGCCGAGAACATCAAGGACGATCCCGAGTTCCGGGTGCCGCAGCCGGTCTGGGAGCTGACCGGCCGCGACGTGCTGGCGAGCGAGTGGATCGACGGCATCCGCCTCAACGACCGTGAGGCGATCGTGGCGGCCGGGCACGACGTCGCGGCCCTGGGTCGAACCGTGATCCAGTCCTTCCTGCGCCACGCGATCCGGGACGGCTTCTTCCACGCCGACATGCATCCGGGCAACCTGTTCGTCGATCCCGCAGGGCGGCTGGTGGCGGTCGATTTCGGCATCATGGGCCGGCTCGGCCTGAAGGAGCGCCGTTTCCTGGCGGAGATTCTCTTGGGCTTCATCCTGCGCGACTATCGCCGGGTGGCGGAGGTGCATTTCGAGGCCGGCTACGTGCCCTCCCACCACTCCGTCGACGATTTCGCGCAGGCCATCCGGGCGATCGGCGAGCCGATCCACCAGCGCCGGGCCGACGAGATCTCGATGGCGAAGGTTCTGACGCTGCTCTTCGACGTCACCGCGCTCTTCGACATGAGCACCCGCACCGAGCTGGTGATGCTCCAGAAGACCATGGTGGTGGTCGAGGGCGTCGCCCGCTCGCTCGATCCGCGCCTCGACATGTGGACCACCGCCGAGCCGGTGGTGCGCGCCTGGCTCGCCCGCAATCTCGGCCCCATCGGCCGGGCCGACCAGGCCCGCCGCGCGGTGCTGACGCTGGCCGAGGTGGTGGCGGACGTGCCCGACCTCGCCCAGCGGGCGAAGCGCGTGCTGGTGCGCCTCGACGAGGAGGGCCTGCGCGAGGTGTCCCGCGTCGAGCGCCGCATCCGCACCGAGACCAAGCGGATGGTGTGGTCGACCCTGGCGCTCTGGGTGATCGCCGGGTCGCTTCTGGCGATCGCGTTGCGGTGAGCGCCCGGACGCTGCACGAACGAAACACAATGACACCCCGGGCCTCGCCGAAGGGCGAGAACCCGGGATGACGCAGAGGGTTGAGAAAGGCGGCCGCATCACGTCATGGGCGGTCATCCCCGGTCTCGCGTGCCTCCTCCCGACTTGCGCCCCGCCGCGTCACACCCTCTCATGGCCCCCGAGGCGCCACGATCCGCTCGCCCAGAAGCGGACGCGCCCGGGAGAACGCCCTGATGTCCCTCGTCGCCCTCCGCGCCGCGCTCTTCGCCGCCGCGTCGCTCTACGCCCTCGCTGCCCCGGCCCTCTCCGCCGAGCCGCGCCTGAGCGACGGCAAGGTCAAGCTCGCCGTGCTCAACGACATGTCGAGCGTCTACGCCGATTCCACCGGCCGCGGCTCGGTGATCGCCGCCGAGATGGCGGTGAAGGACTTTGGGGGCACCCTCGACGGCAAGCCGATCGAGGTCGTCTTCGCCGACCACCAGAACAAGCCCGATGTCGGCTCCAACATCGCCCGGCAATGGTACGACCGGGAGGGCGTCGACGTGATCCTCGACGTGCCGACCTCCTCGGTGGCGCTCGCCGTGCAGCAGGTCGCCAAGGAGAAGGGCAAGCTGCTCATCGTCTCGGGCGGCGGCACCTCGGACCTCACCGGGCCGCAATGCTCCCCGACCGGGATCCAGTGGACCTACGACACCTACGCCCTCTCGCACGTATCCGGGAATGCCGCGGTGAAGAAGGGCCTCGACAGCTGGGCCTTCGTCACCGCCGACTACGCCTTCGGCCACGCCCTCGAGCGCGACGCCATCGCGGAGGTGAAGCGCTCCGGCGGCAAGGTGGTCTCCACCGTCCGCGCGCCCTTCGCCACCGCCGACTTCTCGTCCTTCCTGCTCCAGGCCCAGGCCTCGAAGGCCAAGCTCATCGCCTTCGCCAATGCCGGCGGCGACACCGTCAACGCGATCAAGCAGGCGCACGAATTCGGCATCGTCCAAGGCGGCCAGACCCTGCTGGCGCTGCTCATCAACATCGACGACGTCCACAGCCTCGGCATCGAGGTGGCGCAGGGCCTGCTCCTCACCACGGCCTTCTACTGGGACCGCACGCCCGAGACCCGCGCCTTCGCCACCCGCTTCAAGGAGAAGGCCGGGCTGATGCCGACGATGCACCAGGCGGGGGTCTATTCCTCGGTGCTGCACTACCTGAAGGCCGTGCAGGCCGCCGGCACCGACGACGCGAAGACCGTGATCGCCAAGATGCGCGAGACGCCGGTCAACGACATGTTCGCGACGAACGGCAAGATTCGCGAGGACGGCCGCATGGTCCACGACATGTACCTGATGCAGGTGAAGACCCCGAAGGAATCGACCGGCGAGTGGGACCTCTACAAGCTCATCGCCACCGTACCGGGCGACGAGGCCTTCCGGCCGCTGGCGGAAGGCGGGTGCCCGCTGGTGAAGGCGGCGCAATAGGCGAAGCCCTCCTCCCGGACCGGGGCCCCTGCCGACGAGGCCGCCCGACGAAATCCGGCGCGCCGCACCGGCTTTGACCTCGGCGGGCCGGGCGCCACGGGCGCGGAGCACCTCAACGCGCCGGCCGGCAGGATGGGATCGTGACGATCGCCTCAGGCCGTCACCGCCGTGCGGAGCGGCGCATAGGTCGCCCGGTAGCTGCGCGGCCCGATCATCGGGAGAAGCAGGGTCCTCGCCCAGCCCGGCAGCCGCGCCGTGCGCGACAGGCGATCGGTCATGGCCTGCACATGCGCGACCCGCGGCCGGCGCAGCCGCTCGTAATCCCTGCCGACGGAACGCCAGTCGCTCGCTCCGGCCAGCAGGTCGGCCAGGACCAGGGCGTCCTCGAGCGCCAGGGCGGCGCCCTGAGCCCAGACGGGGGCAGTCGCGTGGGCGGCATCGCCGACGAGGACGGCCCGGTCGCGGGTCCAGGCCGGAATGCGGACCTCCTCCAGCGGCGAGTGATGGAGGCCGGCGGGCTGCGCGAGCGCCGCCTCCAGCGTGTCGCGGACCAAGCGCGGAAATGACGCGAAGGCCTGCCGCAGGCCGGCCGGGTCGAGCCCCTCCCCGGAACCGTCGCTCGCCGAGATCCAGGCATAGGCCTCCCCGCGATCGACCGGGATGAGCAGGAACAAGGCCCCGGCGCCGGCCCACAGCGTCCAGGCCTCGACGCCCGGATTGGGCACCATGACGCGCCAGCTCTGCGAGGCCAGCAGCGCCGCGCCCGGCGCCCGATCGTCGAACAGGCTGCGCCGGACCCGCGAATGCACGCCATCCGCACCGACGAGCAGGCCACCCGTCTCGACCGTCCCGTCCTCGAGATCGACCTCCACACCCTGTTCGGTCTGCCGGCCCGCAACGATCCCGGCGCCGTGGCGGAGATCGTCCGGGGCGAGGCCGAGTTGCAGGAGGCGCAGCAGGTCGGCGCGACGCAGGCAGTGCGGCCCTATCTCCGAGCCCCAGAATGCCTCCTCGTCCACGGCGAAGAGCAGGCGGTCGCGCTCGGTGCGGTACTCGCGCCGGCGCAGGCGCGTGCCGACCGCCCGGAGCTCATCCAGCAGGCCGAGCTGCGCGAGCACACGGACCGCGTTGCCGGGCAGGTTGATGGCGAGGCCCGCTTCCGCCGGGCCGCCGCGCCGTTCCAGGGTGAGAGAGGCAAGGCCGCGCCGGTGCAGGGCGCGCCGGACCGCCAGGCCGGCGATGCCGCCGCCGGCGACGAGGACGCGATCGACTGTGTCCGTGGTCATCGGCCTACGCGAAGCTCCCGTCGATGCATGACCCGGGATCCCTATGCACGATCCGCGGCGACTTGCACGCGACGACGTCCCCTCCCCTCTCGGCCCCAACGCGATAATCCTCGCCCGAGACGGGTGATCGGACGGAACGACGGCGCGCAGACCGACGCCAGCGCTGCGGTTGACAGGCGAGCCGGCTACCCTTAAACGACCGCTCACCGACGGGGCGCCGAGACGAACGGCCCGCCTCGAAGGACTTCCCGAGAGACGACGAAGCAAGGGCCAGGGCAACCCGGCGCTGCTTTCTGTTCTCCAGGGTACGAGATCTGGCTCACGCCCGATCGGCTCTTTGACAAGTTCATACGAGAAAGAGAAGCGTGGACGGCGTCGTCCCTGCGGATCCTGCCCTCGGGCGGGATCATGAGTAGGATGATGCTGGTCCGACGTTTCGGTGCTCACACGATCGTGCGGAAACGCCGGTCGGTCGTGAGCCTCCGTTACTATTGTGATCAGCTTTGATCAGCTCTTCAACTTGAGAGTTTGATCCTGGCTCAGAGCGAACGCTGGCGGCAGGCTTAACACATGCAAGTCGAGCGGG